>JANMBJ010000338.1:0-2030 GCA_031360335.1 Candidatus Nanopelagicales bacterium
TCTCTCGACCCCGGCCTGTCGGGCGTCGAGGTCGCAGCGACGATGACCCACGACGACCGCGGCGTACGCGGCGCCACCCTGACGCTGCCCAACGGCGTCGCGCTCGAGCTCGGCTCCCGCACCTGGGTCGTCGGACGCCACCCCGACTGCGACGTCGTCCTGTCCGACCCGAAGGTCTCGCGTCGCCACGCCGAGCTGCGCCCGGTCGTCGGCGGCTACGACCTCGTCGACCTCGGCAGCAGCAACGGCACGCGAGTCGGCACCGACGACATCACCAAGCACCGCCTCGAGGACGGCGACGAGGTCGAGGTCGGCACCACCCAGCTCCACGTCCACCTCCCCACCTGACCGCAGGTGTCGCGGCGCTGGTGCGCGGGGGAGCGGCGGTGCGGCACCATGTCCCTCGTGACGACGGCGACCACGGGGGTGCTGCGGGTGCTGAGCCCGCGCGACCTTCGGCAGGCGCTGCGGGTGCTCGATCGTGACCCGGTCGCCCACTGCTTCGTGTCGTCGCGCATCCACGTGAGCGGGCTCGACCCCTGGCGGCTTGGTGGTGTGGTGTGGGGCTGGTCGGAGGGTGGCGAGCTCGTGTCGCTGCTCTACCTCGGCGCCAACCTCGTACCCGTGGAGACGACGGCCGACGCGCGCGCGGCGTTCGTCGACCGGTGTCGTCGGATCGGGCGCCGCTGCTCGTCGATCGTGGGGCCGTCGTACGAGGTCGCCGTCCTGTGGCCTCAGCTCGCCGACTCCTGGGGACCCGCGCGGGAGATCCGCGCGCACCAGCCGCTCATGGTCATCGAGAACGACTCCCCGCTACCTGCGGACCCAGGTGTCCGCCGGGTGCGCGAGGACGAGGTCGACCTGCTGCTGCCGGCCTGCGTCTCGATGTTCACCGAGGAAGTCGGGGTGTCACCGCTGCTCGGTGGTGGTGCCGAGGCCTATCGCGCCCGCATCTCCGAGCTCGTGCGTCACGGTCGTGCCTACGCCCGCATCGACGACGGACAGGTGGTGTTCAAGGCGGAGATCGGCGCCGTGAGCGATCACGCCTGCCAGGTGCAGGGCGTGTGGGTCGCGCCGCAGCTGCGCGGCCGCGGTCTCTCGGCGCCGGGCATGGCGTCGGTCGTGGCACTCGCGCGCCGCGAGCACTCGCCCACGGTGAGCCTGTACGTCAACGACTTCAACGCCATCGCGCGCCGCTCCTATGAGACGGCGGGCTTCCGCACGGTCGGCGACTTCGCGACCGTCCTGTTCTGACGTCGTACGACGAGGAGCCCCCGCCCGTCGCAGGCGCCCTGTGTCCTGAGTCGTGAGGCAGCGACGATGGCGTGGGCAGCAGAAGCTGGCTCCGCAGCCGATTCGCCGGCGGCGTCCAGCGAAGGAGACACTGGCGGGATGCTGCGCCGTCCGTCACCCGACTCGCTGTGGGCGGATCCCGACTGGCGCAAGTACTGGCTGAGCCGGGTCGTGTCCTACGCCGGCGGCACCGTCACCTATGTCACTGCCCCGATCCTGGTCTATGCCTTGACCTCGTCGGCGCTGCTGACCGGAGTCACGGCCGCGACCGAAGGCCTGCCGTATCTCATCTTCGGCCTCGTCGCGGGCGCGATCTCCGACAGGGTCGACCGCCAGCGCCTCATGGTGTCGTGCGACCTGGCCAACGCGTTCGTCCTCGTCTCGGTGCCGATCGCGGCCGCGTTCGGCCACCTGACCCCCGCCCACGTGATCGCGGTGGGCTTCGTGTCGAGCTCGGTCTTCGTGTTCTTCGACTCGGCCAACTTCGGCGCTGTGCCGACCCTGGTGGGCAAGGACCGCATCCCGGATGCCAACGCCGCGGTGTGGGGCACGGCTCAGGTCTTCGACGTCGCGCTCCCCGGTCTTGTCGGCCTGCTCGTCGCTGTCATCTCACCCTCGAGCCTCTACTGGGTGCAGGCGTTCACCTTCGCTGCGTCCGCCGCTCTGCTGAAGGCGATCCGGCGCAGCATGTCGGGTGACCGCGACATCACCCACCGCCTGCGCGACGACGTGCTGAC
>JANMBJ010000341.1:0-1544 GCA_031360335.1 Candidatus Nanopelagicales bacterium
TGGATGACGGGATTCGAACCCGCGACGTCCAGATCCACAATCAGACTGCGACTGTATACCAATGTCCTCTACTGTTCAATTTGTCAGTATTTTGAGCGTAGTTCTCGTAACTGCTCAATAACCCAAGGCGTGCGCGCAGGCGGACCTTTTCAGTGTTCTGGGCACTGGGCTTGTTAGGCAACAGGTTCCGCGCCGATGGGTTTGGGCGGTTGAGCCCGTTGGCGAATGAGATCGGTTAGCCGGGCGACCTCGCCCAGGCCTCGGACCCGATCACGCAGGTAATCCCAGAAGCGCACGCCCAACTTGCGGCAGGTCTTTTTCAAGCTCGCAAACGTGTCTCGACATTGCCGACCGCTATCGCTGCGCGTGCCACCACTGATCTTGCGCTTCGTCACGTACTCGCGGATGTCCGACTCCGACCCGTTGTTGTGCAACGGCACCACTGGCCGCTCCAGCACGCGCAACAGGTCGGCCCGGTTCGACCGCATCTCCTTGAGCACTCCGTCGATGCTCGGATAACCCGTCCGCTGGTCGCACAGAGTATCGAACCGGGCCTCCAAGCCCGGCCGGGCCGCAGCAGTCGGCTGCGCGCGATACGCCTTCAGGTCCCGGTAGAAGTCCCAAATCTGGCCGCGCACCACTGCGATGGCCTGGCGGTGGTCGTCGTTGTGCGGCACCAGCCGAGCCAACGGCCGTTCGGCGTGAACCCAGCAGGCCGCATGCACGAACACGTTGAATTGCCCGGCTGCGTCGCTGAGCACCACCAGATCGCGGGGCACCCCACGTTCCACCAGCCCGCCCAGCAACGCGCCCTCGGTGGCTATTCGCACATGGCGTTCGTTGGTGATGGCCAACTCCTGGAGCCGGGTTGCCCAGGTCGCCGCGTCGGCAAACTGGGTCGGCCCGGTCCCCAGAGCTTCGACCACGGCGGCGGCCAGTTTCTGCCGCTTCCAGTAGTCGGTGGCCATGTCGTTGATGGCGTAAATGGCCGCGCCGCCGTGCAGGACTTGCAGAAAGTTCACGCGACTCTTGCTGGCCGTGCTCTCGAAGTAGGTAAACAAGTCGTGGCGGATGACCGTGCAATAGCCGGTCTTGCCCTGGTGGCGCGCCCCCGTGTCATCGGTGCCGATGTACTCCGCCACCGCCAACCCGGTCGTGAGGATGTCCGCCTTCTCCTGGTGGAACCCGTCGTGGTCTTCCGTGAGCAGGCGACTCAGTTGGCCGGCGGAGATGTCGATGCCGAAGTCGTGCAGTTGTTCCAACAGCACCGGCTGGGTGACGCGCGCGTGATACACCTGATTCAGGATAAAGGTGATCAGGTCGGGGCCGAAATGCCGGCCCGGCAGCACATCGGCCGGCAGCGGCGCCAGTACCGACCCGCCATCGGGCAACGCGTACCGGGCCCGCAGGTAGCGGGTGTTCGTCGCGGTGATCGTCAGTTCCTGGACGACGTACGGTTCATAGCCTTTGAGAACGGCCCCGGCGGGCAAGTCAGGCGGGTGGAGAACGACTTCGTTTTGGATGGGCAGAGCCGCGGTCTTCGC
>JANMBJ010000382.1:0-4042 GCA_031360335.1 Candidatus Nanopelagicales bacterium
GATCCAGCGGGTGAGGAACGAGCCGTCGATGTTCCAGCCGATCTGCTCCGCGAAGGGCCGAAGCAGCGGCAGATCGACCTGGTAGGCATCCTCGAGCGCGTTGCGCTGGCCGCGGAAGCGGAGGATGCCGATGCCGAGAAGCAGGAGGAGCAGAGCCTTGAACCCGCGCTCGGTCGCCAGCAGCCGCATGATGACCCGGTCGCGGAGCAGGCGCCCACGTGGCACCTCGGGTGCAGCGTCTGCGGGTCCGCTGCCGGCCGGATCGCCCACCGCGAACGTGCCGCACCGCAGGCAGCGCCACGCTTCGCCGGCCGGAGTCGTCACGTGCAGGCGGTCGCGCAGCGCGGGTTCGTCGGGGGCGTAGGTCGCGTGCCCGTGCCGGGCGCAGTGCCGCAGGTTCCAGTCCACGTGACGACCCTAGAGGGCACCTCGGGCGGCCCCACCGGCACGCTGCCGAGCGAGTGATCGCGCGAGCACCCACGGTGAACGTCGGTGTCGTGGATCTTGGTCCGGAGTTCTGGGTATCAGAGTCGCTAGCGCCGTCTCTGTCATCACAGGAGGTTCACCCATGTCCACTGCTCGTCGTTGCGCGGCCGCGTCTCTGATCGTCGCGGTCCCTCTTCTCACCGCCTGCGGCGGTGCCGCGTCCACCGTGAGCCAGGGAGTGTCCGCAGCCCAGTCGGCGGCCTCGGTCGGGTCGTCGGCCGCCGCCGTCAACGCCAGCGACACACCCACTCCGGCCGCCAGCTCTCCTGAGCCCAGCGCACCCCCGACCGACTCCGCGAGCCCCGCAGCCGGTTCGCTGTGCGACGCCGTCGGCGAGCTGAAGAACATGTCCGACAAGCCCTCGTCGATAGATGTCGACACGCTCAAGCAGGCAGCGGCCGACATCAGGGCCAACGCCCCCGCCGAGGTGGCCAAGGGTGCGGCGTCGTACGCCGTCATCCTGGAGGCGCTCGCAGCATCGCTCGAGAACAACCAGACGGGCGCCCACATGGGGGCGGCGATCGCCAAGGGCATGACCAAGGACCCCAAGGACATCACCGCGTTCATCACCTACGTCGCCAGCACCTGCACGTGAGAGCCGCGGCGCGCTCAGCGCCCTGAGCTCGCATCGGTCCCGGGTCGGCGCGCCAGGCTCGGGACCGACGCGCTCGTCAGTCGTGCACGGCTGCTGCAAGGATGCGCGCGTGCAGCTGACCCCTTCCGAGCGTGACCGGCTCCTGCTCTTCACGGTTGCCGAGCTCGCTCGTGCCCGACGCGCCCGAGGCTTGCGCCTCAACGTCCCCGAGGCCACGGCTCTCATCGCCGACGCGGTGGCCGAGGCGGCTCGTGATGGTCGTCGTCACGAGGAGGCGCTGGAGATCGGTCGCTCGCTCCTCGGCCCGGACGATGTTCTGCCAGGCGTCGCCGACATCCTCTACGACGTCAAGGTCGAGGCTCTGTTCGACGACGGCACCCGGCTCGTCGTGGTGCCCGACCCGATCGGCGGTGGCTCGCTCGGTCCGCAGGCTCCGGGCGCCGTCTTCGTCAGTGCCGACCCCGACGCGGACCCGTCCCTCGACGACGCACGCACTGTGCGGCTCGGCATCGTCACGATCGACGTGGCGAACACCGCAACGGTGCCGATCGCGGTGACGAGCCACTTCCATTTCCTCGAGGTCAACCCGCGGCTCTCGTTCGACCGCGAGGCCGCCTACGGTCGTCATCTCGACATCGCGGCCGGTGCCAGCACGACATTCGCGCCGGGCGAGGTGCAGTCAGTACGCCTGGCACCGATCCGTGGCGAGCGTGTCGTCATCGGCTTCGCCGGCCTCGTCGATGGTGAGCTCGACGCTCCTGGAGCCCGCGAGAGAGCGCTCGATCTCCTGCGCGCCACGGGTTTTCTCGACACCGGCAGCCCGTCGGACAGCTCGACCGATCCCGGGCGTGCCGTGTCTGCCATGCGTGCCCACCTCGCAGCCCACCCGGAGGTGCAGTCGTGACGCTCAACCCGAATGCCGCTGCGGACACCTATGGCCCGCGCACCGGAGACCGGGTGCACCTCGGTGACTCCGGGCTCGTCGTGCAGGTCGAGGCGCACAGCCAGCCCGACGACGACGAGTTCCTCCTCGGCTTCGGCAAGACCGGGCGCGACGGGATCGGTCTGCGGGCCGTCACAACTGCCGAGTCGTGCGACGTCGTCATCACCAACGTCCTGGTCATCGACGCGGTGCTCGGCATCCGCACGACCACGATCGGGATCAGCGACGGACGCATCGTGGGCATCGGACGAGGCGGCAACCCCGACACGACCGACGGCATCGACCTTGTGATCGGCACCGGCACGATCGTCATCAACGGCGAGGGTCTCATCGCGACTGCCGGCGCAGTTGACACCCACGTGCACCTGCTGTCGCCGCGGGTGATGGAGGCGGCCTTGGCGTCGGGCGTCACCACTGTCATCGGCCAGGAGTTCGGGCCCTTCTGGGGCGTCGGCGTGAACGGCTCGGGGCCGCTGCGTTCCGCGTTCGCCGCGTTCGACGCGTATCCCATCAACGTCGGTCTGCTGGGTCGAGGGTCCGCGTCGCGTCGCGGCACGATGATGGAGGGCCTCGAAGCCGGAGTCTGCGGCTTCAAGGTGCACGAGGACACCGGCGCGCACCTGCGCTCGCTCGACACCTGCCTCACCGTCGCCGAGGACTACGACGTGCAGGTCGCGGTGCACACCGACGGGCTCAACGAGGGCCTCTCCGTCGATGACACCCTCGCGGTGTCCGACGGGCGCGTGTTCCACGCCTACCACGTCGAGGGATGCGGGGGAGGGCACACGCCCGACGTGCTGCGGCTCGCCGGTGTGCCGCACGTGCTCGCGTCGTCGACCAACCCGACGCTGCCCTTCGGCCGCGACGCCGTGGCCGAGCACTTCGCCATGATCATGAACGTCCACGCACTCAAGCCCGACCTGCCCAGTGACGCGGCGATCGTGCACGCCCGGGTGCGCGCCGCGACGATGGCGGCGGAGAACGTCCTGCACGACCGCGGCGTCATCCCGATCACCTCGAGCGACGCGCAGGGGATGGGACGAGCGGGAGAGACCGTACGCCGGACGTTCCAGCTGGCGTCGGTGCTCAAGCCGGCCGACGACGACAGCCCTCACGACAACGACCGGGTGCTGCGCTATCTCGCCAAGCTCACGATCAATCCCGCCCTGGCGCACGGGCTCTCCCACGAGGTCGGGTCGCTGCAGCCGGGCCGGATGGCCGACATCGTGCTGTGGTCACCGGCGTCGTTCGGTGCCAAGCCCTACCTCGTGCTCAAGTCCGGGCTGCCCGCGTGGGGCACCGTCGGTGACCCGAACTCCGTCGTCGACGTCGCCGAGCCGCGGGTCATGGGCGCGCAGTTCGGCGGCATCGGGGGAGCGGCCGTCGACCTCGCGGTCATCTTCACCAACCGAGCAGCGGTCGAGGCCGGGTCCGACGTGTTCCCGACCCGACGCCGACGCGTCGCCGTACTCGGGTGCCGCGACGTCGGGCTCGCCTCGATGATCCGCCACCGCGGCTCAGCGAGCGTCGTGGTCGCCCCCGGCGGTGACGGAGTACGCCTCGACGGCGAGCCCATCACCATGCAGCCCGTCGACCGCGTTCCCCTCAGCCGGCTCTACTTCCTCTAGCCACCCGCCTGGCACGACCAAGATCACGCGAGGAGGAGGTGCTCGTGCCGCGCGGAGGGGATGGGAGACTGGTCGGGTGAGCACACCGATCCCACCGTCCCGGGTCCCCCTGCGTGGGGCCGTCGACCTCGCCGCACTCGCTGCGGCTCGTGAGGCCCAGGCCAAGGCCGAGGAGCGGCTGGCCTCCGGCGAGGTGACCACACCTGCGAGCTCCGTCGTCGACGTGGCCGAGGCAGACTTCCAGACTGCCGTGCTCGACCTGTCGTTCCAGCTCCCGGTGGTCGTCAACCTGCTGTCGACCCGCTCGCCGCAGAGCGCCACCCTGACGCCGATGCTCGAGAGCCTCGCGGCCGCCGACGGCGGCACCTGGCTGCTCGCCAACGTCGACGC
>JANMBJ010000475.1:0-15763 GCA_031360335.1 Candidatus Nanopelagicales bacterium
CTCAGACCTTGACCGCGAGCACCGGGAGCGTGGTCGGCTGCGCTGACCCGCCCTCCGGCTCGACGGTCACTCCGACGGCGTTGGCGGTCGAAGGATCCCCGGCGAGAACCGTCGCCGTGTGGTCGCCGGTCGGCACGAACCCGGCGGACGACGCCGAACCACCGGACCCGATGTACCAGATCTGATAGGTCTTTCCGGCGGGTGCCGGCGGAAGACCGTCGGTCACGAGCACCGAGGTCCCCTGTGTCTTCGACGTGACGACGGCGGCACGACCGCCGGTGGAGACCGAGCTGCTCACGGTGGTCGCATCCGGTGCGGTGAGCACGGAGGTGACCTGGGCTGCCGCGGTCGTCGCAGCCGTGAGATCGCGGTTGAGGGTCGCTGAGCGCCACAAGCCACCGGCTGCGACGACCGCGAGGATCGCCGCGGCAACCTGAAGCCAGAGCGGGGTGCCTCGTGTCGAGGCCGCACGACGCGTCGCCAGCTCGTCCATCGGCGGCAGCTCTGCTGTGACGAGGGCACTCGTCGCCGGCAGCACTGTGACGATCGGGGTGGCTGTGGCGTCGATGGGCACCATCGGGGGGAGCGGGCGGACTTCGTTGATGGCCGACAGCACTGACGTACGCAGGCGATCGGGTGCCGGCGTGGCCACGTCGTCGGCGAGGGCACCGACCGCGTCACGAAACGATCGGACCTCGTCGCGGCACGACTCGCAGGACTCGAGGTGTCCCTCGAATGCCGTGGCCTCCGCTGGGTCCAACGCGTCGAGCGCGTAGGCGCCCGACATCGTGTGGATGTCCGGGGCGTCGTTGGTCATGCCTCCACCCCCAGGGTGTCGCGCAGCCGGATCAGTCCGTCGCGCATGCGGGTCTTGATTGTTCCGAGCGGTACGTCCAGCAGCTCAGACACCTCGCGGTGCGTGTAGCCGCCGTAGTAGGCGAGAGTCAGCGCTTCGCGCTGCACGTCGGTCAGGGTGCTGAGGGCTTTGCGTACCCGAGCGGTCTCGAGGTTGTTCGTGACGGCCTCGGTGACGACGTCGTAGTCAGGGCCGTCACCGAGGGTCGCGAACTTCGTGTCACGTTCTCGTGATGCCTCCGACGACCGCACGCGGTCGACGGCTCTGCGGTGCACGATGGTGAGCATCCACGCGAGGACGCTGCCTCGCGAGGTGTCGTAACGCGCGGACTGCCGCCAGACCTCGAGGTAGGCCTCTTGCGCCACCTCCTCGGCCTGCGCCGGGTCACGAACCACGCGACGGGCGAGGCCGTAGACCTTGGAGCTCGTGCGGTCATAGAGGTCGGCGAATGCTGACTCGTCGCCACGGCTCGACCGCGCGAGCAGCGCGACGAGCTGGGTGGCGTCATCCCCACCCGGCACGGAGCCGGGTGGGGATGACGGGTTCACGTTCATCGACATCAGAGTGTCAGACCGTCCGGTCAGGAGGGGAGGAGCACGCCGTCGATCAGGTAGACCGTGGCGTTCGCGGTCTGCACGTTGCCGCACACGATCTTGGCGGATCCGTTGACGCTGAACGTGTCACCCGATCCGGTGACGTCCAGCGTCGCTCCCTGGAGGGTCTTGTGCATCCCGGGCAGCTGCTCGGGGGTCAGGCGACCCGGAACCACGTGGTAGGTGAGGACGGTGGACAGCAGGCCCTTGGGGTCACCGAGTGCCTTGTCGAGCGTGGCCTTCGGCAGCTTGCCGAACGCGTCGTTGATGGGCGCGAAGACCGTGATGCCCTGGGCGCTGTTGAGCGAGTCGACGAGCCCGGCCTTGCCGACCGCGGTGACGAGGGTCGAGAGCACCGGGTTGTGCGACGCGGCGGTGGCGACCGGGTCGGTGGCCATGCCGTCGAAGCTGCCGGGGCCGTCCTTCGGCACCGCAGCGCAGGCAGATCCGAAGACGGCACCGGACGCCATCATCGAGTCCGAGGGTGACGCGGCCGGCTGGGACGACGCTGCGGCAGGGGAAGACGCTGCAGCGGCCGGAGCCGACGACGTGGTGGTCGAGGAGCCGCAGGCAGCCAGGGCCAGAGGTACGGCGGCGACAGCTGCAGCGAGGCCGGCGCGGCGGCGGAGCAGGGTGCTGGTCATGGGGGATCTCCTGGTGAGTTGCGTAGGTGCGGTGGTGAGTGGTGCGTGCCCTTCCGGGCGGGACACAGATGATTCGGTGCGCGCACCTCGCCGGATTGGATCCGTACCCAGCCACACAGGTGACCCCCGCCACATCCCGCCTCCCGACGCCACCGGACCGGCGTACCTGCTGCTGAAGCGGACTGCTGAGCGGCACATACGCCAGCAACGCGGGTCCGTGGGCGGAGGCCCTCGGGTGTAGGGCAGCATCGGGGCGTGCGAGCCGCGGGTGTGTCTGGGTCGCTCCGATGAGTTCGGGGCGCGCTCTGGTGGTGCTTCCCGCGGACGACCACGTCCACAGCCAGTGGTCGTGGGACGCGGTGTCCGGCTCGATGGAGCGTACGTGTGCTCGGGCCATCGAGATCGGGGTGCCGTCGGTCGCGTTCACCGAGCATGCCGACGTCACGTCCTGGGAGGTGCCACCTGACGTGTCGCTGCCCCCGGACTGGGCGCACTTGGTTCAGGACCGTCGGCTGACTCCACCACCGCTCGACCTGGCCGGATACCGCGAGTGCCTCGAGCGGTGCCGTGAGCGGTTCCCTGCCTTGCGCATCGTCTCGGGCGTGGAGATGAGCGAGCCGCACTGGCATCGCGACAGCTTCGACGCGCTGCTGGCGCAGGGAGGCTTCGAGCGGCGGCTCGCCTCCGTGCACTCGTCAAGAGTCGGCGACGGATCCGGAGCGGTCGAGGTGAGCCAGCGCTACCTCGACCAGGCACCGGACCAGGTCGTGCGCGACTACCTCGCGGAGACTGTGCTCCTGATCCAGGGCTACGACGGCTTCGAGGTCCTCGCGCACGTCGACTATCCGGTGCGCTACTGGCCGGCCGGTGGTCCGGCGTACGACCCGGTGGACTTCGAGGTCGACTACCGGCAGGTGCTGTCGGCGCTAGCCGCGACCGGTCGGGTGCTCGAGGTCAACACCCGCGTGCCCCTGCACCTCGAGGTCGTGCGCTGGTGGCACGACGAGGGCGGCCAGGCGATCAGCTTTGCCAGCGACGCCCATGAGCCGGGCGCTCTCGCGGCCGGCTTCGCCGATGCCGTCCAGCTCGCGCAGGCGGCCGGCTTCCGACCCGCGGGCGACCCGCTCGCCTTCTGGGCGCGCGCCTGACAGACCCGCCTTGCCGGCCCAACTGCTGGCGAGAGTGAGTGCTCAGCAACAGTTGCGCCAGCAGGGCGGGTCCGTGGTGGGGCGAGCTAGGCGACTGTGACGACGGTTTCGTGCCAGCCCTGGGCTCCGCTGGGGAACGGGGTGAGCCGCGCGTCAGGCTGGGTTGCGCCCGTGCCATCGGTCGCGCGGGCTCGCAGGGTGTGGCGACCCGGTGTCGCGTCCCAGGTCACGACCCACTGCCGCCAAGTGTCGTCGCTGGGCACCCCGCCGAGCTTCGCGGTGCGCCACTCGCCGTCGTCGACCTGGACCTCGACACCGTCGATGCCCCGGTGCTGCGCCCAGCAGACGCCGGCTATCGCGACCTTGCCGGCATTGACCGTCGACAGCGGCGCTGGGACGTCGATGCGAGCCATCGTGCGGATGGGGGCGTCGGTCGCCCACCCGCGCTTGGTCCAGTAGGCCTGCTCGGCGGCGTACGTCGAGGGCTCCAGCGCGACGAGCCACTTGGTGGCCGAGATGAAGCCGTACAGACCGGGCACGATCATTCGCGCCGGGAACCCGTGCTCCGAGGGCAGCGGCTCGCCGTTCATGGCCACAGCGACGATCGCGTCGCGCCCGTCGGTCACTGCGGCGATGGGGGTGCTCGCCGTCCAGCCGTCGGTCGAGCGCGAGATCAGCTGGTCCGCGGCGGGGTTGACGCCGGCGCGTGCAAGCAGGTCCTTGACCCGTACGCCGAGCCACCGCGCGTTGCCGGCGTACTGCCCACCGACCTCGTTCGAGACGCACGTAAGGGTGAGGTCGCGCTCGACCATCGGCATCGCGAGGAGCTCGTCGAAGGTCAGCGTGTAGGGGCGGTCGACCATGCCGCCGACCGCGAGTGACCACGTCGAGACGTCGACGTTGGGCACGACGAGGTTGGTGTCGACGCGGTAGAAGTCGGCGTTCGACACCCGGAACGGCGTCACGCCGTCGACTCCCACCTCGACGTTCGCGGGGAGCGCCATCGCCGGATCGTCAGGTGCCGGAAGGCGGATCGCGGCTCGCGACGCGGTGGTGTCGCTGCGCAGCCGGCCGATGACCTCGCCGACCGAGCCCGCGACGAGCGCGGCTCCGGCGACGCCGAGGACCCCGACGAGCACCGAGCGGCGGGACGGCAGCGGTGCTTCGCCCACGCCGCTCGGGTCGTCGTGCAGCGGCTCGACCCGGGCACGGGTGAGCCACGCGAGCGACGCGGCCGCGACGACCGCACCGATCGCCGAAGGTAGCGCGTCGAGCGCCGTTGCACCTGGTCGCGACAGCGCGGCGACCGCGGCGACGAGACCGACGGCACCGGCGAGGGCCACCGACGTACGCCGGAAACGCCGCGACAGCATGCCGATCAGCACGGCCGCCACCCCGATGAGCACCCCGATGGTGCCGAGCAGGATCGGCTTGTCGGCCGTCCCGAACGTGGCGACGGCGTACTCCTTGAGCCACGTCGGCGTCAGGTCGATGAAGGCACCGCCCACCGCGACGAGCGGCGACCGCGCCGGACGCGTGAGCCCGGCGAGCAGGTGCGCGACCGCCACTCCCGCTGCTACCGACACGAGGCCGCACAACGCCGCACCGATCCACGTGGGTCGGCTAGGTCGAGGCGTGACGGCAGGCGCAAGGAGGGTGTCCACGAGAAGGGTTCGGAGCCGACCGCCCCCCGGATTGCCCGTCGATGTGTAACCACGACGGACTATGGCCCGTCGTGGTTACACATCGACGGTCAGCGGCGGATGGCGTCGAGGCCGAGGAGGGCGACGTGCAGCGAGAGGCAGGACTCGACCGAGTCGAGGTCGACGGCCAGGACTCGCTCGATGCGGTGCAGGCGCTCGTAGAACGACGGACGTGACATGTGGGCAGCGTCGGCCGCCGCAGACTTGTTGCGCCCGGACGTGAGATAGGTACGCAGCACGCCGACGAGGTCGCTGCCGTGCTGCGCGTCGTGGGCGAGCAGCACACCGAGCTCGCGCTCGACGAACGTCTGCAGCCGATCATCGTCGCGCAGCAGGTGCAGGAGTCCGCGCAGGCGCACGTCGGGCAGTCGGTAGTAGGGCCGCGCGATCCCGTCGTCGCCGGAGGGCGCCGCGTCGGCGACCTGCGCAGCCTCGAGGAAGGCACGACGTACGTCGCGGACGTGGGCGACGACCGAGCCCACGGCCATCACCCAGTCGTCTGCCGCCACGACCGCGCGCCCGGTCGCGGCACGCTTTGCCAGCGCGGCCGACAGGCGCTCGAGAGCACGGTCGACGTCCTCGCGCGGTGGCAGGCTCAGCAACACCGCCACAGTTGAGTCGTCGACGCCGCCGACGAGCGCGACGGCACGTGTGTCGCGTACGGCGGCTGACACCGTCTCGGCGAAGTCGCGCAGGCGCTCCTGCGTCTCGAGCGCCGGGCCGGTCGGCGCTGCGGCGAGGCGCACCAGCACGGAGGTGAGCGCTCGCCCTTCCAGCGGGACGCCGAGCGCCTGGGCGCGTGCGGTCGTCTCGGTGAGGGCGACCGACCCGGCGATGATGCCGGTGAGCAGGGTGCGATGGCTCTGTCGTTCCAACGACTCTCGGTCGCGCTCGACGAGGCGCGACAGCGCGACCGTGGCGGCACCGCGCTCGAGCAGCATCGAGTCGCGCGCCGTCGGGGGAGTGTCGGTGACGAGCACCAGGCGCCCCCAGTCCTGACCGCGGGCACCGACCGTCGTGAGCAGCCAGCCGCTCGCACCGTCGTACGCCGTGCGCTCCTTGACGCGTACGGCGCGGCTGCGATCCTCCCAGCCGTCGAGGACCGATGCCAGGTCCAGCCCGGCTGCGTCGACGGCGAGCACCTGGTGCGCGAGGTTCTCGAGCACCACCGGACGACCGGCCATCGTGGCGACCTGACGCACGATCTCGGTGGGCGGTGCACCTTCCACCGTGAGCTCGGTGAAGGCCGCGTGCACCTCGTCCGACGCCCTCAGCTCGGCCAGCTGCGCGTCGACGATCCGCGCGTGGACCTGCTCCGTGACCACGGCGAACCGGACCTCGCGCGTCAGCTCGACGAGCACGAGCTCGCTGCCCGACGCCGCGGCGACCATCACATCCGGGATCCGGTCGAACCGTCGACCGACCTCGACCAGCACGCCGGTCACGCCGGCCCCGGCGAGCCCACGCACCCAGGCCGTGAGGCCCGCGTCGTCCTCGGGCAGCAGCACGCCGGTGGTGAGGAGCAGCTCGCCGCCGTGCAGCAGCCGAGCGACGTCGGCGACCTCGGCCACGTGCGTCCAGCGGACACTGCGTTCGAGCGAGCCAGCTCCGCTGCGCACCACAGGCCCCCCGGCGCGCACGGCAGGCAGCGCCAGGACCTCGGCCACCGTGGGATAGATGCCGGCGAGTCGATCGGGAGGGCTCACGGCGCCCGAGGGTAGCCCGAGACCGGACAGGGCGTCAGACATCTGGGCACCTGCTTGTCAGGCTGTCGGTTGTGCGCGACCGTCGCAGCGCACACCGTGGAGCCTGCCTTCAGAGGTTCTTACGTCGCATCCATGGCGAGCGTGCTACGAGAAACAACAGTTTCAGGTTACAAATGCAATGCAATCCGTCGCCAAGCATGTTTCTGGCCACGGAATCCCTTGTCTCGCGGGACACCCCGTGCGAGGATCGCCGCTCGTCGGACAGCACCGTGGTGGGTGCGCACTGCCGGCGTGCACCAACCAGGAGGATCTCGGGTGTCGCAGCACGGCCATCAGTACATCGACGGGGAGTTCCGTCGCGGGACCGCGGGCGAGTCCCACGACATCGTCAACCCGGCCGACGGCTCGCTGGTGGCGACAGCAGACCTCGCCGGTCCGCAGGATGTCGACACAGCAGTGGCTGCGGCCGTCCGCGCCCAGGCCGACTGGGGCCGCGCCACCCCGGGGGAGCGTGCCGCCGCACTCAATGCGCTCGCCGCCGCGATGAACGACCGGGCCGAGGACTATGCCCAGGTCGAGACCGCCCAGGCCGGCAAGCCGATCAAGCTCAGCCGTGAGTTCGACGTCCCCGGCTCGATCGACAACGTCTCCTTCTACGCAGGCGCCGCCCGCAATCTCGAGGGCAAGGCTTCTGCGGAGTACGACGGCACGCACACCTCGCTCGTACGCCGTGAGCCGGTCGGCGTGGTCGGCTCGATCGCCCCGTGGAACTACCCGCTGCAGATGGCCGTGTGGAAGGTGCTCCCCGCCATCGCGGCCGGCAACACCATCGTGCTCAAGCCGGCCGAGCTCACGCCGCTGACGTCGTTGATGCTCGCCGAGGACTGCACGAAGTCGGGGATTCCCGACGGTGTCGTCAACGTCCTCATGGGCGCCGGCCGCGTCGTCGGCGAGGCCCTGCTCACCCACCCCGGGGTGAGCATGGTGTCCTTCACCGGCTCGACCCCGGTGGGTCAACGGGTCATGGAGCTCGCGTCGAAGACGGTCAAACGCGTGCATCTCGAGCTCGGCGGCAAGGCGCCGTTCGTGGTGTTCGACGACGCTGATCTCGACGCCGCGATCCAGGGCGCCGTCGCCGGATCGCTCATCAACTCCGGCCAGGACTGCACCGCCGCGACGCGGGCCTACGTCCAGCGTCCGCTCTATGACGCCTTCGTCCAGGGTGTCGCCGACCTCATGTCGACGGTGCGACTCGGTGACCCGACCGACCCGTCGACCGACCTCGGACCGCTGGTCTCCGTCCGCCAGCGAGACAGCGTCGCGGCCTACGTCGACCGGGCCCGTGCGTACGGTGCGAAGATCCTCGTAGGTGGGCAGGCGCCCGGGGGAGCGCTCGCCGTGGGGTCCTACTACGAGCCCACTCTCGTCGTCGATGTCGCGCAGGACTCCGAGATCGTGCAGCAGGAGCTGTTCGGCCCGGTCCTCGTCGTGCTCCCCTTCGACACCGATGACGAGGGAATCGCCCTCGCCAACGACACGCCGTTCGGGCTCGCAGCCTCTGCCTGGACCCGCGACATCGTGCGCGCGATGCGCGCTAGTCGCGACATCGCTGCGGGCTGCGTCTGGATCAACGACCACATCCCGATCGTGTCCGACATGCCGCATGGGGGCTACAAGGCGTCGGGCTTCGGCAAGGACCTCAGCCAGTACTCCTTCGACGAGTACACCCAGGTCAAGCACGTTTCGATCGACATCACCGGTGAGGTCCGCAAGGACTGGCACCGCACCATCTTCGGCGATCGCTAGTCGCCGTTGTCCTGCCCCGCACGTCCGTAGTCCGCACCGCACCGAGGAGTCAGCACCGATGGCCCAGCGCCCCCTTGACCCGATGTCCGAGGCCGTCCAGGCCGCTGCCCGCGCCGGAGTCCCGCGCCGTCGCCTCCTGCAGGCTGCCGCGTACGGGACCGCCGCGGTCGCCGCGTCACCGCTCCTCGCAGCCTGTGGCACCAAGGGCACCGCGACGAGCAGCAGCGGCGGCGCGAGCGTCAGCTCATCCCCGACCACTCCGGACAAGTCCGACACCGACAAGTCGCTCGCCTTCAGCAACTGGCAGCTCTACCTCGACGTCGACGCGAAGAACCAGAACGTGCACCCGACGCTCGACGAGTTCAAGAAGAAGACTGGTGTCACGGTGGCCTACACGGAGGACATCAACGACAACGACTCGTTCTACGCCAAGATCGTGCCGTCGCTGCGCGCCGGCCAGGACACCGGCCGAGACCTGTTCGCGCTCACCGACTGGATGGCCGCGCGACTGGTGCGCCAGGGCTACGTCCAGAAGGTCGACAAGGCCAACACCCCCAACATCACGGCCAACCTCATCGACTCGCTCAAGGCCCCGACCTGGGACCCGACCCGCGACTTCTCCGCGCCGTGGCAGTCGGGCGTCACCGGCATCGCCTACAACGCGGCCAAGGTTCCCGAGGTCAAGACGATCACCGAGCTGCTCACCCGCCCGGACCTCAAGGGCAAGGTCACGGTGCTCACCGAGTGGCGTGACACGATCGGCCTGATCCTGCTCGACATGGGCAAGGATCCGTCGAACTTCACCGCGGACGACTTCAACAATGCCGTCGACATGCTGCAGAAGGCCAACGACTCGGGCCAGATCCGCCAGTTCACCGGCAACGACTACTCCTCCTTGCTGAGCAACGGCACGGCCTTCGCGTGCATCGCGTGGTCGGGCGACGTCGTGCAGCTCCAGGCTGACAACGACAAGATCAAGTTTGTGCAGCCTGAGGCCGGGATGATGATCTGGGCCGACAACATGCTCATCCCCAACCTCGCGCAGCACAAGAAGAACACCGAGCTGCTCATGGACTTCTACTACGACCCGGCGATCGCCGCGCAGCTCACCGCCTACGTGCAGTACATCTGCCCGGTGAAGGGCGCCAAGGAGGCGATGGCGAAGATCGACAAAACCCTCGTCGACAACCCCCTGATCTTCCCCGACGACGCCTTCCTCGCGAAGACCCACCTCTTCATGGGTCTCGACGAAGCCACCGAGAAGACCTACGCCGCAGCGTTCAACAAGGTGAAGGGCTCCTGATCCGATGACGACGGCCAAGACCGGTGCCGACCTGCGCATCATCAACACCACCAAGCGTTTCGGCGACTTCGTGGCGGTTGACGACCTGACCCTGACGATCCCGGCGGGTTCGTTCTTCGCCCTGCTCGGCCCGTCAGGTTGCGGCAAGACGACGACGCTGCGCATGGTCGCCGGTCTTGAGGAGCCCACCGCGGGCACCATCCTCATCGGTGACGAGGACGTCACCTGGTCGAAGCCCTACAAGCGCCCGGTCAACACCGTGTTCCAGAGCTATGCGCTCTTCCCGCACCTCGACATCTACGAGAACGTCGCCTTCGGGCTTCGCCGCCGGGGGGTCAAGGACGTCTCGAAGACCGTCGAGGACATGCTGGCGCTGACCGAGCTCACCGGGCTCGCCAGGCGCAAGCCGCAGCAGCTCTCCGGCGGTCAGCAGCAGCGGGTTGCACTGGCCCGGGCCCTCATCAACCAGCCGGCCGTGCTCCTGCTCGACGAGCCGCTCGGTGCTCTCGACCTCAAGCTGCGCCGCCAGATGCAGCTCGAGCTCAAGCGGATCCAGACCGAGGTCGGCTCGACGTTCGTCCACGTGACGCACGACCAGGAGGAGGCCATGACCATGGCCGACACCATCGCGGTCATGAACGCCGGCCGCGTCGAGCAACTCGGTGCGCCCGCCGACCTGTATGAGAACCCCAGCACGACGTTCGTCGCGAACTTCCTCGGTCAGTCGAACTTCTTCGACGGCGCCGTCACCGATCGCTCGGGCGACTATGTGTCAGTGACGGTCCAGGGTCGGCACGTGAGCATCCCGAGCTCGCGCGTGCACACCCAGGGCGCCGACGTCCACGTGGGCGTCCGCCCGGAGAAGCTGCGCATCCGGTACCGCGACGACGCGCAGGTCAACGACAACGACAACCGGCTCGAGGCGGTGGTGAGCGACTCCTCGTTCATCGGAGTCTCCACCCAGTACCTCGTGGACACCCCGTGGGGCCAGGAGCTGACGGTGTTCGCTCAGAACACCCACCGCGACGAGCGGCTCGTTCCCGGCGCAGCAGTGATCGTCACCTGGGCTCCCGACCACACGTTCGCGCTCGACGCGGCACAGGACGTCGACGCTGGTGTCGAGATCGACGAGGATGCGGCGACGCCGGATCCGGTCGGGGTGTCGTCGTGAGCGGCGGCGCCGTCGTAGCGACGGCAGTCGAGCAGCGCGACATCCGCTCGCACCCGTCGGGCGGTGGCGCGACCGAGTCCAAGGCCGTCGGCACGTCGAAGTGGACGCCGTATGTCCTCCTCACGCCGGGCTTCCTGTGGCTCGCGCTGTTCTTCATCGTCCCGACGATGATGCTGTTGATGTTCTCGCTCTACAGCGGCTCGCTCGACCAGGGCTATGCCTTCGAGTTCCCGGGCAACTGGTCGACCTACTCCGCCGTGTGGGAGTACCGCGCGCAGTTCTTCCGGTCCTTCCTCTTCGCCGGACTGTCGACGTTGTTCTGTCTCGCTCTGGCCTATCCGCTGGCGTA
Organism: Candidatus Nanopelagicales bacterium; assembly: GCA_031360335.1. Taxonomy (GTDB): domain Bacteria; phylum Actinomycetota; class Actinomycetes; order S36-B12; family CAIYMF01; genus Longivirga. The sequence continues at coordinate 11,280 of JANMBJ010000475.1, forward strand.
CTTCATCGCCTTCAAGTCGGGCAAGTGGAAGGCGACGCTGCTCGTCCTGGTCATCGCTCCCTTCTTCACCAGCTTCCTCATCCGCACCCTGGCGTGGAAGACGATCCTGGCCGACGACGGGTTCGTCGTGACGTTCATGAACTGGTCCCACATCACCAACGTGCTGGCCCTGCTGCACCTCACGGAGACTGACCGGGTGCTCAACACGCCGCTGGCCGTGGTGCTGGGTCTCACCTACAACTTCCTGCCGTTCATGGTGCTTCCGCTCTATGCCTCGCTCGACCGGATGGATCCGCGTCTGGTCGAGGCCGCCCAGGACCTCTACTCCTCGCCGTGGACCGCGTTGCGCAAGGTGACCTGGCCGCTGTCGCTCCCGGGCGTCGTGGCCGGCACGCTGCTCACCTTCATCCCCGCAGCCGGTGACTACATCAATGCCGAGCTCCTGGGCACGACGAAGGTCTCCATGATCGGCAACGTGATCCAGGACCAGTTCTTCGTGGTGACCGACTATCCGACCGCGTCGGCGCTGTCGTTCGTCCTGATGCTGACGATCCTGGTGCTCGTCTTCTTCTACGTACGTCGAGCCGGGACGGAGCAGCTGGTCTGATGGCCACCACCACAGCAACGCCGCCGCAGCACTCGGCCGGGGTCCCGCGCACCACGAAGCGACCGTCGGGACCGTTCCGCTGGGTGCGCGAGCGCATCATCCCGATCATCGGGATGTTCGTCCTCTTCTACATGTTCCTGCCGATCTTCGTGGTCGTCGCGTTCTCGTTCAACCAGCCCAACGGCAGGTTCAACTACGAGTGGGTGAAGTTCTCCTTCGACGCCTGGACCAACCTCTGTGGCGTCGGTGGCCTCTGCGAGTCGCTGCAGCTGAGCCTGGTCATCGGTCTGGTCGCGACCCTGGGTGCCGTCATCCTGGGCACGCTGATGGCGTTCGGTATCGCGCGCTATCGGTTCCGTGGGCGCAGCGGGAGCAACCTGCTGGTGTTCATGCCGATGGCGACGCCCGAGGTCGTGATGGGCTCGTCCCTGCTGACCTGGTTCGTGCTCCTGGCCTTCGCGCGGGGCACGACGACGATCCTCATCGCGCACGTCATGTTCTGCCTCAGCTTCGTGGTCGTCACGGTCAAGGCCCGCATCGCAGGCCTCGACCCGCGTCTCGAGCAGGCTGCCATGGATCTCTACGCCAACGAGCGCACGACGTTCTGGCGGGTCACCTTCCCGTTGGTGCTCCCGGGAATCGTCGGTGCGTCGCTGCTGGCCTTCTCGCTGTCGTTCGACGACTTCATCGTCACGAACTTCAACTCCGGGTCGACCGTGACCTTCCCGATGTTCGTATGGGGCGCTGCCCAACGGGGCACCCCGCCGCAGATCAACGTCGTGGGATCGTTGATGTTCCTCGTGTCGCTGACGATCGTGCTTATCGCGCAGGTCGTGCAACGCCGGCGCAAGAAGGCCTGACCAGTCGCCGCTGACGCACGGTGTCCGAAGGGGGACGCTCGATGACCGCGTGGACGCGTGAAGAAGCGGTGCGCACGGTGGGCAGGCGACGCTTGCTCACCCGCTCGTCAGCGGGTGGTGCGGCGATGGCCGTCGCACCCCTGCTGTCGGCCTGTGGTGGGACCAAGCCGGTAGAGAAGACGCAGACACTGCCGTCGGACAAGTCCGTCACCGACAAGCTCGTCAAGTTCTCGAACTGGTCGCTCTACAGCCGACGTCGACGACAAGGAGACGACCAGGCACCCGTCGATCGAGGCCTTCACGGCGAGGACGGGCGTGAAGATCCACTACACGGAGGACATCAAGGACGCCGACGCGCTCAACGCGAAGCTGCCTGGCTCAAGGTCACCGGGAGCTGACCGCCCTGCTCGTGGCGGCGCATACTGTTTCGCTGTTCAGGATCTGCGCTAGGCTTGCCATGCCACGGGAGAACGCGGCGGATCCCTCCGCCCGCTCGTGACGGTCGTATCGTCCGGAGGACCCGGGGCGGCCAGCCTCGGAGCCGTGAGAGTCGTGCCGTTCGCACGCACCCCCCGCCCCTCGTCCTATGCCGCTGTCGCCGGCGCATCGCCGGTGCCCTACTGGCTCGATGACCCGTCCCGCCCCGACGCCCTCGCCCCCTTCTCCGGCGGTGCCGAGACCGACCTGCTCGTGATCGGCGGCGGCTTCTCCGGGCTCTGGACCGCGCTGCTGGCCAAGGAGGCTGAGCCGGGCCGCGACGTGCTGCTCATCGAGGGTTCCCGCATCGGCTGGGCCGCGTCCGGGCGCAACGGCGGATTCTGCGCCGCGTCGATCACCCATGGGTTCGACAACGGGCTGAGCAGGTGGCCGGAGGAGCTGGACGTCCTCACCCGTCTCGGTCGCGACAACCTCGATGCGATCGCCGACACCATCGATCGCTATGGCATCGAGTGCTCGTTCGAGCGCACGGGTGACATCGCGCTGGCAACCGATCCGCATCACCTCGACGGGCTCGCCGAGGCACCTCAGGAGGCTGCCGGCTACGGCGAGAAGCTCGAGCTCCTCGATCGCGACCAGGTTGCCGAGCGGGTGCGCTCGCCGCGCTATCTCGGCGGTCTTGCCGACCGTGACGGCGTCGCCATGGTCAACCCGGCACGCCTCGCCTGGGGTCTGCGTGCCGCGTGCCTGCAGCTCGGTGTGCGGATCCACGAGCAGACCAAGGCCACCGACTTCGGTGCCGACCACGGAAGAACCGTGGAGATCCGTACGGAGTCCGACAGCGGCCCTGGGGTCATCCGGGCGGCTCGGATCGCGTTGGCCACCAACGCTTTCCCACCGTTGCTGCGACGCCTGAGGCACTATGTCGTGGCGGTCTACGACTATGTCCTCGTCACCGAGCCGCTCTCCGCCGAGCAGTGGGCCACCATCGGGTGGGAGGGCCGCGAGGGCCTGTCGAACATCGGCAACCAGTTCCACTACTACCGCCGCACCGATGACGGTCGCATCCTCTTCGGTGGCTACGACGCGATCTACCAGCGTCGCGTCGACGCGCGTCACGACCAGCGCGAGGAGTCCTTCGCCCTCCTCGCCGAGCACCTCGTCGAGGTCTTTCCCGTGCTCGAGGGCATCCGCTTCTCGCACAAGTGGGGCGGGGCGATCGACACCTGCTCGCGGTTCTCGGCGTTCTACGGCACCGCCCGGGACGGTCGGGTCGCCTACGCCGCCGGCTTCACCGGTCTCGGTGTCGGCGCCACCCGCTTCGGCGCCTCGGTGATGCTCGACCTGCTCGACGGCCGCGACACCGAGCGCACGCGCACCCGGATGGTCTCCAGCATGCCGCTGCCGTTCCCGCCCGAGCCCGTGCGCGGCGCCGCGATCAGCCTCACCACGTGGTCCCTGGCCCGCGCCGACGCCCACGAGGGCCGCCGCAACGTCTGGCTCCGCACCCTCGACCGCCTCGGCCTCGGCTTCGACTCCTGACCCGGAGGGTTCGCGAGTTACCGCCCGAATCCTTCACTTCGCCAGTCCACAACTGAGGTTTCGGGCAAGAACGCGAAGTCCGTAGGCTGGCGGCAACGCTACAGGTCGTCAAGTGGGTGCGTGATACGCCGTCACTGTGCAGGTGGCGGCGTACGGCGGCTGCCGCGAGACTTCCCCCATGACCGAGCCCACGCGTATCACCCACTGGATCGACGGCAAGCCCCACGGCGAGGTGGCCGAGCGATCCGGCGAGGTGCACGACCCCGCAACCGGTGCCCTGACCGGCCGCGTCGACTTCGCGACGACCGAGGTCATGGACGCCGCGGTCGCTGCGGCCAAGGCGGCCTTCGCCGAGTGGGGCAAGACCTCGCTCACCAAGCGCGCCGGTGTGCTCTTCGCCTTCCGTCAGCTGCTCAACGAGCGCAAGGAGGAGGTCGCCGCCCTCATCACGGCCGAGCACGGCAAGGTGCTCTCCGACGCGCTCGGCGAGGTCACCCGCGGCCTCGAGGTCGTGGAGTTCGCCTGCGGCATCCCGCACCTGCTCAAGGGGGGCTACTCCGAGAGCGTCTCGACCGGCGTCGACGTCTACTCGATCCGTCAGCCCCTCGGCGTCGTCAGCATCATCTCACCGTTCAACTTCCCGGCGATGGTCCCGATGTGGTTCTTCCCGATCGCGATCGCCGCCGGCAACACCGTGGTGCTCAAGCCGAGCGAGAAGGATCCCTCGACCGCCAACTTCATCGCCGGTCTCTGGGCGGAGGCAGGTCTGCCGTCGGGCGTGTTCAACGTGGTGCACGGTGACAAGGTCGCCGTCGACGCGCTGCTCGACAACCCCGACGTCAAGAGCGTGTCCTTCGTGGGTTCGACCGCGATCGCGAAGTACGTCTACGAGCGCGGCACCGCCAACGGCAAGCGCATCCAGGCTCTCGGCGGCGCGAAGAACCATATGGTGGTCCTGCCCGACGCTGACCTCGACCTCGCCGCCGACGCAGCAGTCAACGCCGGCTTCGGCTCCGCGGGTGAGCGCTGCATGGCGA
>JANMBJ010000053.1:0-9937 GCA_031360335.1 Candidatus Nanopelagicales bacterium
CTTGAGGGCCGTCGCGGCCTCCACGTCGAGGGCGGCGAACAGGGGTGCGCTCATGAGCACGTCGTCCACGTGGGTCCTCCTGGCGGGCAGCCGCGTGAGCGGCAGGTGTACGCAGGACAGTGTGTCCTATCGCACGCCTCGAGTGCTCGCGACTCCCTGGGACGCCCCTTCCGACCACTGACTTCTGGCGGAGCGAGGGTCAGGGGACGAGGTGCCGATGGAGGGGGTCGTGGGGGAGGATCTGGAGCGCCAGCAGCGGCTGCTCGCGATAGCGGGCGATGAGCTCGTCGGTCACGAGGTCGATGCGGTGGTGCAGCTCGCGGCGGTAGGCCGAGAGCTCGTCCTCCGCCTCGCTGAGGTCCTCTTCCAGCGCCGCCAGCTGGACCAGGTCGTGCCGGTCGACCTGCCGGGACCAGATCTCGGCCAGGTCCGGGAGCGGCGGGATGTCGTCGACCGGCTGGACGTCGATGTGGGCGAGCCGGCTCACGGCCGAGCGCGAGTTGGTCAGCAACCGGGTGAGGTCGGCGACGGGGCTCGCGTCGGGCAGGTGCGAGCGCACGACGTCGAGCCGGGCCTGGATGATCCGGCGCCAGTACGACACCTGGGTCTCCTCGTGCGCGAGCTGGGACCGCAGGTCACGCAGGTCCGGAAGGGAGAGGCGGTCGTACGCCGCATCGCGCTCCGGAGGCGGTGCCGTAGCCCGTGCGGCCTTGCGGGCCGCGCGTCGGGCCTTGGCGTCGGCCGCGCGCTGCGCGGCAGCCTCGTCGTCACCGAACGGAACGGACGTGCCCTGCGTGGCCGGGGCCTCTGCCTGCATCGTCATGACCGCGCTTCCTGTTCCTTCGCCCTGCAGGCTCCCCCGAGCCCGCTCGACCAGGGTAGGACGGCGTCCGTCGCCGTGGCGCGCTCGGCGAAGGAGCTGGACTGTCGCGCCCGCCACATCCCGCTCACCAGCGCGACGCCAGCGGGGGTTCGCCGCTCGGATGCTCGGGACGGGCGCCGTCACCGGGGCGACGTAGGCTGACCCGGATGTCCGAGACCGAGGTGAGCACGCCTACCGGGGAGACCCGCACGGCGCTGGTCCGACGTGCCCGCACGATGCACAAGATCCTCGCCAAGACCTATCCCGACGCCCACTGCGAGCTCGACTTCACCACCCCGCTCGAGCTCGTCGTCGCCACGATCCTGTCGGCGCAGTGCACCGACCGCCGGGTCAACCTGGTGACGCCGGCGCTGTTCGTCCGCTATCGCGACGCTGCGGCCTACGCCGGCGCCGACCGCATGGAGCTCGAGGAGCTCATCCGCTCGACCGGCTTCTACCGCAACAAGGCGACCTCCGTGATCGGCCTCGGTCAGTCGCTCGTGGGGCGCTACTCCGGTGACGTGCCGGGCCGGCTCGAGGACCTCGTGACGCTCCCCGGGGTCGGGCGCAAGACCGCCAACGTCGTCCTGGGCAACGCCTTCGACGTGCCCGGTCTCACCGTCGACACCCACTTCGGGCGCCTCGTCCGCAGGTTCGGGTGGACCACCGAGACCGACCCGGACAAGGTCGAGGCCGAGATCGCCACATTGTTCGTCCGCAAGGACTGGACCATGCTCAGCCACCACATCATCTGGCACGGTCGCCGCCGCTGCCACGCCAAGAAGCCCGCCTGCGGCGCGTGCCCGCTGGCCCGTCTCTGCCCGTCATTCGGCGCCGGACCCACCGATCCGGTCGAGGCCGCCAAGCTCGTCACCACCGAAGGCCCGCGATGAGCGTCGCTCGTCGCCTCACCACCGTCGTGCCGCTCACCGCCGCGGTGATCGTGCTCGCCGCCTGCAGCGCTGTCAGTGATGCCGGGGTCCGTGTCTCGACGAGCGCGGCGTCTGACCCGGTCGCCATCCCCAGTGACCCGGCACCCGCCGATCTGGTCGCGGCGGCGAAGCTCGCCGCGTGCCCGACCACCGACGCGACCGTGGCGGCGCGCTCCGACGGCCTCCCCGATCTCACACTTCCCTGCCTCGGCAACGGCCCTGCTGTGCGCCTGGCCGGACTGCGCGGGAAGCCCACCGTCGTCAACCTCTGGGCGTCGTGGTGCGAGCCGTGCCGCGACGAGCTGCCGCTGCTCGCAGCCCTGTCCGCGTCCACCTCGGGCGTACGCGTCCTCGGGATCGACATCGCCACGCGGCCCGACCAGGCTCTCTCGCTGCTGGCGGAGACCGGCGTGCACTACGCCTCGGTCCGCGACGACGGCGCGGTCACGAAGTCCGCCCTGCACTGGACAGGGATCCCGATGACGCTCTTCGTCGACGCCGACGGGCTCGTCACCCATGTCGAGCGCCCGCCCATCGTCAGCGCAGACCAGCTGCGCTCACTCGTATCCCTGCACCTCGGCGTCGCGGTCTCGCCATGACCCCTCACTCGGCGCAGGGGGATCCCGCGCGGGCGTCGGCTTTCGAACCAGACGTGCCGGACTGGCTGCGGCCTCTCGTCGAGGTAGCGCGTAGCGTCACCGGGGAGCAGCTCTCGCGGTTCCTTCCGCCCGACGAAGGCGGTCGTCAGTCGGCGGTGCTCGTGCTCTTCGGTCCTGGCGACTCCGATGCCGGACCCGACCTGCTCCTGATCCAGCGGGCGTCGACCGTGTCGAGCCATGCGGGACAGCCGGCGTTCCCCGGCGGTGCCGTCGACGACTCCGACGCCGATGTCGTCGCGGCGGCGCTGCGTGAGGCGGAGGAGGAGACCGGTCTGGACCCCTCCGGCGTCGATGTCGTCGCGACCCTGCCGGCCCTGTGGCTGCCGCCGAGCGGCTTCGTCGTCACGCCGGTGATCGGGTGGTGGCGCGAGCCGTCCCCGGTCGGGGTGGTCGACCCCGGTGAGGTCGAGCGGGTGGTGCGGGTGCCGATCTCCGAGCTGCTCGACCCGGCCAACCGCTGCTGTGTGAGCCACCCGTCGGGTTTCGTCGGGCCGGCGTTCGCCGTGCGCGACCTGCTGGTCTGGGGATTCACCGCCGGCCTGCTCTCGCGACTGTTCGCGCTCTGCGGCTGGGAGCAGCCGTGGGACGACACCGTGCTGCGACCGCTGCCGGACACCTGGTGAACGTCGTCGACCTGATCCTGCTCTGCCTCGTCGCCTTCTCCGTCTACACCGGGTGGCGCAACGGCCTGGTCGCGGGAGTGCTGTCGTTCGCCGGCTTCATGGGCGGAGCGCTCGCCGGTGCCTACCTCGCCCCGCACATCGTGGGCAACCTCGAAGGTGCGGTGGCCGCGGTGCTCGGCATCGGGGTCGTCGTGCTCTGTGCCGGATTCGGCAACGTGCTCGCGTCGATGCTGGCGCGCGTCATCCGCGACCGCGTCACCTGGAAACCCGTGCGGTTCGTGGACTCTGCGGGTGGGTCGGTGTTCGGCGCGCTGTCCGTGCTCCTGGTCGCCTGGGTCATGGCATCGGCGCTCGTCGTCGTGCCGCTGGGTCCAGTGTCATCCGAGCTGCGCGGGTCCAAGGTGCTCGACAGCATCGACCAGGCGCTCCCCGACACGGCCAGGAGCTGGGTCGGTGGCCTGCGATCGGCTCTCGACAACACCGGCTTCCCGCAGGCGTTCGGCGGCTTCTCCCTCGACCCGGTGCTCCCCATCGACGCCCCAGACTCCGCGCTGCTCAAGGATCCTGCGGTGCGCGCCGCGTCGGGGTCGCTCGTCAAGGTCGAGGGTGTCGCGCAGGAGTGCAGCACCCAGGTCGACGGCTCGGGCTTCGTCTTCGCCGCCGATCGCGTGATGACCAACGCTCACGTCGTCGCAGGTGTCGAGAACCCTGTCGTGCTCATCCGTGGCACGGGCAAGGCGTGGCCAGCCACCGTCGTCTACTCCGACCCCGACATCGATGTCGCGGTGCTCTCTGTGCCCGGCCTCCGTGCACCCGCGCTCACCTTCGCCGGCACCGCACAGCGCGGCGACGCGGCGGTGATCGCCGGCTTCCCCGGCGGCGGACCCCTCGATGCCACAGCCGCCCGGATCCGCGGCAAGATCTCGGCACGAGGCAGTGACATCTACGGCCACGGTACGGTGACCCGCGATGTCTACGCAGTGCGCGGCACAGTGCGCCCCGGCAACTCCGGCGGCCCGCTCCTCGCTCCCGACGGCCGCGTCTACGGAGTCATCTTCGCTGCGGCACTCCAGGATCCGGAGACGGGCTACGCCCTGACCGCGTCGCAGGTCGCGGCCGCGGCCAAGGCGGGCGCCCGTGCCACCGCGTCAGTCGACACCGGCTCCTGCGCCACCCGCTGACCAGCGCTCACACGCCCACGGAGCGACCCCTCGGCCCGAGGCCGCCGCCGCTCGTGCCAGCGTTCGCGCCCCTGCGACCGTCGACAACATCTCCTGCGCCACGGCGACTCAGATCCCCTTCCTGCCAGTGCTTGACGTCTTCAGTATGCGCGCTTATCGTTCTCGTAAGCGCGCATAGTGGATGCGCCACGAAGGAGGAGCGACATGTACGAGTGGAGCCACAGCGTGACCACGACGGCCAGCCCCGAGCAGGTCTGGCCGCTCTACGCCGACGTCGACCGCTGGCTCGAGTGGGACTCCGGACTTGTCAGCGTGACCCTCGAGGGCGACTTCGTCGTCGGCTCGCGCGGAGTTCTGGGCGTCGAGGGTCAGCCACCATTCGAGTGGGAGCTCACCGAGGTGATCGAGAACGCCCTGTTCACTGACGTCACCGACATCCCCGGCGTCGCTACGCTGACGTTCGTGCACCGTATCGAGCCCACCGCGACCGGATCCCTCATCACCCATGAGGTGTGCATCGTCGGACCGGCGGCTGCGGAGCTCGGTCCCAACGTCACCGCGGACACGCCCGAGTGCATGGAGCGCCTGGCGGAGCTCGCGGCGTCGTGAGCGACATGCCGGACGCGTGGTCGAGCCCAGGGTTCCTGCTCTGGCGCGCGACCCTGCGCTGGCAGCGGACGATGGTCGAGGCGCTCAAGCCGTTCGGCATCACGCACGTGCAGTTCGTGCTGCTCGCGTCGACCTGGTGGCTGTGCGAGAAAGGCGGCCCGCCTCGTCAGCGCGACCTCGCCGAGCACGCGGGCACCGACCCGATGATGACCAGCCAGGTGGTCCGAGCGCTCGAGAAGGCCGGGCTCGTGACGCGTACCCCTGACGCCGACGACGCACGGGCTGTGCGCCTCGCACCGACGAGGGCGGGAAAGACCCTGGCGCCGAGGGCGATCGCGGCAGTCGAGGCAGCTGACCGCGCCTTCTTCGACGAGGTGCCCGAGCGCTCGCGTGCCGGGATGCGTGCAGCCCTCACGGCCCTGGGCGGTCGGCGTGCTCCGGACGACATCTGACCGCAGCGGGTGACCCTCGTGTCAGGTCAGGTCCGATCTGGTCAGGTCTGACCGATGTCGCTGGACGCGAGGCCTTCCTGCCAGGCGCGGGAGGCGGCCTCCGTACCGTAGGTCGCGACGAGTTCATCCCACAGCACGCGCAGGTCATCCTGGCCCCGCTGCGCGGTGGCGGTCACCAGGGCGACGAGCGCATCGTGGTCGGCTCCCGCAGTCAGCGCCAGCTCATCACCCATGTCCGCCTCCTCGTCGCCCCCACTGTAAGTCCCTCCGTGGCTCTGCGGTGGGGGCTGGGCGTGGGTGGTCAGCCGTGGACGGTGGAGGTGAGGGCTCGGGTCTGCTGCGCGACGAAGGCGTTGATGGCCGCGAGGTCGTCGGGCGTGAACGCGGTCGCCTGGTTGACCCACACGATGCTGAGGAACTGCTCGGAGCGCTGCACGGTCGCCACCGTGTGCAGAGTGCGTGCGGGTGCACCCGCCTGCGGGACGACCAACCGCGCGACAGCCTGCTCACCCGTGACACCGTCGGCAGGCGCGATCGCCTTCGAGCTCGTCACCGTCTGCGTCAGGCTCACGCCGTCCTCGGTGATGACCACTCGCGTGCAGGCCTTGGTGAACTTCGTGAACTCCGCGAGTGCCGCGGCCGCGCCCTCCGGGGAGCGGTAGGCCACGACCTCGACGGAGAGCCCGGTGCTCTGCGTCCCCTGGACGAGGTCCCACTGCCGGCGCTCGACCCGGTTCTTCTCCGACTCGTACGAGCTCGAGCACCAGCCGTCGAGGGTGCGCTGCCCGGTCACCTCGTCGCCGCCGGGGATGAGCGACATCGTCGTGCCGTCCGGGAGGTCGTCGTCGGTCGGCTTGAGTCCCTCGAGCTCCGCGCCCAGGCCGGTGGCTGTGCTGCTGGGTGACGGGCTGGGACTCTGCGACGGTGTCGTCGAGGGGTTGGGGTTCTCCGGCGTCCGCGAGGCTGCGGGTGCCGACGGAGTGGCCGCCTGGTCAGCCGTCGTCGTGGCCGAACGCGTCACCGCGAACCCGATGCCGATGCCCGCGACCACGAGGAACACCGCACCGACGACGAGGGCCGCGAGCGCGCCGGAGCTGCGCTTCTTGACGGGCGCGGTTGCGTACGACGACAGCGGCGGCACGAACGAGGGATCGCCCTGCGGTGTCACGGGAAAAAAGTCGGTGGTGGCGTAGGCAGCGGTCGCGTACGCCGGCTCGTCGTAGGACGGCGCGGGGCCGGACGGTGCGGCATAGGTCGCCGCGTCGAACGACACGGTCTCCTGGGTGGGCGAGACGTAGCCAGAGGCGTCGTAGGCAGGCGGCACCGGAGCGTCGGGTGCGGCTGGCTCGGCGAACAGGCTGCCGGGGACGGCCTCGGCCGTGGGCAGGGTGTGGTCGGTCCACTGCTGACCGTCCCACCACCTCGCGGAGCCGGTGCTCTGCGGATCCGGATACCACCCTGCGTCGACCATCTCTCCTGCGTCTCCTCCGTGAGCCGTGCCGCCGGACGTGCGAGGGGATGGCTGAGCTGAGCTGACCTGCTGCGTCCCTCGTGCCCCCGTTGTCGCGCCGTCTGGGCGGCGTCCGACGAGTGTGTCAGGAGGCCGTGAGACCGACGAGCCAGGGGATGAGCACGGCGTCGAATGCGGCGGGGTCCTCCTCCTGCGGGAAGTGCCCGACGTCGGGCAGATCCACCCGGGTGTAGGTCGCCTTCACGTACGCCTCGGACCCGTCGACGCTTCTCGGGAGCACCGCACCGTCGTTGCGACCGTGCACCTGCAGCACCGGGACGGCGATGGGCACTCCCACGACCGACTGGAAGCGGCGGCCGTCACGCCGGGGGAGCGACCGGACCGCCCAGCGATGGAACTCCACCGAGCAGTGCGCCGTGTTGGGCACGAGCATCGCGGCGCGATAGATCTGCGCGGTCTCCTCATCGGGCCAGGACGAGCCCGACCACCGGCGCAGGAACGTCTCGACGAGCGCGGCGTCATCGCGGGTCAGCTGCCGTTCCGGCACGAACGGGCGCTGGAAACCGAGGGCGTAGCGGCCGAGGCGGCGCTGCTCCGTGCTCGCGACGAACGAGTGGCGCAGGAGAGCCGGGTGCGGCATCCCTACCGACACGATGCCGCGCACGACCTCGGGGTGCTGCCCGGCGAGGGTCCAGGCGATCATCCCGCCCCACCCCTGGCCGACCACGACGGCCTCCGCCTCACCGAGGGTGCGGATGAGCCCCGCCACGTCGCCAGCGAGCGTCATCGGGTCATAGCCGTGCGGTGTGTGGTCGCTGCCACCGTAGCCCCGCAGGTCCATGGCGACAGCGCGGAAGCCGGCCGCGGCGAGCGACTGCAGCTGGTGGCGCCAGGTCCACCAGAACGTCGGGAAGCCGTGCAGGAGAATGACGAGCGGACCTTCGCCCGCTTCTACGAGGTGGAAGCGGCAGGCGTTGGCGGCGATGTCGCGATGCGTCCAGGGGCCTTCGGCGCGGACGACGTCGACCGGGTCGGGCAGCACGGGGTTCGGACCTACTGAGGGTTGGAGGCGCGTGCGGCGGCGGGACGCGAAGTGGCTCCGGTGGTCGGTGCAGCGGTGGGCACCGAGCTCGAGGGTGCCGAGGGTTTCGCCGGCGCTGGAGCGGTGGCCGTGGTCGACGTGGGTGACGCCGTGGGGTCGAGTGGTGGCGCACTGCGGGTGAGGACGGCCTTGGTCTTGGCGATGGAGAGCGGCGAGCGCTCCGGGCCTTTGACGGACTCGAGCTGCTTCTTGCCGAGGAGCCCGAGGATCGCGGTCACGATGAGCAGGACGAGGGTCACGATGCCGAAGCCGGCCCACGTCGGCAGCCCGAGCTGCACGAGCACCCAGGCCAAGGTCAGGAGCAGGAAGATCGTGGCGAGGAAGCCAAGGACACCTGCGCCCACGAGCAGACCCGAGCCCTTGCCGGCCGAGCGCGCCGACTCCTTGATCTCGGACTTGACCAGCTCGACCTCACCGCGCAGGAGCGTGGAGATGTCCTCGCTGATCCCGGACACGAGGGCCCCGAGCGACTGCTTCTCCGCCATGACTGGACCTCCCTGCCGTCCCGACCTGGGACCTGCTGTCGGTCAGGCTACCCAGTACCCCGCGAACGCGGGATCCGACCGGGGGGTCTGGGCGCTGACTGCCCTGTGCGCGAGGCGTCAGGCCGGGTCGACGCCGTAGACGTCAGGCACCCCGTCGCCGTCGGCGTCGGCGTCCTCGAGGGCCGCAATCTCGGCGTACGCCCGCTTGCGCCGGCTCAGGGCGACGGACGCCACGACCGCCGAGATGACCGACGCGGCGAGGATCCCGATCTTGGCTGCGGTCTCGCGCGACGGGTCGGTCTCGAACGCCAGCTCCCCGATGAGCAGGGAGACGGTGAATCCGATCCCGGCGAGGATGCCCACGGCCAGGACGTCGGCCCAGCGCAGCGACGACGACAACGAGGCGCGCGTGAAGCGCGCGACGAGCCGTGCTCCGCCGTACACACCCAGGGGCTTGCCGAGCACCAGCCCGACGACGATCGCGATGGCGACCGGCTGCGTGACGGCCGACCCGGACAGTCCCACGACGGTGACCCCCGCGGAGAAGAAGGCGAAGAGCGGGACGCAGACCCCGGCCGAGAGCGGGCGTACGGCGTGCTCGAACCGGTCGGCGGGCGAGACGCTCTCACCGGGGTCCTTCCGCACCCGGGTGAGCAGCCCGAGGGTGACGCCCGCGACCGTGGCGTGGATGCCGCTGGCGTGGACGAGACCCCAGACCGCGAGGGCGAGCGGGAGGTAGACGATCCAGCTCGATACGCGGGCGCGCTGCAGCAGCCACCAGGCGACCATGCCGACGAAGGAGAGCACGAACGGCAGGACGGCGAACCCGTGGTTGTAGAAGATCGCGATGACCAGGATCGCACCGAGGTCGTCGACGACCGCGAGCGTGAGCAGGAAGGCGCGCAGCGCGACAGGCAGCTGGGACCCCATGACGGCGAGCACCGCGAGGGCGAACGCGATGTCGGTGGCCATCGGGATGCCCCACCCGCTGGCCGCGGACGAGTCACCGAGCACGGTGACGGTGATGACGTACAGCACGGCCGGCACGACCATGCCGGACAGCGCCGCGACGACAGGGACGATCGCCTTCGTGACCCGGCTCAGGGTGCCGAGGACGAGCTCGTGCTTGAGCTCGACACCCGCGACGAAGAAGAAGACAGCCAGGAGCCCGTCGGACGCCCACACGGTGAGCGAGAGGTGCAGGTCCAGCGACTCGGGGCCGACCTGTGTCGCTGCGAGGTCGTGATACGTCTCGCGCCACGGGCTGTTGGCCCACACCAGCGCGAGCACCGCGGCACCGAGCAGCAGCGCCCCGCCGACCGTCTCCTGCCGCAACGCCGACAACACCCACGACCGCTCCGACAACGGCACCCGCCCAAAAACCACCGCCCCCTCACCGGCAGCACCAGCGTCAGAAGCCCCCCGAGCGTCAGAAGCCCCCCGAGCGTCAGAAGCCCCCCCAGCACCAGCACCACCAGCACCCGGGCTCATCCCGCCGTCACCCTGTCATATCCGGATGAATGTGCCCCAGGTCGCCATAGAGCCGGCTGGGGCGCCCCAG
>JANMBJ010000080.1:0-1664 GCA_031360335.1 Candidatus Nanopelagicales bacterium
ACGGATTGCGTTCAGCCCGGATCACCCAAGCGGTCCTGGACTCGGCGCGCCTGAACGAGTGGGTCGACGTCCACTAGAGCTGCAGCGACCCACCGGCAGGAGCCCGACCGATCGGCGTCGCTGTGCGGTTGGGCATTGTCGCTGCGCGCCGGCTAGCGCCGTTCCCGGAGCGCCGCGGTCAGCCGCGGAACGACGTCGGCGAGATCACCGACGATGCCGAAGTCGCAGACGCCGAACAGGGGTGCACGCGCGTCGGTGTTGACGACGACAATCGTGCCCGACCGCGCCATGCCCACGCGGTGCTGGATGGCGCCGGAGATCCCACACGCGAGGTAGAGCCGCGGCCGCACGCTACGCCCGGTCTGACCGACTTGGTAGGAGTAGGGGTACCACCCCTTGTCGACCACAGGCATGCTGACCGCGAGTACGCCGCCCAAGGTCGCCGCGAGCTCCTCCAGGACCTCGAACCCCTCGCGCGTGGCCACGCCGCGACCGCCGGACACGATGATCTCCGCCGTCTCGATCCCGGACGGCAACTGCTCCTCGGCGGCCCGCGTGACCACCGGAGCCGACGAGAAGTCGAGGTCAGACACCTCGAGGCTGCTCTCCCTCGCCGCATTGCCGGTCGCCTCGCGCGCTGCGAAGGTCCCAGGGCGCAGAACCGCCACGGCCAGCGACGTCATCCATCCGACCCGGGCGATGAGCGTGTCCTGCAGCGCCAGCCGCGTCCCCACCCACGCCCCGGTCGCGTCCAGCTCGAGGCCGACGAGGTCCCAGTTCACGCCGGCCGAGCGCCGCGCAGCGAGCGCCGCCGCCACGTCTGACGCCATCGACGAGCTCTCCACGATGACGATGGACGGGTCCAGCCGGGTCACGAGCATGTCGAGCAGGTCGGTCCGGATTGCGGCTACAGCCGGCGCGGAGCGGGCGACGTGGACCTCGCTCGCCCCTTGGCCGCCGAGGAGTCCGACGATGGCGCTGTCCACGACGTCACCCTCCCCCGCGACAACGAGCACGTCGACCTCGTCCGCAACACGGGCAGCGACGGCGACCGCGCCCAGGCTGCCCGCCGCCACAGAGCCTCCGCGCAGCTCGGCGAGAACGAGCGCACGCCGGGTCACAGGACACCTCGCTCGATCAAGAACTCCAGCAGCCGCTCGTGCGCGTGCCCGTCGTCCTCGATCACGATGCCTCCTGTTCGAGCCGGAGCGGGCTCCCACGAGAGAACAGTCGTTCCTGCCATGAGTTCGCCCGGAGCCGTCGCGAACTGATCGATCGGCTTCTTCTTGGCCGCGACCACATCCCTGAAGGACGGGTACCGCGGGACGTTGACCTCGCCGGACAGGGCGATGATGGCGGGAAGCCCCACCTCGACGACCTCGGATCCCTGCTCGATCTGACGCGTGACGGTCAGACGGCGGTCGTCGAGCGCGTAGTCCACCGCCCGAGACGCCACGGGGAGCCCGAGCCGCTCGCCCACAGCGGCCCAGAGCATGGCACCGTTCCCGTCGCCGCTCCACGATCCAAACACCACGAGATCCGGGCAGATGCTCGACAGCACGGCCGCGAGGGCGGCACTGGTGCCTAGAAGGTCAGCTCCCTCGAGCTGCGGAGAAGACACCAAGACCGCCCGGTCCGCCCCCATCGCCAACGCCGGCCGCAGC
>JANMBJ010000085.1:0-5514 GCA_031360335.1 Candidatus Nanopelagicales bacterium
AGGTTGAACGACTCACCCGGGCCGAGGGACTGGGAGTCGAGACGCTGCGATGGCGACAGCACCATCGGCGGGTCCTTCTCCAAGCCGGTCGCGGAGTAGTTGGCGGTCGTGTCCGCGACCGGGTTGAAGCGCCACCGGTCACCACCTCCATGGAGGTGGAACACGTGAAACTTCTCCGCACCGACATGCATGATGCGCAGGATCGTGGGGTCCGACAGATAGCCGCGCACGATGGGGGTCGCCGGCTCGCCGAAGGTGTAGGAGCTGTAGGCGTGCGACTTCTCCAGGGGGAACGCCAGCAGCCGGTTGCGGAACGGCTCGGACCGGTAGTTCAGTGCAAACCCGCCGGGGCGATAGCTCCCCGTCGTCGCGTCCTGCAGCGGGATGTCGTTGCCGGACTTGTCCTTGAGCGACTCGTTGTCGTTGCCGATCTCGTGGTGCAGCAGCGCGGCCTCGCGGAAGGCGCAGGTGGCTGGCTTGCTCCATGGCACGCAGGTGACACCCGGGCCGGCCGGCTTGATCACTGCTTCCCAGCCGGACGTCACGGGTGCGCCGGACGTGCTGGCATTCCAGTAGGTCGAGCCGGGTGGCTCGACCATGAGCGCACCGAACAGCCCGTGGTCGACAGCGGCGCGATATCCGGGGCCGGGATGGATGTAGTGGCCGCCGTCGATCGTCGGGTCGAACGGCACGGCGAACCGGTAGGTCCTGGTGCTGCCGGGTGCTGCACCGGACGGCGAGTTCGCGCCGACGGCGTCTCCGGAGGAGTCGGTGCCGAACTCGAGCCCGTCGATGTGGAGTCCGAAGTCGCCGCCGCTCGCCGTGTTGGTGTAGCGGATCTCGTTGCAGTCGCCCTCGTTCGCGCGGATCACCAGCGGTTGGATCGCATCGTCGCGCAGCCCCACCGTCACCTGCTGAGAGGCTTGCTCTGCGGCGATAGCCGGGAGCTTGCTCGTGAGGGCGTACATCTTGCCCAGGGGGTCATGGTCACCGAATCGGTTCACAGGGATGTCGACGTCGAGGGCAGTCACATCGAAGGTCGTGGTCACCCCGACGCCAGCTAGGCAGGCAGTTGCGGCACCAGACGGTGCGGGAGCCGCGCTCGCCGGCACCGATGACAGCTGGCTCAGGGGTGCGACGACTGCCAGCACGGCGACCGAGGTGATCAGGACGGGACGAGACAGGACGCGGATCCGAATGTGTGGCATGGCATAGCAGGCGACGGCTAGCGGGACGAGGAGGGCGAGCAGGACGAACCCATCGCTCACGAGAGTGACGGCGGGAAGGGCGCGAGCAGTCGACTGGTCGAACACGACGGTGCGCAGGGAGTTTGCGACTGCGAGGGACACCGCTGCCACCGGAGCCGCGGTGAAGGCTGCGTACGTCACCCCCGGACGCCGACCGGTCGAGGCGTCGTCGAGCACCATGAACGCGACGGGCACGGCCAGCACGACGGCCGGCAGCGCGAGGACCGCGATCGAGGCGGCCACTCGCGCTACTTCTGCGGCGCTCGCCGGACCGGACTCGAGCCAGGCCAGCCACAGCGAGCCGACGAGACCGAGGACGACAGCGACAACCACGTCGCCCAGGGGAAGGTGGAGACCGTTGGTTACCTGCCGTTGCTGTCTCATCGCGATGCGCCGACCTCGGGCTGGTCCGGCAGCGGGGCCACGATCGACGGTGACGATGGATCGTCACCGTGGCCGTGGGACCCGCGGTCGGGTGCGGAGACGTCCACCTGCAGCAGGGGGACGCTGTGGGACTGGCCCGGAGCACGCAGGACCAGACGCGATCCGTCGCGTGGGACGACGAACGACAGTGCACCCTCGACGCTGGCGTGGGCGTGGAGCGTGCCCGCAGCGAGAGTCCCTCCAGCGGGCAGGATCGGCTGGGACGAACCCACTTCGAACACCTGAAGGGTCGACGGGTCGAACGTCGATGACGTGTCTCCCGCGGACACCACGAGAGACACAGTCACGAGAGTCTTCCCCGAGGTGACGAGCCCCTGGATCCCGTGAGCCATACCGGACAGGTCGTCGTCGCTGAGGCCGGTGACCTGCTCCGCCTGCATGACGCGGTAGGAGGTTCCCTCGACGACCACCGTGGACGCGTCCGGTGCTGGGGCCCGCAGTGCGGCCGCCCGCCATCCCCCGAGAAGCGCTGCGGCGAGAACGAGAACTGCTGCGGCCATGGGGAGCAGGGATCGGCGTGGCCGGCCGGATGTAGCGGGCATACCCGGATCCTGCGACCGTCACCTTTGGAAAACCTTGGGCCAGTTAGACTCCGGGCGAAGAGGGGTGCCGCCCACGGCTCGAGCAGTCCTAACCTCGCGCTATGTCGAGCATCTCCTCCGTGATCGTAGGACGGCGTCGGGTACGCCCTCTCCTGGTCGGCGCCCTGTCGCTGGTCTTTCTGGCCCTGACGGTGTCACCAGCCTCAGCGCACGCCCAGCTCGAGTCGAGCCTTCCCGCTGCGGGATCGGTGCTCGCGGAGTCGCCGAGCCAGATCCGACTGACCTTCGACGACCCCATCGATCTAGATGGCAGCACCGTGCGCGTCTACAACGACAGTGGTGGTCAGCTTGAGACCGGCGCCGTGACCATGACCTCAGCTGACGCACACGAGATATCTGTGAACCTGGGGAGTTCCCTGGTGTCAGGGACTTACACGGTGGAGTGGGCCGTGACGTCTGAGGACACGCACCCGGTGACGGGGTCGTTCATCATCTCCGTCGTCACACCGAGCTCGGTGGTCGATGTCCCGGTTCTGGCCCGCAACGACCTGGCCGGAGTGCTGCTCGGCGTCATGCGATGGGCAAGCTATGTCGGGCTCGTGCTGGGTCCCGGTGTCATCCTCGTGCTCCTCCTCGTGTGGCCTGCTGCCCTGCGAGACCGCAGGCCGCGACTCCTGGTCGGCGCTGGTCTCGGTCTGCTCTCCGTGAGCACGATCGGTGGGATGTTCCTCCAGGGCGTGTGGGCCAGTGGTGCGTCCTTCGGGGACCTGCTGTCATCGCCGCAGACCGTGGACACGCACTCACGCAAGTTCGACGCCGTCTATGCCTGGCGTGCCTACCTCGTGGTCGCCTTCTCGGCTGCCGTCGTCCTCGCGACGTCGCGCTCCTCGCGCCTCCCCGGACGTTTGCGCCGGGTCGTCCTGGGTGCCGTGTCCGCGAGCGCGCTGGCCCTCGCAGTCACCTGGCCGTTGGTGAGCCATTCGGCCGTCGATCCGTTCCCCGTCGCCGCGGGGTTGGCCAATCTGCTCCACAGCCTCGCGATGGCGGTCTGGCTCGGCGGTCTCGTCGTGATCTTCGTGTGCCTGCGAGACGTCCATGACGATGAGGCGTTGACCGTGCTGCACAGGTTCTCTCGGGTCGCCGCTGGGGCCGTCGGCGTGCTTGCGGTGTCCGGTGTGTTGATGGCACTGCGTGAGATGCACGGGCTCGAGGGACTCGTGACCACCGAGTTCGGGCGCGTCCTGCTGGCAAAGGTGTCGATGGTGGCAGTTCTTCTCGCCGTCGGCGACGTGTCGCGGCGATGGGTTCGCCGCCGCGTCGCGACCGGTCGCAGGGCAGCAGCCTCGGCTGACGCCGGAGCCGGTGGTGGCGCCAGCAGAAGCAGCACGGTGCTCGTCTCAACCGATACCGAACTGTCTCTGCGAGGTCTTCACACCACCGTCGCCATCGAGATCATGCTCGCCGCCGCTGTGCTCGCTGTGACCGCCGCTCTGGTGGTCATCGGTCCCGGCCAGTAGAGGCAGCCGACCCCGTCGCACGTCGAGTCAGCGATCGGCTGAGGGCTCTCGAGCACCTGGGCACGGTGAGCCGCGGCTCACCTGAGCCCCGGCGCGCACGAGAGATCACGCAGCTCAGCACGACCGCTAACGCCACCGCCATCGGACGTCCCTGGCCCGTGGTGTTCGCGTCTGCGAGGACTGTGTCCGAGGCGACCGGGTCCGCGCGGTCCTGTACTGGGAGGCCGGGGCTGGGAGGTCCGAGCCCGGCTCTTCGTGACCCGGAGGTCTGGGACCGGGACAGTCGGCCGCTGAGCGCTCGGGTGCCCGACTCGTCAGCGCAGCTCTCGCCGTGGTGGGTCACGTCCCGTCTCACGCTCGTGCGTGGGAGCGAGTCACAGCATCGGCGGGTCCGCGGCCGGCACTCCTCGTCGCCGCCGGAGGGGGCACGTAGGCCCGGCGATGACCACCCGGATCGGGCATGCGACGAGGGGGTGGCCGCTGGGGCCACCCCCTCGTCGTGCTGCTGGCGCTACGCGATGCCAGCGGTTGTCGTCATCGCGGTGTCACCAGGTTCGATGCTGCCGAGGCCACGCTGTCACCGACAGCATTGGTCGCCACGACGACGAACTGGTAGGTCCCGGCGGCCAGCGCGAACGACCGGGTGCGAGCTGCCGCCCCGACCGTCCGCGAGGTGCTGCTCACCACGGTGACTCCATCAGCGGCCATGAGCTGCGCCGTGACGCGATAGCTCACGATCGCTGCACCGCCGTTGTCGAGCGGTACCGACCAGGCTGCCACCGCCGTCAGCGCACCCCCTGCCGGTCCCTGGGTCGCGATCCCGATCACGGGGGCGCCAGGAAGCGTGGCCGGGGTGACCCGGTTGGAGGCTGCGGACAGGGCACTCTGGCCCGCCGCATTCACCGCCCGGATCCTGAAGGTGTACCCCGTCCCGTTGGAGAGGCCGACGATCACTGTGCTCGATCCGGCGCCGGTGATCGTGTCGGTCCGGACCACGACACCCGCGATCCGCACCTGCACGATGTGACCGGTGATCAGCCCTGCACCATCGGTCCAGGACAGCGACACGACCGTGTTACCCCTGACGGCGGTGAGGCCGGTCGGAGCCGTCGGGGCGACGAGCGCTGTCGGGACGACGGCGTTCGACGCTGCCGAGAGCGGCCCGGTCCCATCGGCGTTCACGGCCTGCACCGTGAAGGTGTAGGACGTGCCGGCCGTCAGGCCGGTGACGACCGTGCTGGTCGACGACGGGGAGAGCCCCGTGATCGGTCCGATCGTTGCCGGGCTGGTCACGAGCTCATAGCTCGTGATCGGAGGACCACCGTTGGCCACGGGTGCGGTCCAGCTCACCGTCGCCGATGCCACGCCGGCTACAGCCGTCACAGCGGTCGGTGCAGCAGGCGGAAGGAGCGGTGCGGTCGGTGTCACAGCGTTCGACGACACCGAGAGCGGGCCCGTCCCGAACATGTTCACGGCGCGCACCGCGAAGGTGTACGACGTACCCGCGACGAGCCCGGCGACGACGCGGCTGCGCGCAGTCCGCGAGATCCCGGTGATCGTGGTCGGGGTTCCGCTGGCCGGGGTCGCGACGATCTCGAAGCCGTCGGTCGGCGGGTTGGTGGTGCTCGGGAAGGTCCAGCTGACCGTCGCCGAGGCGGCCCCAGCCACCGCAGTCACTGCAGTGGGTGCGGCTGGCAGCACAACGGCGACAGTCTGGTCGCTGAAGCGTAGCTGCTCGATGTTGCGCAGGGTGTCCGTGCCGTC
>JANMBJ010000099.1:0-12950 GCA_031360335.1 Candidatus Nanopelagicales bacterium
CAGCCGGGAGACCTCGTCTTCTTCGCGACCGATCCGAGCGACTGGCTCACGATCCACCATGTCGGCATCTATGCCGGTGGCGGTCAGATGGTCGAGGCGCCGCACACGGGTGACCACGTGAAGTTCCAGACCATCTGGCAGGACGAGCTCATGGCCTACGGCGCCCGACCCTGAGGGGGCGGTGTCCACAGCCGCGACATGCCGCACCTGTGGATGCAGTGGGGCGCCTGAGTTGCGCCTAGCGCACGCTGGGGCACATTCGCCCGGGAAAACGGGTCGGGGCTGGGTCAGTGCTCGGGGTCGGTGGGGGTGGTGGGGTCGGATCCGGGGGTGGGGGGTTCGGGGGTGGGGTCGGGGTGCGGCTCGTGGTCGAGGTGGCGCTCGAAGGAGGCTTGGATCTCGGCCTCGGCCTCGGTGCGGCCGGTCCAGGAGGCGCCCTCGACGCTCTTGCCGGGCTCGAGGTCCTTGTAGACCTCGAAGAAGTGCTGGATCTCGAGGCGGTCGAACTCGGGCACGTGGTGGATGTCGCGGATGTGCTCGACCCGCGGGTCGGCGACAGGGACGCAGAGGACCTTGTCGTCGCCACCGGCCTCGTCGGTCATCCGGAACATCCCGATCGCGCGGCACTTGATGAGGCAGCCGGGGAAGGTCGGCTCGTCGAGGATGACGAGCGCGTCGAGCGGGTCGCCGTCCTGGCCGAGGGTCCCGTCGATGAAGCCGTAGTCGTGCGGGTAGCGGGTCGAGGTGAAGAGCATGCGGTCGAGCCGGATACGACCGGAGATGTGGTCGACCTCATACTTGTTGCGGCTACCGGCGGGGATCTCGATCGTGACGTCGAACTCCACGGCGTACTCCTGACAGGGATCGTGACGGGCGGGCCGCACGCGGTCGCCAGAGTCCGTGCGGACGTCAGCGTCGCTGAGCAGGGGCGGCCAGCTGCGGACGTCCCGTCGCCTAGTCTTCCTCACACGATGGTGTGCGTGGCCCGATCGGGACCACGACGTGACGGGTGTCACGCGCGGTGCGCGGCGGCGCCGACGCCACGACGGGGGTGCTGCGTGCTCGACCGACCGGCACGACGCCCCTGGCGCACCTCCTCCAGCGTCGGCCTGACGGCAGCCCTCGGCGCCCTGCTCGCTGTCGTGGCCGTCGGAGGCGCACCGTCGTCGTCGGCCACCGTGCCCGGCGCGGTGCGGGCTCCAGTGGTGGCGGGTGGAGGCGCGCTGGCGTCATCGGCGGCGTTGCGGGCCGCGGTGCGCACGGCGGTCGTGACGCCGCCGGCGGTGCCGACCGTGGTCCTTCCGGCCACGACCGGGGTGCTCACGGGTACGCCTGCGCCCGACGATGCGGCGCTCGTCGCGGCGGTCAACGCGGCGCTGGCATCGAAGGCGCTCGGCAGCGACGTAGCCGTGAGCGTCCTGGACGTGGTCTCCGGCCGCACGCTGCTCGCCCGCGGCGCGACGCGGGCGCAGAAGCCGGCCAGCACGCTCAAGCTGCTCACCGGGCTCACCGTCCTGCGTGCGCTCGGTCCGGATGCGCGCCTCTCGACGCGGGTGGTGCAGGGCGCCACACCGCGTGACCTCGTCCTCGTCGGCGGCGGTGACGCCACCCTCACCCGCACACCGACTGCGACCACGCCCGAGGGCCAGGCCGCCCGCCCCGCGAGCCTGTCGCAGCTCGTCGCATCGACGGTGAAGGCGCTCAGGGCCGCGAGCCGCGGCTCGGTCACCGTGCAGGTCGACGACTCGCTGTTCTCCGGTCCACGCGTCGCGGCCGGCTGGCCGGCGTCGTATGTCGGATCGGGGATCATCGCCCCGGTGTCGGCGCTGTCGGTCGACCAGGGCGCCCGCTCCACCGGCGCGACCTCGCGCTCGCCGGACCCGGCGCTCGCGGCGGGCGCCGCATTCGTCGCCGGGCTCAAGCGGGCTGGGATCACCGTGCTCGGAACGGTGACGCGGGTGACCGCGCCCGCGTCCGCCGCGCGGCTGGCCGCCGTGCAGAGCCCCACGATCACGCAGCTGGTCGAACGGCTGCTGACCGACTCCGACGACGCGCTGGCGGAGGCGCTGGCCCACCTCGCCGGCGGCACGGTGGGCGGCGAGGCCAGCTTCGCCGGTGGTGCTGCGGCCACTCTCGCGACCCTCAACGACCTCGGGGTGCCGGTTGACGGCGTGTCCCTTCACGACGGCAGCGGCCTCTCGCTCCTCGATCTCGTCCCGACCGTCACGCTGGTCACGGCGTTGGCCGCGGTCGTCGCGGACCGGCCCGCCGACGGCGAGGCAGCGGGCGTGATGTGGCCGGTGCTCGCCGGACTCCCGGTGGCAGGTGTCACGGGCACTCTGGCGCCGCGCTTCGTCGCGTCCGGGACGAAGGTGGGCCGGGGCGTCGTACGCGCCAAGACCGGGACGCTCACCGGTGTCGACTGCCTCTCGGGGCTCGTCCGCGATCCGCACGGCCGGCTGCTGGCCTTCGCGATCGTCGCCGACTCCACCCCTGGCCCCCAGCTCGAGGCTCGCAACGCGCTCGACCGTGCCGCGAGCGCAGTCGCCGCCGGCTGACGGCTCGATGGAACGAGCGCGGGTCCTGCTCCGGACGGGTGAACTCGGGGCGGCCGTCCGGCGTGTCGCTGCCCTCCGCCGCGCGTTCGCCCGGGCGTCAACCCGTCGCGCTGAGTAATCTCTGAAGCGCTGTCGGCTGTGCGGGTAGGCCGTTCGTGGCGCGCGCAGTCCAGCGCTCGCTGAGATCACTGGGAGTACTGCTCGTGCTGTTCGCCACCACCCGTCGTTTCCTTGCTCGTCCGGCCGCCCTTGCGGCGTCGGCACTTCTGGCGACGAGCGTGGTGGTGATCGCCCCGCCGCTGCCGGCCTTCGCCGCCGCCGGCATCACGCTGGGCAAGTCCGGGCCGGCGACCGTGCTGGCCGGAGCGCCCGCTGCCTACACGCTCACCGCCGCCAACCCGTCGGCCAATGCCACGGCAACTCCCGAGTACAACCTCAGCTTTCGCGACGTCCTGCCCGTGGGGACCACGTATGTCGGAGGGTCGACGACCCCCGCATCGGCCGGTGAGCCGACGATCGCTACGAATCCTGCGACGGGCCAGCAGACCCTCGTGTGGCGCAACGTGTCCGACCTGCAGATCGGAGACAGCCTCGTCCTCGGATTCAGCGCCGCGACCGATCCCGCGGTGCTGCCGGTCGGCGCGACGTTCCTCAACAACGCGTCCGCCTATGCCCACAGCGACCCGCGACGGATCCCCGCGTTCTCCGCCGCAGGTGTCGTGACGCCTGGTAGCTACACGGAGTCGGCGGCCGCGTCGTCGGCTCCCACGACGGTGTCGGCCCTGGAGATCACCAAGTCCGAGCCGAGCCCGGAGTCCGAGCTGCTGCGTGGCATCCACGAGCACCCCACCGTCTACACCCTTACGGTGCGCAGCACGGGGGTCGCCCCGAGCACCGGCGTCGTCGTCACCGACTATCTGCCCGCCGGCCTCGAGCTCCTCGGCTGCGGTGGTGTCGACAACTCCGCGGCCCGGGAGTACGTCGGCGCCCCGTCCCTCACTGCGACCCCTGCGGTCCCCGGCTGCCGAACACCCGTCTCCGTCACCACGGTGGTCGATCCGCCCGCGCAGGGCAGCACGGTCTACCCGGCGGGCACCTACACCCGCGTGCAGTGGAACCTCGGAACTCTGGCCGCGGGCGCCACCGTGACCATCCCCTACGCCGCTGGCATCCCGCTGCGTGCCACCACCGCGACCTTCGCCGGAGGAGCACCGTCGGGTGCGAGCCTGGGTCAGATCGCCAACCTCGACAACAACACCGGTGCCAGCACCCGAGAGCTGGTCGCGGAGTCGAGCCTGGTCAACATCGCCCGCGCGACGGGCACCTACACCGGGGCAGTCGTGTCCGGCGGGTCGACGACGAGTGAGACCGACACCCGGCACACGGTGTCGATCGAGGACGTACGCATGCGCAAGGCCGCGTCGACGACGCAGTTCGCCACCCTGGGACGCGTGCAGTACACGCTGACGATCGACACCGGCGAGTACGTGTCCGCGTCAGGCATCGTCGTGACCGACACGATCCCCAACGGCCTGTGCCCTTTCGGCGCCGTCGGCGTCAACTACGTCTCGGGCAGCCCCGCTGACTGCACGAGCGTGGCCGGCACGACGCCGTCGTCTCCCATCACGTCGGCGACTCAGAACGCCGACGGCACGTTCACCGTGGTCTTCGCGCCCCTGGCCACGGTGGGCTCGAGCGGCACCACGACGCTCACCTACTGGGCCGGCATGCGCGACACCTACACCGGTGGCTCCACGGGCGGTCAGCCGACGGCGAGCGGTGACTCCTTCACCAACACGGCGAGCCTGGTGGCGACCACGTCCCCCCGACCCGGCACAGGTGAGACCGGCACGCAGACGGTCACCGACACCTCGTCGTCGACCATCGACACCCGCGGGCTCACGATCGACAAGACCATCGGCCCGCGCTCGCTCGGCGGTCAGTGCGGCACGGACGGCACCGCCTATGGCGAGGCGTCGTCGTTCCCCGCCAACCAGACACAGTTCCGCAAGGGCGACCTCATCTGCTTCAAGGTCCGCGTCGACTTCGACACGCTCACCAGGACCCGCAACCCGGTCGTCACCGACTTCGTCCCGGTGGGCACCGAGTACGTCGCCGGCACGGCAGTCGCCACGACCGCGAACGTCCGCGCCCCGTCCGTGCTCACCGAGTCGGCGCAGAGCCTCAGCTGGGTGATCGGCGACCAGATCGGCTCCGCGAAGTTCGCCGACATCGGCGCTGTCTTCGAATGGGTCTTCGCGGTCCGCGTCACGGACGCGGCACCCGTCGGCGCCCCGGAGATCCTGGGCAATGCGATGAAGCTCCGCGCGGAGGACACCGCGGGCAGGGGCCGTTCCTACCGCGACCAGGTCGACTTCACCGTCGTGCCGGCAGTCCCGATCGGCGTGGTCAAGGGAATCCAGACCATCGACGCTCCCGCCGCCGGACCCTACGGCCTCAACAGCAACGTCGACGGTCTTGCGGTGATCGAGGGGTCGACGGTGCGGTTCCGCGTCGACCTCACGAACAACGGCACGGCCGGTGGACCCGACGGCTATGGCGCGGGTGCGTTCGACCTGTGGGACGTGCTGCCCGACAACATCCGCTGCGCTGGTGTGAGCAACATCGTCGGCATCGTGTCCAACCCGGTGACCCCGACGATCCGGTGCACCGACCCCGGCGACCCCGCGCAGCCGTCGTTCGCATCCAACGCCACGCACAGCGCCATCCGCTGGACCTACACCCTTGATCCGTCGAAGCCCTTGGCACCGCAGGGGATCCTCCCGGGTGAGTCGTGGACCTACACCTACGACATGGTGATCCCGCTGCAGACGAGCGCAGGGTTCGTCTTCACCAACACCGCCTCGGTGAGCTCGTACGCAGCGCTCACCAACGTCGACACGTCGCGCCCCGGCGCGGTCGCGACGTACTTCCCGCAGAACAACGTCGACACGACGGTGCCCGTGGTCGACCAGGACGCCCCTCCGGCCTCCGACATCTCCAGCGTGGTGACTCCGGCCGTCGCCGTCGGCAAGGTCGGCACGACCTCGATCACCGAGACCAACAACAACACCGCCGCCCAGGCCACGATCGGCGAGCTCGTCACCTACCGCTACGCGGTGACCATCCCGGCCGGGACCACCGTCTTCGACGGGTCGCTCACCGATATCCTGCCCGCCGGCTTCGTCCTCGTCGGTGTCCCAGCACCGACGGCGGAGCTCTGCCCGGTCGCGCCGACTCCCACGACCGGCAACCCCCTCCCGGCGTGCCCTGCTCCGGCCGCCCTGCCGGCGGGCGTCTCGCTCGCACCGTCGACGGGAGCGCTCACGATCACGGGTGTCTACGACAACGTCACCGGTTCCGCCCAGCGGTTCCTCGTCACGACCACAGCCCGCGTCACGGGTGCCTCGCTCAGCACCGGCCAGAACGCCGCCAACCGGGACAACACCGCGCGCTTCGTGAGCACCGCGACTCTCGGCGGTGCGGCACTGGCACCGGTCACGGCGACCTACACCGTCAACGTGCGCCAGCCCAACCCGACCATCATCAAGACCAACGACCGTCCCGGTCTCGTCGTCGGCGGCCAGGTCGTCACCTACACGGTCTCGGTGCTCAACCAGAGCTCGGCCGCGTCGACGGCCAACCGGCCTCCAGCGCACGACGCCTTCGTGGTCGACTGCCTGCCGACCGGACTCACCTTCGCGGCGTACGGCGCGAACCCCGGGCTGCTCCCGGTCGCCGGCGACGGCACGAATGGCTGTGCGGTCGGTTCGACGCGGCTCGTGTGGCGCATCGGTGACGTCCCGCCGTCGCTCACTGCCATCACCCGCACCTACACCGCGACCGTGGACCTCACGGCGGTCGGCGGCGACGCCTACACCAATACCGCGACGCTCAGCAGCAGCACGCTCGACGACGCCAAGCCGACGTTCGACGCTGCCGACAACCCGACCGAGCGCGTCTACTCGGCCACCAGCCCGTCGACCGTCACGATCGCGGGGTCCGCGCTGGTGAAGTCGGTCGACGAACCGCTGCGCACCATCGGTCAGACCGCGACCTACACCGTCTCGGCACTGGTCCCGGCCAACACCAACTTCTACGACGCCGCGCTCATCGACACCGTGCCCACCGGCCTGTCCGCACCGGTCACGGTCAGTGCCGCCTGCATTGTCGTCGCCACCTCGGTGCCGTGCGGCGGCGTCACCATCACCTCGCTCACGCCGGCCCCGCAGGCGGGCGGCACGAAGCACGGCTTCCTCATCGGCGACATCCTCGCCTCGCCCGACGTCCGACGCATCACGATCGTCTACACCTCGATCGTCACCGACGTCCCGAGCAACGTCGCCGCAGCTGCGCTCACCAACACGGCGACCAGCGTGTGGTTCGCCACAGACGGGCACAATCCCACCTCAGCCGGTGACACCTGGGACCGCGCGGGTGGCAGCGACTCCGCGACAGTGACGGTGCTCGAGCCCGCACTCGCGATCACCAAGACCGTCGACGACACGACGCCGGATCCCGGCCAGCAGTTCCACTACTCCGTGACGGTGCGCAACGCCTCCGGCGCCACCGTCAGCCCGGCGTTCAACGTGGCCGTGACCGACGTGGTGCCGCTCGGCGTCGTCGTCGAGAGCACGACCGCCGGCGGCACGATCACCGGCGCAGACCCGGTCCGCGGCGGCGGCACCATCACGTGGTCGGCGGCCGACCTCGCCGGGCCGCTCGCTCCCGGTGCGTCCTATCTCCTCACCTACACGGCGCACCTCGCACCGTCAACGACCCTCGCCGCAGTCTCGCTCGTGAACACAGCGAAGGTCGTCGGCTACGACGGCCTCCCGGCTGGCGGTCGGCACTACTCCGGACCGATCTCCACCGCCAACGTCACGCCGCAGTTCCCGAAGCTGGTGACGGCGAAGGCGGCCACCGACGGCGCCCCGGCCTATATCGGCACGCCGTTCACGTGGACCGTGACGGTCAGCAACACCGGCGGTGCCACCGCCTTCGCGGTCTCTGCCGTCGACACGCTGCCCCCCGGCTGGACCTACGACGTCAGCAGCGCGCGCATCTCTGTCGCCGGTGGTCCCGCGACCGCGGGCGAACCGGTGGTGGTCGCTGCCCCCGGCGGTGACCGACTCGGCTGGGTCAGCCTTGCCGACCTCGCACCCGGGGCCCGCGTCACGGTCACCTACCGCGCCACGCCCGGTGCGTCCGTCGTGACGTCGCCCGGCGTGGGCTCGTCGGTGCCGCACACCAACAGCGCCACCTCGGCCGGCCTCGACGCGACCGGTGCCACCGGCAACGCGACGGGTCTGTACGGCGGCAGCACGGCAACCGCGGCTACGCACGTCGACTCGGCCGATGTCCGCATCGTCAAGTCGCACGGAGCCGCCCCGGTCGCCGGGTCGCCGTTCGGGTGGTCGCTGACCACGAGCAACCTCGGCCCTGACCCGGCCGTGGGCTCCTTCACCGTGACCGACATCATCGCGGCGCCGACCACACTGGTCAGCGCCGCTGGCACCGGCTGGACCTGCGCCACGGCGGCAGCCACGATCACCTGCCATCGGACCAGTCCCACGGACACCCTGGCGTCGGGTGGGTCGTTCCCCGTGGTGTCGGTGACGGTCGACGTCCCGGCCGGAGTCGTCGACGGCACGGTGCTGACCAACATCGCTGACGTCAGCGCCCGGACGTATGACCCGGCCACCGCCAACAACACCTCGACGGACACGGCGGCGGTCACCACCCGTGCCGACCTCCAGATCACCAAGTCGCACTCGGGTGCCGTGGTGGCCGGCCAGGACGCCACCTACACGCTGGACGTCGTCAACCTCGGGCCGTCGGTGTCGCGCGGTCCGATCACCGTGGTCGACGCGTTGCCGGCCGGCAGCACGTTCGTCTCCGCCGCCGGGACCGGCTGGGCGTGCGTGCCCGGCACCGGCACGGTGAGCTGCGTTCGCGCCACCGACCTCGGTGTCGGGGTCTCGGCTCCGCAGATCACGGTCGTCGTCGCCGTCCCGACGTCGCAGACCACCGACGTGGTCAACATCGCGACGGTGTCGGGCACTACGACGGACCCGGTGCCGGGCAACAACACCTCGACCGACCGCAGCGCCCCCGGGACGTCAGCCGACGTCTCGATCCAGAAGCAGTCGACCGGCTCTATCGTCGCCGGCACGCGCGGCACCTACCGCCTCGTCGTCGACAACGCCGGACCGTCGGACGCGGTCGCGGTGCGGATAACCGACACGTTGCCGGCCGGTCTGACCTTCGCCGGCTCGCACGACGTGGTGGGTTCCTGGACCTGCTCGGCCGTCCTCCAGGTCGTCACCTGCACACTGTCGGGCACTCTGGCTGCGGACCCGGGCCAGGTCGTCGCAGGCGACGCGGTCGTCACGATCGACGTCGACGTCGCGAGCTCCGTCACCGGCCCGGTGGTCAACACCGCCACGGTCTCGAGCACCACGCCAGATCCCAACCCGGGCAACAACTCCGACACGGACACGAGCACCTTCACCGCCGAGGCTGATCTGGTCCTCGTCAAGTCGCACCCGGCCCCGGCCACCGCTGGCGCCCAGTTCCACTGGACGCTGGCCGTACGCAACGCCGGACCGTCGGACTCGCCGGGCGACATCGTCGTCACCGACGGGCTCCCTGCCGGCACGACATTCGTCTCGGCGACCGGCACCGGCTGGAGCTGCACCGAGCTCAGCGGCCAGGTGACCTGCACGCGCACAACGACTCTCGTCTCCGGTGCGAACGCCGGCGACATCGACCTCGTCGTAGTCATCGACCCGTCGGCCGGCCCCGCCACGATCATCAACACCGCGACCGTCGACGGCCCGCTGACCGATCCCGACCTGACCAACAACACCGACAGCGACGTCGTCGTGATCGGTGACCGGGCCGACATCTCGCTCACGAAGACCACGACCGGCGCCAACCCGGTCGCGGCGGGCGGGACCACCGAGTTCACGATCGCGGTGACCAACGCCGGCCCCTCGACGGCCGACTCCGTCGTCGTCGTCGACACCCTTCCCACCGGTCTCGTGCAGGTGTCGGCGTCCGGGGACGGATGGACGTGTGACCCGCCCGCCGGCCAGAACGTCTCGTGCCAGCGCGCCACCCTGGCTCCGGGCACCTCGTCGATCGTCGTCATCGCACGAGTCGTGTCGTCGGTCGCCGAGGGAACCACGCCGACCAACAGTGCGACGGCATCGACCTCGACGCCTGGCGACAACGTGTCCGACAACACCGACGCCTCGACGGTCGACGTCATCGCGCGCGCGGATCTCGTCATCCTCAAGACCCACGCCGCGGCCTACGACGCGGTCGCTGCGGGCACACAGGCGGTCTTTCACCTCGACGCTCGCAACGCCGGGCCGTCTGACGCCCAGCCTGACATCACCCTGGTCGACTCGTTGCCTGCAGGGGTCACCTTCGTCTCCACCGCCGGACCGTGGACCTGCACTGCTGGCGCCGTCACGGGAACCGGACAGGACATCACCTGCGTCCTCGACGGCGGTACCACCCTTGTCGCGGGCGCAGCAGCACCCCGCCTGGACATCACCGTCGCGGTCGCTGCCGACGCCGCTGTGGGGCCGGTCACCAACTCGGCGACCGTCACCTCACCGACCACCGACCCGAACCCCACCGACAACACCGACACCGACACGATCGACGTGGTGCACGATGCCGACCTGTCGATCGTGAAGGCGCACACCGGGCCGGTGCGCATCGGTGACCTCCTCACCTTCACCCTCGCGGTCGCCAACGCCGGTCCCACGCAGGCAACGGGGGTCACCGTCAGCGACCCGTTGCCTGCCGGCCTCACCTACGTCTCCGCAGACGGGACCGGCTGGACGTGCGCCGAGTCCGCGGCGACGGTCACGTGCGACCTGGCCGCTGCCCTGGCACCGGGTGCTTCGGCCCCGCCGATCACGGTCGTGGTGACGGTCGAGGTGGCTGCCTACCCCACGGCCGACAACGTAGCGACGGTCGGGTCGGCCACTCCCGACTCGCACCCCGCGGACAACACCTCGACCGACCCGGTCGACGTGCCCGCGCTTGTGGACCTCACGATCGCGAAGTCGCACCAGGGAGTGCCGCAGGTCGGTCAGCGCACCATCTACTCGCTGGTTGTCGCCAACGCCGGACCGACCGCCGACCCCGGACCGATCACGGTCACCGACCCGCTGGCGGCGGGACTGACCTTCGTCTCGGCGTCCGGTCCCGGCTGGGTCTGCTCCTCCGTCGCACCCGTGGTGACGTGCACGAGGGCGGCCGGCCTGGCGGTGTCGGAGTCGTCGACGATCAGTCTCGTGGTGGGGGTGGGTCCGCTCGCCTTCCCGACCGTGACCAACGTCGCGACGGTCACGACGCCGTCGGAGGAGACTCAGTCCGACAACAACTCCGCAGACGACACCTCGTCGGTGGCGCCGCTCTCGGAGCTGGCGGTCGTCAAACGGCTCGTCCGCTACGACGCCGACTCCAAGCTGGCCAGGTGGCTCATCACCGTCACCAACAACGGGCCCAACCCGACGCAGCGACCGATCGTCGTGTCGGATGTCCTCGTGCCAGGACTCATGTTCGCCTCCGTAACGGGGTCCGGCTGGGTCTGCGGTGCCGTGAGGCAGACGGTCACGTGCCAGTTCGCCGGATCGCTCGTCGTCGGTGCCTCCGCGGGCTTCACGCTGGAGACGGCTGCGCAGGGGTCACCAGGTGAGGTCATCACCAACACCGCGACGCTGGCGGGCAACGTCGACCCCGTACCCGCCAACGACACGTCGTCGGCGCAGCTGGTGCTGCCTTCGGGCCACGGCCTGTCGCCCACGGGCTCGAGCGCTGCGTCGCTCCTCCTGCTCGGGCTGCTGTCGTTGATGCTCGGTGGGGTCGCCCTCGCCACATCGCGGCGTCGTCCCCAGCGCGACTGACCGGGGCTGCCGTGCCGTCGACTGACCGTGCGGGTGTGCGCGGTGCGCTGCGGTCGTGCAACGAGGACGCCGCCACCTCTGACCTGGCCGGGCGGGGTTAGGGTCGCGATGTGGAGGTCATCGACTGGGGACTCGCCCGCGCGACCGGGCGACGCGTGGCCGCACCGGGTCCCAGCGTCTCGCGCGATGATGCCCGCTCCGCCGTCGCCGACCTCCGTGCACTGGCGAGATACGCCGTCGGACCGGTCCGAGAGCGCACCGGGCTCGACGCCGGTGACGCGCCCGACGCCGTCGTCGTGGATCGCGCGACCTGGGTCGACAGCAACGTCGACGGCTTCCGTGTCGTGCTGGCACCGCTCCTCGAGCGGATGGCCACCGAGCAGCCCACGATCGTGACTGCCGTGGGCTCACGCGTCACCGCTGTGCAGATGGGCGGGGTGCTCGGCTATCTCTCCGGCAAGGTGCTGGGGCAGTTCGAGGCGTTCACCGCCGCCGGCGACGGTCGACTGCTCCTCGTCGCGCCCAACATCGTGGCCGCCGAGCGGCATCTCGACGTGGAGCCGCGCGACTTCCGGCTGTGGGTCTGCCTGCACGAGGAGACGCACCGCGTTCAGTTCGGCGGTGTCCCGTGGCTCGGGCCGCACCTCATCGCTGAGATCCACGACTACCTCGCGCTCTCCGACCTCACGGCGGGCGATGTCGCCGGGCGTGTCGGGCGGGCCTTCGCTGCGGTGTTCGCCGCGGTACGCGGGCACGCCGTCGACGGCACCTCGCTCGTCGACGCTCTGCAGACGCCCGAGCAGCGCGTGGTGTTCGACCGCATCACCGCGCTGATGAGCCTGCTCGAAGGTCATGCCGACCACGTGATGGACGACGTCGGTCCGGAGATCGTGCCGACAGTCGCGACGATCCGCGAGCGGTTCGACACGCGACGCGGCAAGCCGGGTGCGGTCGACGGCCTCGCGCGGCGGGTGCTCGGCCTCGACGCCAAGATGCGGCAGTACACCGAGGGACGCGCGTTCGTGAGCGGTGTCGTCGACCGGGTCGGGCGCGACGGGTTCACCAGGGTGTGGTCCGGGCCGGACTCGCTGCCCACCCGTGACGAGGTGCTCGACCCGGCCGCCTGGTGTGCGCGCATCGCCCCTGATCTCCTCGGATGACGCCGCCCACGATGGACGTACGCCGGGCGCTGCGTGACGACCTCGCGGACCTGCCGGCTGACGCGCTCGTGCTCGTGGCCTGCTCCGGCGGTCCGGACTCGATATCGTTGGCGATCGCTGCGCGCGCCGAGCGGTCCCGTGCCGGTGCCGTCGTGATCGACCACGGCCTGCGACCCGAGTCGGCGTCGGAGGCGGAGACGACGGCCGCGTGGCTGCGCCAGCACGGCCTGGACCCCGTGCTCGTCGTGCGCGCGACCGTGGTGGTGAACGGCGTCGGCCTCGAGGCGGCGGCGCGCGACGCG
>JANMBJ010000264.1:0-1551 GCA_031360335.1 Candidatus Nanopelagicales bacterium
GCCGAGGCTGAGGCGTTGTTCGATCGCGCGCTCGACGCGCACGCACGTTCCCCGCGTCGAGCGGATCGGGCGCGCACCCAGCTGGCGTACGGCGAGTTCCTACGGCGCTCACGGCGTCGCGTCGACGCGCGCGAGCACCTCCGCGCCGCCCTCGACACCTTCGACGACCTCGGCGCCACTCGCTGGGCGACGCGCGCGCGACACGAGCTCAGAGCGTCTGGCGAGACCTCACGCAAGCGTGACCCGGCGACGACGGTCGATCTCACGCCTCAGGAACGGCACGTCGCCGAGCTCGTACGGCAGGGCCTGAGCAACCGCGATGCCGCTGCCCAGCTGTTCCTGTCGCCGCGCACGATCGACTTCCACCTGCGCAACGTGTTCACCAAGCTCGGAGTCTCCTCTCGCGCGGAGCTCGCAGCACTCGACCTGCCCTGAGGTCTCACTCCGAACCCGGTGGTTTCACCGGCGCGACCGGGAACCCCGCCCGCTGAAGGTGGTCTGGTCCGCACCAGCCTTCCGCCAGGAGCAGCCATGAGCCACCACGATCCCCACCCCACCTCCACCCTCCCTGCACGAGAAGGGATTCCGCACGACCCGGCTACCGAGCAGTCACGGTCCTGGGGCGTGCTCATCGTCGCCCTCGTCGCCCAGGTCCTCGTCGTCCTCGACATCTCCATCGTCAACACAGCGCTGCCCAGCATCGGCCATAGCCTGCACCTGGACAGCGGAGACCTGCAGTGGCTCGTCACCGCCTACCTGCTGCTCTCCGGCGGCGGCCTGCTCCTCGGCGGACGCGTCGCCGACCTGTTCTCCCGACGTCGGGTCTTCATGGCAGGCCTCGGCCTGTTCACGACCGCGTCGTTCATCGCCGGCTTCGCGGGCAGCGCCACGATCCTCATCGCAGCCCGCGCCACCCAGGGACTCGGCGCCGCCCTCATGACCCCGGCCGCGCTCTCGCTCATCATGACCACCTACACCGGTGCTCAGCGCGCCCGCGGCCTCGCCCTGTGGGGAGCCGTCGGCAGCATGAGCGTCGCCGGCGGCGTGCTCTTCGGCGGCATGCTCACCACCTGGGCCGGATGGCAGACCATCTTCTGGGTCAACGTCCCCGTCGGCGCAGCAGCCTTCGCGGCCGCGCTCGTCGTACTCCCCCGCCAGACGACCGCACGCGCCGACCGCAGCCGGCTCGATCTGCCCGGAGGAGCCACTCTCGTCGCCGCGCTGACAGCACTTCTGCTCGGAGTGCAGGGCGCCAGCCAGAACGGCTGGACCTCCCCCACGACCCTCGCCCTGTTCGCCACGGCCGCAGCTGGTCTCACCGGTTTCCTCGCAATCGAGCGCCGGGTCACCTCGCCGCTGATCCCCCCGCACACGTGGAAGGTCCAGAGCCTCGTCGCCGGCACCGGTGTCATGCTCGGCGCGACCGGCATCCTCGTCGGAACCATCTTCCTGACGTCGATCTTCGTCCAGACCGTTCTTGGCTACACGGCCCTTCAGACCGGTCTGGCGTTCCTGCCGCTGGCGCTCGCGATGGCGGCCGCCGCGCACTCC
>JANMBJ010000284.1:0-3646 GCA_031360335.1 Candidatus Nanopelagicales bacterium
GACGGAACGACTCTGTGCGCCAAGGGAATGCCGAATGCCCTCTCGGTGCTCGCGGTGTCCGAGCGCGGCACGATGTATGACCCTTCAGCAGTGTTCTACATGGAGAAGCTCGTCACCGGCCCGGAGGCCGCCGACGTCGTCGACATCCGCTACCCCGTCGCCGAGAACATCCACCAGGTGGCCAAGGCCAAGGGCAGCACACTCGAGGACGTCACCGTCGTACTCCTCGACCGGCCGCGGCACGAGGCCCTCGCGGCCGAGATCCGCGCGACCGGGGCCCGGATCAAGTTCATCGTCGACGGCGACGTGGCCGGCGCGATCATGGCCGCCCGCCAGGGCACCGGCATCGACCTGCTGCTCGGCATCGGCGGTACGCCGGAGGGGATCATCGCCGCGTGCGCCATGAAGTGCATGGACGGTGTGATCCAGGGCCGGCTCTGGCCGGTCGACGACGCTGAGAAGGAGCGCGCCGTCGACGCCGGCCACGACCTCGACCGGGTGCTCCTCACCGACGACCTCGTCAAGGGTGACAACGTGTTCTTCGTCGCCACCGGCGTCACCGACGGCGAGATGCTGCAAGGGGTCCGCTATCGCGGCGAGACGATCACGACGCACTCGATCGTCATGCGCAGCAAGAGCGGCACGATCCGCGACGTCCACAGCGAGCACACCCTGAGCAAGCTGCGCACCTACGCCACCGTCGACTTCGACGCCGCCACGCACTGACCACACCGCTCAGACTGATCGTGCGGCTGCTTCCCGCACCCGGTGACGACCAGATGATCAGTCTGGGCTGTGGGTCAGGGTCCGAGCTGCGTGAATCCGTTGTCCCGCTTGGGTTGTGAGCGCTTGACGTCGACGCCGCCCATGACCACGAGTCCGCGGATGCGCAGCACCGGTGCGCCAGCAGGTGGTGCGCTCTCCGGCCCGGAGTGGCCGCCGAGGATCGCCACCGCCTCG
Source organism: Candidatus Nanopelagicales bacterium (assembly GCA_031360335.1). GTDB lineage: Bacteria > Actinomycetota > Actinomycetes > S36-B12 > CAIYMF01 > Longivirga. The sequence goes on from JANMBJ010000284.1 coordinate 961, forward strand.
ATGCGTACGTCGATGCCGTCGGGGACCGTGATCTCGATGCCTCCCATGAGGCAGAACACGGTCATGACCGTCTCCTGCGCGGTCAGCACGGCACTCGTGAGGTCCAGGACAGCACCGCCCATGAGAGCGACGGCGGTCAGCTGGGGAGGGACGACCCAGCGCCCCTTGCGCTCGACGCCCGAGAGGATCGCGATAGCCGTGCCCTGCCCCTGAGCCGCGCGCGACGGGTCGACGACCACTCCGACGACGGAAGCGGGCACTGCGGGCAGTTGCGCCCCGGTGAGCGCGACCGTCTGCCCGACACCGGGCACCGAGAGCGAGCCCGGTGGCACCGGGAGGTCGTGCAGCAACGGCACGAGCTCGGCGTACGTCGTCGCCTGGTAGACCTCCGAGACCCGTTCCTCGTGCTCGACCGCCGAGAGGCGTCCCTCGACGTAGGCCTCATGCAGCAGGCCCGCCACTCGCTCACGGTCGGCGTCGGACGCACGCAGACGCAGCGCGTCGGCCAACGGGTCGGGCACGGACTCGGTCACACACCGAGGCTATCCCGCTCGACCGCACCGCTAGCGTGGCCAGGTGACTTCCTTGCCCTCCCACGCTCCGCCGCTCGTCGACCACCGCGTCCCCGCGCTGAGGTTGCGCGACGTGGTCAAGACCTTCGGCGACCTCCGCGCTGTCGACGGGCTCGACCTCGATCTCCGCGCGGGCACGTGCCTGGGCCTCCTCGGCCCCAACGGCGCCGGCAAGTCGACAACGATGCGCATGCTCACCGGTCAGGCGATCCCCGACAGCGGCGAGATCGAGGTCCTCGGCTTTCCTGTCCCGCAGAAGTCCAAGCAGGCCCGCGCTCGGATGGGCGTGGTGCCGCAGAGCGAGAACCTCGACGAGGAGCTGACCGTGCGGCAGAACCTCACCGTGTGGGCGACCCTGCTGCGCGTGCAGCGTCGGCACCGTGCAGGGGCCGTCGCCGATGCGATGGTGGCGGCGCAGCTCGTCGAGCGGGCCGACTCGAAGGTGCAGACGCTGTCGGGCGGTATGAAACGGCGCCTGCTCATCGCACGCGCCCTCGTGCACCGTCCGGCGCTCGTGCTGCTCGACGAGCCGACGGTCGGGCTCGACCCGCAGGTGCGTGGCGACATCTGGACCCTCATCGACCGGCTGCGCAGCTCCGGCGTCTCGGTGCTCATGTCGACGCACTACATCGAGGAGGCCGAGCGGCTGTGCGACGACGTCGCCGTCGTGTCGCACGGCAAGGTCATCGCGCGCGGCACGCCGGCCGAGCTCGTCGGGATCCACGCCGGCGTCGAGGCGCTCGAGTTCTTCGGACCACCTGACCGGCTTCAGCGGGTGGAGGACACGGTCGCGCCCCTGGGCTTCTCGACCCGGCGTACCGGACCGTCGGTGTCGGTGCTGCGTGCCGAGGAACTGCCGCAGCACGTCGTGGACGACCTCGGCGAGGGCTCGCGTCGCGCCGCCAACCTCGAGGACGTCTTCGTCCTGCTGACCGGCGAAAGGCTGGAGGACTGATGACAGACCTGACCCGTCTCACGAGCGGTCCGGTCGAGGACGAGCCGAGGAGGTTGCGCGCGGTCGAGCCGACCGCGTTCGTGGGGGTGTTCACCCGCGAGATCACGCTGTTCCGTCGCGTCTGGCTCTCGACGGCGTTCGGCAGCATCGTGGAGCCGACCATCAACCTGCTCGCGTTCGGCTTCGGGCTCGGCGCCCTGGTGTCGAGCGTGCAGGGCATCCCCTACATCCAGTTCGTCGGCACCGGCACCGTGGCGACCGCGGTGCTGTTCTCCTCGGTGTTCGCCGGGATGTACGACACCTACATCAAGCGCACCTTCCGCAAGACCTACGACGGCATCCTCGCCACGCCCGTCGACGTCCCGGAGCTCCTCCTCGCTGAGGGCGCCTGGATCGCGGTGAAGGCCGGAGTCTTCGGCATGGCGCCGCTGATCGTCGCCATCATCTTCGGCCTGCCGCCGTCGTGGGGGATGCTCGCCATCCCGTTCATCTGCTTCCTCACGGGCCTGGGCTTCGGCTTCATGGGTCAGTGGTTCTCCGGCATCGTGCCAAGCATCGACTCGTTCACCTACGTGCAGAGCGCCCTCATCACACCGCTGTTCGTCCTCGCCGGGATCTTCTTCCCGCTCCAGGGCCTTCCGCAGTGGGTGCAGACCAGCGCCCAGCTCAACCCGCTCTACCACTGCGTGCAGCTCGTCCGGAACGCCGTCTTCGGCTGGGAGCCACTCAACGACCTGGGGCACACGTTCGCCCTCGTCGTGTTCGCTGCGGCCATGGCCCTGCTGTCGATCCGGGCGCTGCGCGCCAAGCTCATCGACTGATGGGCCGCGACCACGAGCCTGTGCCCCCGTCGGTCCTCAGCGCCTTCGGACTCGTGGGTTACCCTGTTACGCTCGACGGCGGGCAGGGCTCGAGCATCCGCGTGGGTGCAGCTGTGCTGAAGCCCAGCTGCGGGGTGGCCGAAACCGCATGGATAGCCGAGGTCGGACGTCGCATCCAGCACAACGGTTTCCGCCTGCCGCTCCCGCTCCCGGCGCTCGACGGGTCCTGGGCAGTCGATGGCTGGTCCGCGGTCGAGCACGTCGAAGGCGCGGCCGCCAGCGATGGTCAGTGGCATGAGGTGCTCGGTACGAGTCGCGCACTGCACATCGCGCTGCGC
>JANMBJ010000353.1:0-8050 GCA_031360335.1 Candidatus Nanopelagicales bacterium
GTCACGCGCGGGACGCACGGACCGGATGCTCGCGCAGACCGGCACCAGTGCGTCTGACGAGGTCATCCTGTCCTACTCCCGCAGGGAGATGCAGGCGTGCGGGCGGACTGGTCCTGTCTTCCACGTCACGCTCCCCCACCCACACCCCGTGGGGTACCCGTCCACGGCTGCCGACAGATGCCCGAAGATTGCGTGGGCGACGCGCTCCGACGCGTCGCCAGCAGATATCTCGGGGGCGGCTACGACCAGGAGGGGCGGGGTCGGGGGTTGCCCTCTAGCCTCGGGGCGTGTCGAGCGTCCTGTGGTTCCGTCGCGACCTGCGCGTCCACGACAACCCGGCGCTCCTCGCGGCAGTCGGGGCGGCACGCGCCGACGACGACGTCAGCGGCAGAGTCGTCGCCTTGTTCGTGCTCGATCCACGCCTCTGGGACACGGCGGGCGACGTTCGCCGGGCCTGGCTCTCGCGGTCGCTGACCGCGCTCGACGCATCCCTCGGCGGCGCGCTGCTGGTGCGCCACGGCGACCCACTCACGCTCGTGCCCGAGGTGGCAGCAGCCGCCGACGCCAGCACCGTGCACGTGGCCGCCGACTTCGGTCCCTACGGCTCGACCCGTGACGGCGCCGTCGAGGCGGCGCTCGAGAGAGCGGGTCGCACCTTGGTGCGGACCGGGTCGCCGTACGCCGTCGGCCCCGGACGCGTGCGCAAGGGCGACGGCACCGCCTATCGCGTCTACACGCCGTTCTTCCGGGCCTGGTGCACCCACGGCTGGCGCTCCCCCGCAGGGGAACCTGACGAAGCTCCGCAGTGGCGACTCGACGACGCCGGAGCCCTGTCCGGCGAGGGCATCCCGGTCGCCCCCGAGCTCGGCTTCGACCTCCCGCCGGTCGGCGAGGCCGCGGCGCTGCAGGTGTGGGACGAGTTCCGGGACCGGGCGCTGACGTCGTACGACGAAGGTCGCAACCGCCCGGATCTCCGCGGCACCTCGAACCTCTCGGCCCACCTGAGGTGGGGTGAGATCCACCCGCGCACAATCCTCGCCGACCTCGACGACTCACCGGCGCACACGGTGTTCCGCAAGGAGATCGCCTGGCGCGAGTTCTATGCTGACGTGCTGCACCACAAGCCCGACTCGGCGCGCACCTGGCTCGACCCGCGGTTCGCGGCCATGGACTACGACCACGGCGCCGAGGCCGACGAGAACTTCGAGGCCTGGCGCACCGGGCGCACCGGCTTCCCGTTCGTCGACGCCGGGATGCGCCAGCTGCTCACCGAGGGCTGGATGCACAACCGGGTGCGCATGGTGACGGCGTCGTTCCTCGTCAAGGACCTGCACCTGCCGTGGCAGCGAGGGGCGCGCTGGTTCATGCACCAGCTCCGCGACGGCGACCTCGCGAGCAACCAGCAGGGCTGGCAGTGGGTGGCCGGCAGCGGCACCGACGCCTCGCCGTACTTCCGGATCTTCAACCCCGTGACCCAGGGGCTGCGCTTCGACCCGCTCGGGGACTATGTACGCCGCTACGTCCCCGAGCTGCGCGACCTTCCGGGCGCGAGTGCCCACGAGCCCTGGGACCACCCGCTGCTCACCTCGGTGACCGACTATCCCGACCGCATCGTCGACCACGCCGCCGAGCGCGACGAGTCCCTGACGCGCTACGCCTCCCTCCCCCCACGCTGACCCCTAGGGAAGTCGTTCACCAAGAATCGAGATCGTGGTCGGGTGTCGTGGCAGGTCAGGGTGGGTGAACGCGCCGGTCGAGCATGATCACCGGTGGTAGCCTGGCTACACACGACCACCGGGCGACAGCCCAGGTGGTCGGCGCGGTTCGTCCAGGCGTCCTCGCCTGGCACGGCGCCGCGAACGCCTTCTGCGCCCGTGCACGCGTGCGAGCATCTGCATGCGGGTCCAGGGACGCGAGAGTCGAGGTCGGATGACGCACCAGGCGAGAACGCCGGTGACGTGCGCCGTGGTCGCCCAGAAGGGCGGCGTCGGCAAGACCACCACGCTGCTCGGCATCGCAGGTGCCGCCTGGGAGCGCGGCCTCAAGGTCCTCGTCGTCGACCTCGACCCGCAGGCCAACGCGACCGCGGCACTCGACCCAGCCAGCACGGCCTACACCACCAACGACGTGCTCGCCGACGCCCGCCCCGGTGTCGCCGCCGACGCCATCGTCGCCTCCGGCTGGGGCCTCGGAGTCGATGTCCTGCCGTCCGAGCGTGCCCTCGAGCACCGCGCCGTACCCGAGGGACGAGACTCCGCGCTGCGGCTGCGTCTCGCGCTCGAGGGCGTCATCGACCGCTACGACCTCGTCCTCGTCGACTGCCCGCCGAGCCTCGGGGAGCTCACGCGCAACGCTCTCGCCGCGGTCAGACTGGCTCTCGTCGTCACCGAACCCTCCTTCTTCGCCCTACCCGGAGCCGCTGCCGCGCTCGAGGCGATCGAGGTCGTACGCGGGTCCAGCAACCTCGTGCTGCGCCCGGCCGGCGTGCTGGTCAACCGCGCGCGGCCACAGACCTCGGAGCACGCGTTCCGCCTGGCCGAGCTCAAGGCTGCCTACCCGCACCTGCTGCTGCCGGTGTCGGTCCCCGAGCGCACGGCGGTGCAACAGGCGCAGGGCGCCTGCGTTCCCGTCCAGGCGTGGCGGTCTCAAGGCGCGGTCGAGGCTGCCGATGCATATGAGGCCGTGCTCGACGTCCTGCTCGCGCGGGGTGCAGAGGCAGTGACAGACCTTGCCGTCTCCGCCACCACCACCTTCTCGACGGGGACCTGACTGCCATGACCAACCCGACACCGCGACCGGTACTACGCAAGGCGGGCGACGCCGACGTGCACCCCGCAGCGCCGCGTCCCACGCGTTCGCCCCGCAGTCGTACAGCGCCACGCACGGACACTCCGAGCTCCGAGCCGGCGCCCGCTCCCGTTGCGGCACTGCCCGCTCCCGAGGAGAAGTCGGCTGCGAAGAAGGCACCCGCCAAGCCGCGCACCGCCGCACCCGCAACCCCGTCGAAGCGTCGCGAGCGCAAGTTCTCCGGCAACACCTCCGACCACATGCGCGTCGCGGAATCCGCCGACAACGTCGACAGTGCAGCGCCCGCACCGTCAGCGCCGAGGTCTGCACCCAAGCCGGCACCGAAGCCCGCGGCAGACGCGCCAGCTGCAGCGGCTCAGACTGCTCCTGCGGTTCCGGCCGCTCCTGCTCAGCCCGCGAAGGCGGCCGAGCCGTCAGCAGCGCCGGCGCGCGCCTCCAAGTCCACAGGCGCGGAGCTGCTCAAGGGCAAGTCCGTCGAGCTCGAGGTCCAGGTGCCGAAGGCCTTGCGCAAGGCAGCGCGCGCCGAGGCGAAGAAGCGCGGCCTCGACATCGACACCGTCGTCGTCGACCTGCTGCACGCCTGGCTCACCGACCCGCGCTGACACCGGTGCCAGTCGTGGCCGAGAGCTACGGGACGGGGTGCTTGCCGTCGTACGACAGGAACTGGGGCATCGCGGCGACGAGTGCGCCGGTCACCACGACGCAGGCGATGCCGCCGCTCACGACGGAGAACGTCTCGCCGAACAGGGCGGCCACCGTGCCCGACTCGAGGTCGCCGAGGCGCGGGCCGCCGGCCACGACCACGGTGAAGATCCCCTGCAGCCGGCCGCGGTACTCATCCGGGGTCGCCGACTGCAGGATCGTCGAGCGGAAGATCGCGCTGACGTTGTCGGCGGCACCCGCGATCGCCAGGAACACGCAGGCGACCCACAGCGAGTGCACGAGGCCGAAGACCGCGATCGACAGACCCCAGGCGAGGACCGAGAGCACGACGGCGAGGCCCTGGCGACGTACGTGCCCCAGCGGGCCGGAGAACACCCCGCTGATCGCCGCACCGACAGCGGGCGCCGCGGACAGCAGCCCCACGGCGGTCGCAGCCATCGCCAGGTCGTCGGGATAGAACGCGAACGCGATCGCCGGGAACAGTGCACGCGGCATCCCGAAGACCATCGCGGCGATGTCGACGTAGAACGACATCTGCAGGTTCTTCTTGTCGCGGAGGAAGGTGATGCCGTCGCGGACCGCGGCCCACCCTGCCTTCGTCGGCGTCTCGCCCTCGGGCAGGATCGCCGGAAGGCGCCACATGGCGTAGACCACCACGGTGAACGCGAGCACGTCGACGGCGTAGGCCGGCGTGAACGACCCGCCGCTTGCAGCTATCACAGCGCCACCGAGAAGCGGACCCATCGTGAATCCGACGCTCCACGCGAGCATGCCGAGTGCGTTCGCCGCGGGCAGCAGATCGCGGCCGACGAGCCTCGGGATGATCGACGAACGCGCGGGATTGCCGACCGCGAAGAATGCCGACTGCACAGCGACGACGAGATAGAGCAGCGCGACGCTGCCGACGTCGAGCAGCGACTGCGCGAGCAGGACGACAGAGCACGCCATCAGCCCGAGAGCAGTGACGAGCCCGAGCATCCGACGGTCATGGACATCGGAGAGCATGCCGCCATAGAGCCCGAAACCGATCAGGGGCACGAGCTGGAACAGCCCGACCAGGCCGACCGCGAACGAGGAGTGGGTGAGGTTGTAGACCTGGAAGCCGACGGCCAGCGCCGTCATCTGCTGCCCGATGTTGCTGATCGAGAGCGCGGTCCAGATCCGCCGATAGTCCTTCGACACCTTGAGCGGCGTGAGGTCAGCGAACAGGCGGGTCACGGTCGGCGAGCCTACGTGCCGTGCGGCGACCGCGCCGTCCCGACCGGGTGCCGAGACGCCGGACGCCTACGGCGAGAGACGTTCGGTGCGCCAGGCGGTCGGGTCGTCGAGGGCCGCGGGTGCGTCATCCGAGACGCGTGCGTAGCGGAGCCGGTCGTGGAGCCGCGAGGGTCGGCCCTGCCAGAACTCCACTGTGCGCGGGGCCACGACATAGCCGCCCCACCCGTCGGGAAGGGGTACGTCGGCGGCGTCGCCGGTGTCGGGGAACACCGACGCGAGCTCTGCGTACTTCGCCTTGAGCACCTCACGCGACGCGATCACCGTCGACTGCGCGCTCGCCCAGGCGCCGAGCCGCGAGCCGTAGGGACGCGACGAGAAGTAGGCCCGGGCCTCGTCGCGCGACACCTGCTCGACATCGCCCACGACCACCACCTGCCGCATCATCGGGTGCCACGGGAACACCAGCGACGCCCGCGGGTTGTCAGCGAGCGCCCGACCCTTGCGCGACGCGAGGTTGGTGTAGAAGGAGAAGCCACGCGCATCGACGGCTTTGAGCAGGACGGTGCGCGCCGAGGGCACACCGTCGGAGTCCGACGTCGCGAGCACCATGGCATTGGGCTCGGCGAGCCCGGCAGCCACCGTGTCCGTCATCCACGACGTGAACTGGGCGTACGGCGAGGCCCCGAGGTCGGCCTCCAGCAGGCGCCCCACGTCGTACGACGTCCGCATCCCGGCCAGGTCGTGCTCGGTGCCCTCGGTGCTCATCCCCCCACTCTCGCAGCCCGCCGCCGTGGACGCCCCCGCATGCCGCAGGGACGACTTCGGGGACCGGGTGACCATGGAGGGCGTCCGTTTGCCAGGATGGGTCGGCATGCCCCACCGGGCGTGCGACAGCGTCGTCGGGTCCCTCCTGGTCCCCGTCGACTGCGGCAGCGCCCACCGGCGCCGTCGTGAGCTTCGACCAGCACGCCGCGTGCGTGCCACGAGCAGGGGAGCGCACCATGTCGGACTTCGTGCCTGGACTCGAAGGTGTCATCGCCTTCGAGACCGAGATCGCCGAGCCGGACAAGGAAGGCAGCGCGCTGCGCTACCGCGGCGTCGACATCGAGGACCTCGTCGGTCGCGTGTCGTACGGCCAGGTCTGGGGCCTCCTCGTCGACAACGAGTTCAACCCCGGCCTCCCGCCGGCGGAGCCCTTCCCCATCCCGGTGCACTCGGGCGACGTCCGGGTCGACGTACAGTCCGCGCTCGCGATGCTCGCTCCGGCCTGGGGGCTCGAGCCGCTGCTCGACATCGACGACGACACTGCCCGCGACGAGCTCGCGCGTGCGTCGGTCATGGCGATGTCGTTCGTCGCGCAGAGCGCGCGCGGCATCGGCAAGCCGATGGTGCCGCAGACCCGCATCGATGAGGCGCACACCGTCGTCGAGCGCATGATGATCCGGTGGCGCGGCGAGCCCGATCCGCGGCACGTCCAAGCGGTCGACGCCTACTTCGTCTCGGCCGCCGAGCACGGCATGAACGCCTCGACCTTCACTGCGCGTGTCATCGCCTCGACCGGTGCCGACGTGGCAGCTGCGCTCTCGGGTGCTGTCGGTGCGCTGTCCGGCCCGCTGCACGGTGGTGCGCCGTCCCGAGTGCTCGACATGATCGAGGGCGTCGAGAAGAGCGGTGACGCGCGTACCTACATCAAGGGAGTGCTCGACCGCGGCGACCGCCTGATGGGCTTCGGTCACCGCGTCTACCGCGCGGAGGACCCGCGTGCGCGCGTGCTCCGGCGTACCGCTCGCGAGCTCGACGCCCCGCGCTATGCCGTGGCCGAGGCGCTCGAGGCAGCGGCGCTGGCCGAGCTGCGCGAGCGTCGCCCCGACCGCGTGCTGGAGACCAACGTGGAGTTCTGGGCGGCGATCGTCCTGGACTTCGCCCAGGTGCCGGCACACATGTTCACCTCGATGTTCGCGTGCGCGCGCCTCGCCGGCTGGAGCGCGCACATCCTGGAGCAGAAGCGCACCGGCCGCCTCGTCCGCCCCTCGGCCCGCTACGTCGGCCCTGCCCCCCGCAAGCCCGAAGCGGTCCCCGGCTGGGACGCCCAGATCGTCGCCCCCACCGGCTACCCCCTCGGCTGACCCCCGAACCAGGCGTGATCTTGGTCGTGCGGCTGTTTCCCACCGCCGTACGCCCCCACCCCACCAATAACCCGCGAGGCTGTGGATGACGCGAGCGGGCGCACCTCTCGGTTGGTCAGAGTCGTGCGATGCCAGCGTTGCATCGCCCCCCTCGACACCCGCAACCGGTTCCTCGCCGTGTTCGGCGGCCAACCCGTGGTCTGTGCGGTCGCCCTCGACGCGGGATTCACGAGAGCGGCGCTGCGCGCGGCCGTGAGTCGCGGGCTCCTCGACCGCCCGCGACGGGGTGTCATCCGGGTCGCCTGCCCTCCTGACGTCGCCAGCAGTCCCACGGTCGCGACGTTCGTCGAGCATCTCGGCACGCTGCGCGCCGCTGTCTCATCGGTCGGCGAGGGGGCGCTGGCGTCCCACGAGTCGGCCGCCGTCCTGCACGGGATCGCGACACCGTCGACCCGACTGCCCCCGGTCGTGCAGCTCGTACACCCCGGCGCCTCGAACTTCACCAGCCCGGGGCTGCTCGTGCGCATCTCGCCGGTGCCCGACCGTCACCGCGCCGTCGAGGCGGGGATCGCGTGCACGGGCGTGGCTCGTACAGCCGTGGACCTTGCTCGACGGCGACGGCTGCCGGCGGCGCTCATCGCGCTCGACTCCGCCGCGCGGATCCTGGTCGCGCGCGACACCGGCGCCAGCGGCGCGGCGCTGAGGGAGGCCGTGCTCGAACCGAAGCACCGCGAGCGCGCTCGGTCCGAGCTGCGTGATGCGCTCGACAGCTGCTTCGGGTGGGCGGGCACCGTCGGCGTACGCGATGCGCTCGAGCTCGTCGACCCGGCGAGCGAGTCGCCGCTGGAGTCGCGCAGCCGTGGCTGGTTCCTCGAGGTCGGGCTGCCGCGGCTCAGCATCGGCCACCCGATCCGCTGCCGGGGCACGACGTACTGGGCCGACTTCTGCTCCGCGGCGCACGGCGTGATCGGCGAGGCGGACGGCTGGGCGAAGTACGGCGACACCGCGGCGGACATGCGCGAGGCGATGGAGCACGAGCGCGCCCGTCAGCGCGACCTCGAGGCAGACGGCTGGACCCTGGTGCGCTGGGCGTCGACCGACCCGCGCCGAGCCGTCGTGCACCGCATGGCCACCGCCCTCCACCTCGCGTGATCTTGGTCGTGGGGGGGGTGGTGGGGGGGGGGGCGGCACACACACACCCCAAAAACAACCGGGGGGGGGGGGGGGGGGTTGGG
>JANMBJ010000389.1:0-2632 GCA_031360335.1 Candidatus Nanopelagicales bacterium
CCGCGTTCCGGGCGATCTGGGGCTGGGGATGGCCAACCGCAGTGGCCTACTCCCTGTTCGCCCTCAGCTCGCTGACGACCGTCAGCTTCCTGTGGGTGAGCCAGGTATGGCTCGGCGCACCCGGAGTGATCGCCCTCGGCCTTCTGCTCCTCACCACGGTGAATGCAGTTCGTCGACCGACAATCCGGCGCCAGGTGGTCGCCTGGATCGCGTTGCTCGTGGCTCTGGGACTCTCTGAGCGTTCCGCGGTCGAAGCCGTCTGCGTAGGCGCATTCCTGGTCGTCGCATTCTCCACGGACCAGGGTGGTGTGCGGCGTTTCGCCGTGCGGAACTGGCGGTTGTACGTCGGGTCGTTCGTCGTCCTGTCGGCGTATGCGGTCGTCTACCTGCAGGCCGCGTCGAGCGCCTCGGGTGACGCCCTCCTCGATGTCCGCCCCTCCACCGCAGGTCTGTTGCCCAACATGGCCGAAGGCCTGGGCCAGTCGGTGGCTCCGGGACTGCTGGGTGGCCCGTGGTTCCTCGACGCGGCTCCCGTCGTGGCCCACGCAGAGATGCCGAGTCTGGCCGTTCTCCTCGTGCTCGAGGCGCTCCTCGGGATCGCCGTCGCCGTCCTGGTGGTCCGTCGCCGTGGGCTGGCCCCGCTATTGCTGCTCGTCGTCGTCGTCGCGCTGGCCCTCGGTCTCATCGCGGTCGCCCGCGGAGGACCAGGTGGCCTGATCGCGATGCGCGACTACCGGTACTTCGCATCCCTGGCGGTGTGGTGGCCATTGCTGCTAATGCTTGCTCTCGTCGATCCCGGTGACCCCGCAAGGGGGGCATGGCCCGCTCGGTTCCCTGAGCAGGTCCGTCGAACCTGCTCCCTCCACCCTGTTGTCTGGGCAGTCGTGGGGCTGGTCGCTGTGAACGGGGCGCTCCTCACCACCTACCTCGCTGCGGACCGGTTCCGTCAGAGCACGTCGAAGCCCTATCTCGAGCGCAGCCTTGCTGACCTCGCCACACTCGGGCCGGTCGTCATCGTCGACCGACCGCTGCCGGACGCCGTGGTGCCCGGCATCCTGACGACGCAGGCGTTCGCCTCCCGAGTTCTCAGCGCAGCGAGCCCACGTCCGTCGTTCGACCAGATCACCACCCGCCTCTACGCGCTCACCGACGACGGTGCGGTCGTACCCGCCGACGCGGTGGGCGGGACGATCTCACCACCTGGTCCGGACGGCTTCTGCGGTTACGCCGTGAAACCGGGATCTAGTGCGCGCGTGCCGTTGAACGACGGTCTCTTCGCGTGGACATGGTGGGCACGGATCGACTATCTGGCGCAGAGCGACACCACCCTCACCGTCACGATGGGAGACCAGGTCATCGCAGTTCCAGTTGACATGGGACCCCACACCGTATTCGTCCCCTATGTGGGTGCCGTGCGATCGGTGCGCATCGCCGCACCTGGGTCCGGCGGCGGCGTCTGCGTGGCGGGAATCCATGTTGGCCTCGGCGCCCCGGCACCTCGCTAGGTTGATCGTGGTGCGCATCGCGGTGACGGGTGGGATCGGGTCGGGCAAGAGCTCGGTGTCGGCCTGCCTGGCCGCACTCGGCGCGATCGTCATCGACGCGGACCTGATCGCACGCGAGGTCGTGGAGCCGGGCACTGCGGGCCTCGCGGCCGTCGCCGCGGAGTTCGGCACCGCGGTGCTGCGGCCAGACGGTGCCCTCGACCGCGCGGCACTGGCTGCTGTGGTCTTCACTGATCCCGAGCGCCGGACTGCGCTCGAGGCGATCGTGCATCCTCTCGTGGGAGCGAGGTCGGCGCAGCTTCTCGCCGCCGCCCCGGCCGACGCGGTGGTGGTCTACGACGTACCCCTGCTCGCGGATTCGGCCGGGGGCGCGCTCGGGCGCACCGGTGGGTTCGACGCCGTCGTGGTGGTCGAGGCTCCGCTGGAGACGCGGGTGCGCCGGCTGGTGGGTCGTGGCCTGACCGAGGCCGATACCCGGGCGCGGATCGCGGCGCAGACCACCGACGAGGCGCGACGTGCCATCGCCGACCACGTGCTCGTCAATGACGGCGACCTTGCCTACCTCACGGCAGCCGTCACTGCGCTCTGGGCGAACCTCACCGACTGAGACCCTACGAGACGTGTGCTCACACCCCGGTATACCGCCGTGCGAGCACTCGTCTCGGGGCTGGGACGGCGCACGTGGATGTGCGTTGTCGGAGGGGCGTCGTACGGTGGCAGCATGGTCCGTCCCATCACCGATCTGCAGCGCACGGTCGCACCCTTCGAGGTCATCAGCGACTACATCCCCTCCGGCGACCAGCCGTCGGCGATCGCCGCCATCACCCGGCGGATCCTGGCGGGGGAGCGCGACGTCGTGCTGCTCGGCGCGACCGGCACCGGCAAGTCGGCGACCACGGCGTGGCTGATCGAGCGGCTGCAGCGCCCCACCCTGGTGATGGCGCCCAACAAGACCCTCGCCGCGCAGCTGGCCAACGAGCTGCGCGAGATGCTGCCGCACAACGCCGTCGAGTACTTCGTCAGCTACTACGACTACTACCAGCCTGAGGCCTACGTCCCGCAGACCGACACCTACATCGAGAAGGACTCCTCGATCAACTCCGAGGTGGAGCGGCTGCGCCACTCCG
>JANMBJ010000393.1:0-2782 GCA_031360335.1 Candidatus Nanopelagicales bacterium
TCGTCGTCGGCGTCTTCCTGGGCTGGCTCCTGCTGCTCTCGTGGCCGATCACCCCCGGCAGCGGCCGGCTCATCCGCCTCGTCGCCGTCGTCGCCGTCTTCGGAGCAGCCGTCGCCCGACTGACCGGGCGCTTCTGACTCACCGGACGCCTATCGGGATTGACAATCATATTCAACAATGTGACGATGGGTCCATGAAGCCCCGATCCCTAGTCGCCATTGCGACCCTGGTCCTGCTTCTCGCGGCGTGCGGGAGTCCCGTCACCTCCCCCACCACCTCCGGATCAGCCACAACCGGGCAGGTACGGGTGGTTACCTCGTTCTATCCCCTCCAGTGGGCCGTCTCCTCCGTGGGTGCCGGTCGAGTCACGGTCAGCAGCCTGACCGCACCGGGGGCTGAGCCGCACGACCTCGAGCTGACACCCCAGCAGGTGGCAAGCGTCAGCGACGCACAGCTCGTGGTCTACCTCAAGGGCTTCCAGCCGTCCGTCGACGACGCGGTGGCTCTGGACCCTGCCAACTCCTTGGACGCGACGGCCGGGGTCAGCCGGCTGCCGGCACCGCAGGGCGTCATCGACGAGGCCCTAGCCGCAGGTGACCCAGTACCTGCCAATGACCCGCACATCTGGCTCGATCCGGTCCGGATGCAGACCATCGTCGCCTCAGTGACCCAGCGACTCAGCGTTGTGGACCCAGATGGGGCGTCAACGTACGCGGCGAACGCGGCCAGAACGACGCAGGAGCTGGCTCAGCTCAACACCGCGTGGTCGACCGGCACGAAGACGTGCGCTCGCCGGGATCTTGTTGTGTCCCACGACGCCTTCGGCTATCTGGCCCAGCGCTACGGCTTCAGCCAGATCGGCATCTCGGGGCTAACACCTGACGCTGAGCCCAGCCCGGCGAAGCTCGCCGAGGTGACGGACTACGTTCGGGCGCACCACGTGACCACCATCTACTACGAGACCTTGGTCGATCCCAAGGTGGCACAGACAGTTGCGACGGAGACCGGTGCCACCGCCGAGGTGCTGGACCCGCTCGAGGGTCTGGCGGCCGGGTCGACACAGGACTACCTCGGTGTGATGCGAGCCAACCTAGCCGCCGTACAGAAGGGCCAGGCCTGCACGTGAGCCACGACGCGCGAAGCGACCACCCGAGCACAGCAACTCCGGTCTTCTCCGCGTCGCGCGCGTGCGTGACATTCGACGGCGAGTGCGTCGTCGACGAGGTAGACCTCACCATCATGCCCGGCGAGTTCGTCGCGGTACTCGGCGAGAACGGGGCGGGCAAGTCGACGCTCATGCGCGCACTGCTCGGGCTCGTCCCGTTGTCACACGGTGTCGTGAAGATTCATGGAATTGCAGTCGACTCCTTCCACGACTGGAACCGCATCGGATATGTCCCTCAACGGCTCCTGGCTACCGGCGCTGTCCCCATGTCCGTCCGCGAGGTCGTCGCGTCGGCGCACTGGGGTCCCAGGAGCCGATTTAAGCTCTCACGCAAAGCGGACTCGGAAGCCGTGCGCGGGGCGCTCGAGACCGTCGGATTGTGGGAGCGTCGCGATGATCGTCTGGACACGCTCTCAGGGGGTCAGCAGCGGAGGGTGCTCATCGCGCGGGCACTCTCGACCGGGGCCGACACCTACGTCCTGGACGAGCCGACGGCGGGCATCGACGCGGAGAGCCAGAGCCGACTGGCGGGCAATCTCGCGGAGCTGCGGGACCGTGGCAACACCGTTGTGCTGGTCACCCACGAGCTCGGACCCATCGCAGAGCTCGCTACGCGCGCGCTGGTCCTGGCGCGCGGCGAACACGGTTCCGTACGGTTTGACGGACCTCCTCGCCGGGAGGACCTGGCTCACCACCACGCTTGGCACCACAGCGAGGACCTGGGCCCACAGGCCAGTCCGGCGACGCTGATGGAGGGCTGAACGATGACTTTGCTCACCTACGACTTCATGCAACGGGCGCTCGTCGCCGCCGCACTCATCGGACTCGTCGCACCGTTCATCGGTGTCTTCCTCGTGCAGCGACGTCTCGCGTTGCTCGGTGACGGAATGGGACACGTCGCCCTCTGTGGCGTTGGCATAGCTTTCCTCGTCGGAAGCGCGCCCGTACCGACGGCATTGGTCACGGCGGCCGCGGGTGCCGTCATCATCGAGCTCATCCGAGCGCGATCCCGCACCGCAGGTGACCTGGCGCTCGCACTGATCTTCTACGGCGGCATCGCGGGCGGAGTCCTCTTCGCGTCCCTCGCCGCGGGGAAATCGTCGACCGCACTCAATCAATACCTCTTTGGTTCGCTGTCGACCGTGGGAAGCAGCGATCTCGTGTGGCTGGGCCTCGTCACGGTCATCGTGCTCTCGGTGCTCGCTGTCTTCGGCCGCGAGATCTTCGTCATGGCGCTCGATCCGGACGTCGCTCGAACCCAGGGCATCCGCACCACGGCGATGAGCATGCTGCTGACCGTGCTCGCAGCGCTCACCGTGGTGATCGGGATGCGTACGGTGGGCCTGCTACTGGTGAGCGCGATCATGATTGTGCCCATCGCCGCCGCCCAGCAGCTCACCCGCGGGTTCCGGACCACCGCTTTCGTGGGAGCCGCGGTCGGCGAGATCTCCGCAGTGTTCGGGCTCGTCATCTCCTTCTACATCGACGTACCGCCCGGGCCGTCGATCGTCTTCCTCTCACTGGGACTCTTCGCGGTGTGCGCTCTGATCGCGCTACCCCTGCGGCGTCGACGTGCTCGGCATGCCAACCTCGCCGTGGACAACCACCACTCCCTCG
>JANMBJ010000431.1:0-3428 GCA_031360335.1 Candidatus Nanopelagicales bacterium
CGTAGTGCATCCGGCAGCGCGCTGTCGAGTCACCGCGCATGCGGTGATCGTGAGGATCGAGAGCGGGTCGCGGCGAGGATGACCGAGGCGAGTGTCACCACCACGCCGGCCACGAGTTGCCACCCGACCACGGTGCCCGGGGTCGGGAAGAAGACGTCGGAGAGCAAGGCGCCCGTGAGCTGGCCCGCGGTCGTGAGCAGGCTCAGCAGCAGGACGCCCAGGGGACGCACCACGATGACCGCTGCGAGGATGAAGGCGACACCGATGGTGCCGCCGAGCCAGAGGACGGGCTCGCGCCACGGTGCCGGTGGAGCCGTCCAGGAGTGTCCGGCGAGGTGCTCGATGCTGAGCGCCAGCAGCAGACCCGCCGTGCCGCCGACGAAGTTCACCACCGTCGCTACGAGCGGCTCGCCCGTCTTCGCGGCGATCTGCCCGTTCAGCGCCGGCTGTACGCCGGTCATGCCACCGGCGACCACGGCGAGCACGAGAGCCCACACCACAAGGTCACCGACGGACAGGCGGCCCGACACCGCCAGCCCCACGGCGAGGACGGTCCCCACAGCGGCCAGCACGCGACGCGCGGTCACCGGCCGGCTGCCTCCCGGACCGATCCCCGCGCGGTCGGTGAGGATCGAGCTCGTCGTGGACCCCGCGACCGAGAGGACCGTGAACAGGGCGACTCCCAGCAGCGGCACGACGAGCCCCTGACCCGCGACGAACGTTGCTCCCAGAAGTCCTCCGACGAGCTGCCACCACGGGATGCTCCCCGAACGTACCTGCTCGGGGAGCATCTGCAGCAGGGCCAGCCGCGGGCGCGGCAGCGAGAGCGCGATCACCCCCACGAGGACGAGGCCCGTGCTGAACGAGATCACGGCGGCGAGCAGCCCGTCGTGCACCTCGATCGCGAGCTGCCCGTTGATCCGGCTCTGAGCCGCCGCCATGACCCCGACGCCGAACGCCAGGGCGAATGCCCACGGCGGCGCGTGGTGGTGGTCGTGCGTCGTCGCCGAAGCGGCCCCTGCACCGGGGTCGGCGTCAGCAGCCGACTCAGTGGAAGAAATGGCGCGTTCCGGTGAGATACATGGTGATCCCGGCTGCGGTCGCAGCGGCGATGACCTCGTCGTCGCGCACCGAGCCACCGGGCTGCACGACGGCGCGAACGCCTGCCTCGAGGAGAACCTCGAGCCCGTCGGGGAACGGGAAGAACGCGTCGGACGCCGCGACGGAGTCTCGTGCGCGATCCTCACCGGCGCGCGCCACGGCGAGACGGCAGGAGTCGACACGGTTGACCTGGCCCATGCCGACGCCGACGGCTGCGCCGTCCTTGGCGAGCAGGATGGCATTGCTCTTGGCGGAGCGTACGGCGGTCCAGGCGAAGGCGAGGTCGCGCAGTGTCGCCTCGTCGGCTGCCTCGCCGCAGGCGAGCGTCCAGCTCGACGGGTCGTCACCGGGTGCGTCGACCTTGTCGACGGCCTGCAGCAGGATGCCGCCGGAGATCGGCCGGATCTCGATGCCACCGGTCGCCAGCACGTCAGCAGCGACGAGCAGCCGGAGGTTCTTCTTGGCCGACAACAGCTCGAGCGCCTCGGCGTCGAAGCCGGGCGCGACGATGACCTCGGTGAACACGTCGGCGACCTGGCGTGCCATGTCGGCGGTCACCGCGCGGTTGGCGGCGACCACGCCGCCGTAGGCCGACACGGGGTCGGTGTCGAACGCCTTGCGGTGCGCGTCGGCGATGTCGGTGCCGACCGCGATGCCGCACGGGTTGGCGTGCTTGATGATCGCGACCGCAGGCTCGGCGTGGTCGTAGGCCGCGCGACGCGCAGCGTCGGCATCGACGTAGTTGTTGTAGGACATCTCCTTGCCCTGCAGCTGCTCCGCCTGCGCGAGCCCCGGGTTGGGGGTGTGGTTGGTGACGTAGAGCGCCGCACGCTGGTGCGGGTTCTCGCCGTAGCGCAGCACATCCGCGCGCTCCCAGGTCGCACCGATCCAGGCGGGGAACCCGGTCCCGGCATCGGTCGGGGCCACGACGTTGCCCAGCCACGAGGCGACGGCGACGTCGTAGTTGGCGGTGTGCACGAAGGCCGCTGCTGCCAGCCCCTGGCGCTGCTCGAGCGTGAAACCGCCACCGGCAACTGCGGTGAGAACGTCGGCGTACTGCGACGGCGAGGTGACGACGGCGACGCTCGGGTGGTTCTTCGCCGCGGCGCGCACCATGGTCGGGCCGCCGATATCGATCTGCTCGACGCACTCGTCGGGTGTGGCACCGGACGCCACGGTCTCGACGAACGGGTAGAGGTTGACCACGACCAGCTCGAAGGGCGCGATGTCGAGCTCGGTCAGCTGACGCTGGTGGTCGTCGAGCCGGAGGTCGGCGAGGATCCCCGCGTGCACCCGCGGGTGCAGCGTCTTCACGCGCCCGTCAAGACATTCCGGAAATCCGGTCAGGTCGGCCACCTGCGTCACGGCGATGCCGAGACCGGCGATGCGCGACGCGGTCGAGCCGGTCGACACGATCTCGACTCCCGCTGCGTCGAGACCGCGGGCGAGCTCGTCGAGCCCGCTCTTGTCGAAGACGGAGACGAGGGCACGACGTACGGGGCGAGTGGACACGGGATGCTGGCCTTCCTGCCGGTGACTGTCCAACCGTCGCGGGCCATCCGGCCCACGACGTCGACAAGGAGCTCGCGCTCCGCCGTCTTGATGCGCTCGTGCAAGGACTCGACGTCGTCGCCGTCGCGCACGTCGACAACGCGCTGAGCCAGGATCGGCCCGGTGTCGACACCGGCATCGACGACGAAGAGCGTGCAGCCCGCGACCTTGACGCCGTAGTCGAGGGCGTCGGCCGCTCCGTGCATCCCGGGGAACGACGGCAGCAACGCGGGATGGGTGTTGACGTAGCGACCCGAGAAGCGGTCGAGAAAGGCGGCGCCGGCCAACTTCATGAACCCGGCGGACACGACGAGGTCGGGTGCATAGGCGGCCGTAGCGTCGGCGAGCGCGGTGTCCCACTCCTCGCGAGTGGCGAAGTCGGCCACGCGCAGGACGAATGTCGGGACCCCGGCGGACGCGGCACGCTCGAGCGCCAGGATCGAGTCGCGGTCCGCACCGACCGCGACGACCTCGGCGGGATACGCCGGGTCAGCGCACGCGTCGAGCAGCGCCTGCAGGTTCGTGCCCGACCCGCTGACGAGCACGACGAGGCGCAGCCGTACGGGCGCAGCATCAGGCACGTGAAGGTCCTCGGGCGACAGGGGAAGGACGCGGTCCACGTCCACGCCGATCCTACGGTCTCCCACACCCGCCCCAGCCGACGGTCCAGGACCGCGAGTAACAGGTCGATTGGTTGCTGTGCCGGCCGGCGCAGCAACCATTCGACCTGTTTCGCCGGTGGTCAGTGGTCGGCGGGGGCCCCGTCGAGGGGGCGC
>JANMBJ010000433.1:0-11549 GCA_031360335.1 Candidatus Nanopelagicales bacterium
GGGAGCGGAGGTGGGCTGTGCCGATACGCATGCGAAGCACCGACCTGCCGGTCGAGCCGCCCGCCGCCGTCACGACGGTGATCGTGGCCGGCACGCACGTGCGCCTGGCCCGCCTCACCCAGCTGCTCGAGGACGTCGGCATCACCGTGATCGGTACGTCGAAGACGGTCGAGGACGGCGTCGCCATGGTGACCAACCGGCGACCCGACACGGTCCTCGTCGACCTCGCGCTCGACGCGGGAGGGCTCGATCTGGTCGAGAGCATCATGGGCCGCCGGGCCACCCCGATCGTGCTCACCGGTGCCGCTGCGGAGAACGCAGCCGTCGCCCTCGCGGCCGGCGCTGTCGACGTCGTCGCACCGGGCACCGAGCGGCTCGGAGCCTCCACATACTCCCGGGCCCTGGCCCGTCACCTGCACGTCGCGAGCAGGGTCCGCGTCATCACGCACCCGCGGTCCCGCCTGCGCGACCGAGGCCTCGGCGGCCACACGTCGGCTGCCCCGGCGTCGTCGCGTGTCGAACGGCGTACGCCCGCGGAGGACTCGGCTGCTCGTCGCCGCCCCCCGCTCGTGGTCATCGGTGCCTCGACCGGTGGACCGCCCGCGCTCGCCGCGGTGCTGGGCAGCCTCCCGCTCGACCTTCCCGCTCCGGTGCTCGTGGTCCAGCACATGGCCGACGGATTCGTCGAAGGCTTGGCCCGCTGGCTCGACGGGGTCGTGCCGATGCCGGTGTCGGTGGCGCTGAACGGGGACCGGCTGCGCCCCGGTCACGTCGTGCTCGCGCCGTCGGACGGCAACCTCATCGTCGAGAACGGTCTGCGGATCCGGATCGAGGACCCCAACCCGGCGCAGTTCCACATCCCTGAGATCGACCGCACGCTGCGCTCCGTCGCCGAGGTCTGCCGCGACCGCGCGGTGGGCGTGCTGCTCACCGGCATGGGTCGCGACGGTGCTGCGGGCATGCTCGCGCTGCGCCGCGTCGGCGGCTTCACGATCGGCCAGGACGAGGGCACGAGCGCGGTGTGGGGGATGCCCGGCGCCGCCGCGGCTCTCGACGGGCTCGATGTCGAGCTGCCGCTGCCGCAGATCTCCGAGCGCATCGTGATCGCCATCGAGCGCCTCTGCGTCCCGGAGGCGGTGTGACATGACGGTCATCGCCGTGCACCCGAGGGTGCTCACCGACGCGGAGTACGCCGCGCTGGCGGGCTACCTCGCGCACACGGCCGGCCTCGTGTTCGACCAGAGCCGTCGCCCGGCGCTCGCCGGGATCGTCTCCGACCGCATCGCCGCGACCGGCGCCGCCGACCTCGGTGCTTATCTCGCAAGGATCAGTGCACCCGCGGGCGAGGAGGAGCGCCAGCACCTGCTCGACGCGGTGACCATCCCCGAGACCCACTTCTTCCGCAATCCGCCCCAGATGCTGGCGCTGCAGCGACGCCTCCTCCCGGAGCTGATGCGACGCGCCATCGCCCGGGGCCGCGCGCTGACCGTGTGGAGCGCCGGGTGCTCCAGCGGCGAGGAGCCCTACTCCCTCGCGATGCTCGTCGCCGAGGTCGCGGCCACGCTGCCCCAGGCGCCGCAGGTGCGCATCGTCGCCACCGACCTCTCGACCGTCGCTGTCGAGGCCACGCGCCGCGCCCGCTACTCCGGTCGCTCGCTCGCCCTCGTCGATGACGACCGTCGCGCCCGTTGGTTCACCGAGGGCGAGGACGGCTCCCGGACCGTCGTGCCCGAGATCCGCGACATGGTCGACGTACGCCTCCACAACCTCGTCACGGACGCTCCGCCGTTCGAGCACGGCGAGGTCGATCTCGTCGTGTGCCGCAACGTCACGATCTACTTCGCGCGCGAGACGATGCGCGACCTCGTCGGGCGCTTCCACGGTGTGCTCGGCGCGGGCGGCTATCTCGTCATGGGGCACGCCGAGACGCTGTGGCAGGTCACCGACGCGTTCACGCTCGTGACCCTCGGCGACGCGTTCGCCTATCGCAAGGACCTGCCTGCGGTTCCTGAGCCGGTGGCCGAGCCGGCGCGGCTGCCCGTGCACATCCATCCACGTCGAGCCGTGCGTCGTACGCCCGAGCAGCGGGTGCGCAACGCGTGGCCCGAGGCGCCGGCGGCGCACGTCCGACCGCTCGACTCGGTGCCCGACCCGGACGCCGCCACCCACCTGCTGCTTCTCGCGCGCGAGGCGTTCGACCAGGCGCACTACGCCGAGGCGGCCCGTCTTGCGGCGGCGGCCGCTGCTGCGAGCCCGTTCGAGGTGGAGGCCTACGTCGTCGAGGGCAGCGCCCGCGCGACGGTCGGCGACGATGAGGGCGCCTTGGTGGCACTGCGCAAGGCGGTCTACCTCGCGCCGAAGGCGGGCCATGCACGGTTCCAGCTCGCCGGCGCCCTCGCGCGCTGCGGCGAGCACGCGGGTGCGGCGCGGGAGTATCGCGCCGCGGCCGCGACCCTGCCGCACACTCCGGCATCGGACCTCGTCCCTCTTCTCGACGGCTGCGACGTAGCCCAGCTCGTCACCCTGAGCCGGCGACTCGCCGACGAGTGCGACCGACGTGCGCACGGAGAGCAGTCGTGACGGCCCTCGCCTCGCCGGGTGCTTCGTCGCGCTTCACACCGACCCCGGTGCTCCCCGCCGACGCCGTCCCGCGCCCCGCCGTCGACTCGACGTGCGCGATCGACGCGGCTCCGGTGCGTGACCGTCGTGGTCCGCACCGCCCGTGGGCCGCAAGCCCTGTCGCTGCGGCTCCCGTCGAGCGGTCCGCGGTCACGGACTCCGACGGCTATGTGGTCTTCGCCCTCGGCGCCACCAAGTTCGCGGTCGCCGTGAGCCAGGTGCGCGAGATCATCCGCGCGGTGCAGCTGGACCTCCTGCCCGACCAGCAGCACGGCTACGGCCGCGGGGTCGCGCTCGTCGATGCCCGTGGTCGCGCGATCCCCGTGGTCGACCTGCGCACCGACACCGACCGTCATGGCGACGTGCTGCTCCCGCTGTATCGGCACCACGTCGGCCTGGTCGTCGACCGCGTCGTGGCTGTCCAGACCCCGCTCGAGCTGGTAGCCGAGGACGACCACCTGCCTGACGCGCTGCCGTCCTACGCCCGGGGCGTCCTACGTCCGGCAGCAGGCGGCGACCCGGTGCTCCTCATCGAGCTGCCGGACGCAGCAGAGCTGGCCCGCGACGCCGACCGCCCCGCCACCGACCGCCTCGGCTCCGACGTCCTCACTGCGCTCGAGTCTGCCTGAACGACCGTGGCCTCACGTGCTGCGGGCCACCAGGACGTCTGACCACCATCGCTCGGCGACCGCGGGGTGCGCCCGGAGCCAGCCCTTGAGCGTGTTCTCGCCGTACTGGGTCAGCAGCGGGTTGTCAGGGTCGGCGTCGACCCCGCGCGCCTGCGCTGCGAGCTCGGGCGGCAGCGGGATCTCCTCGATCACGGAGTCCAGGCGCGGGCCGAGGAAGAACGGCACGGAGAAGCGCTCGCCGGCACCGGGCGGACTCGTCACCCGGTGCACGGTCGCGCGCAGGTAGCCACGCGTCGCGATCTCGAGCACCTCGCCGAGGTTGAAGACGAACGCACCCGGTACGGGTACGGCGTCGACCCAGGTGCCGTCGAGCGCCTCGACCAGCAGCCCACCGATGTCGTCCTGCAGCAGCAGCGCGAGGAAGCCGTAGTCCTTGTGTGCGCCGACGCCCTGGTCGTCCGGGGCGTCGCCGCGGCCGGGATAGCGCACGACCTTGAGGTGCGAGTGCGCCTCGTCGTCGAACCACCGGTCGAACCACGACTCGTCCTGCCCCAGCGCCACGGCGAGCGCACGCAGCACCTCACGGCTGACCCGGTCGGCCTCGCCCTGCCAGGTGAACACCGCGTCGCGCAGCGCCGGCAGCGACTCCGGCCACTGGTTGGGACCGATGAGCCGGAGGTAGGCCGGGTCGTCCGGGCCGAGGTCGAGCGCCGGGCGTTCCACTCCGACGTCGAGCTGCTCGCTTCGGTCGGGTGTGGGTGGGTCAGCCAGTCGCGGCGTCGGTGCTGGGCTCGCTGCGGTCCATGCCGCGCCACACCGGGAAGACGAACGGCGTCAGTGTGGCCAGCAGGTAGACCGATCCGAGCAGCATGAGGGTCGGGGTGAGCCCGATCGTGTCGACCGCGAACCCTCCGACGAGCGCCCCCAGCGGGATCCCCGCCCAGGCGATCGCACCGAGCGCACCGATGACACGTGCCTGCAGGTGTCGGGGTGTCAGCTCGAACTCCGTCGATGCGAGCGCGGGATTGATGGCCCCGACACCGAGCCCAGCGACGAACGACACAACGAGCACGGGCGGCAGCGTCACCGCCGCGGCTAGGACGAAGAAGCGCCCGGCGCCGCCCACGAGGAAGCCCCATGCGAATGACTGGCGGCGCGGCAGTCGCGGGCCGAGCCAGGCGAAGGCGGCCGAGCCTGCGACGGCCCCGACGCCGAACGTGCCGCCGATGAGGCCGAGCGCAATCGGGCCGTCGAGAGTCTTGAGCACCCACACCGGCACCAGCACCGCGCCGTAGGCCTGGTCGAGCAGGTTGGTCACGAACACCATCGCGGCGATGGCCACGAGCAGTCGCTGGCCGCGCAGGAAGGCGAACCCCTCGCGGAGCTCGGTGAGGTAGTGCGCCACCGCTGAGACCGACCCGTCGGGGCGGTCGCTGCGTGGCGGCTCGGCGGCACGTGGCACGAAGAGCGTGACGAGGACGCCGGCGACCACGAACGTTGCTGCGTCGATGAGCAGCACGGCGGGGGCCGACCACAGCGCGATGAGCACGCCGGCGAGCGGCACACCGACCATGCCGGCGACCCGGTTCATGCCGTCGCCGAGACCCGTCGCCCGCTCGATCGGGATGCCGCCGATCTCGGCCACGCCGGGCAGCAGCACGTGGGTTGCGGATCCCGCACCGCGCACGAGCCCGGCGGTCGCGACCAGCGCGACGAGCACTCCCATAGGCAGGCGGCCGAGCAGGTGCAGCACGGGGATGGCCGCGACGACGAGGGCCGCGATGGCGTCGCTCGCGATGGCGACGCGGCGAGCGCCGACCCGGTCGACGAGAGGACCGCCGAGGGCCAGGACGACGACGTACGGCAGCGTCTCGGCGAACGCGACGACACCAGTGAGTGCTGCGCTACCGGTCGTCGTGAGGACGAACCACGGCACCGCGAGCATGGACATGCGCGTGCCGGTGGTGGAGATGACCTCGGAGGTCAGGAACGCTACGAACCCGGTCCGGCTGCCTCGGGTGGTCGTGGTGGCCGCTTCGGTCTCGGCGCTCACGGAGCGACCTCCTCGTCGCGGGTGACGGTGGGCATGACCTGGATCTGCACGACCACGCGCTCGCTCCCCGGGCGGCGAGGCCGCGACGGGTCGGAGCGCACGAAGCCGGCCATGGCGGCGTGGAGCCGGCGGGACACCTCCTCGGCCTCCGAGGGCGTCAGCTCCAGCCACCAGTCGGACATGTCTCCCAGGTCGCCCCAGCCCTCGCCGAGGAGCTCGCGGGTGGTGGTGATGCCGTCGGCGAAGCGCAGCACGCGATCGGCATACGCACCGGCGACCGAGCGGAGGTACTCGTCGACGAGCGCCTGCGTGCCGGCGTCGGCCTCGGGCAGCAGCTCGAGGATCGTGGTGCGGTGCGCGGCTTTCCACCAGCGCTCGCGCATCGAGGCGTGCGGGGCGTCGTCATCGACGACGAACCCGTACGCCGCGAGCTGGCGCAGGTGATAGCTCGTGACCCCGCTCGACTCTCCCACCACGGCGGCCAGCCCGCTGGCTGTGGCTGGGCCGTCCTGGCGCAGCAGGCCGAGCAGTCGCACCCGGAGCGGGTGCGCGAGTCCGCGCAACGAGCGGGCGTCGAGCCGTACGGCTTCGGGTGCGTCGGAGGCGTCGGCTGCGGTGAGGTCCTCGGTCATGCCCCTAGGAGAGCACATGCAAAGGAGTCTTTGCAAACAGATCTTTGCATCCTGTCTCCCAGTGCACAGGCACCAGCGCGGGTCGATCGGTCCGGAGTCAGGCTCCGGCGAACAGGCAGAACGGGTGGCCCGCCGGGTCGAGCAGCACGCGCACGTCGTCCTGCGGCTGGTGGTCGGCGACGGTCGCCCCGATCGACACTGCGAACGCGACGCCGGAGTCGAGGTCGTCGACGGCTATGTCGAGGTGCGCCTGCATCTGCTGGTCGTCGGCGTCGGCCGGCCACACCGGGCGACGGTGCCGGGGCTCCTCCTGGAACGACAGCCCCGTGCCCCCGCCAGGCGGGCACAGCATCACCCAGTCGGGCTCGTCGTCGACAACCTCCCAGCCGAGGAGGTCGCGGTAGAACGCGCCGAGCACGCGTGCGTCGGGTGCGCCGAGCACGGTGGTCGAGAGCCGGGTGCGAGGTCGGTCGGTCATGCGCGCCACTCTGCCCTCGGATCGGCACCTCGACCAGGGGTCAGGCCGGAGCCGCGCGCTGGTACTGCTCGGGCCAGGTGATGTCGGCGCCGAGCTCGCGTGCGGCACGCAGGGGCCAGTGCGGGTCACGCAGCATCTCCCGCGCCAGGAAGACGGCGTCGGCCGAGCCGTCGGCGATGAGCTCGTCGGCCTGCTTCGGCTCGGTGATCATCCCGACGGCAGCGGTCGGCACGCCGGTCGCGGCGCGCACTCGCGCCGCGAAGGGCACCTGGTAGCCCGGCCCGATCGTGATCTCCTGGCGCGGGTCGTTGCCGGCCGAGCTCACGTCGACGAGGTCGACGCCGCGGGCTGCGGCCTCGCGCACCAGCTCCACGGTCGAGTCGACGTCCCAGCCGCCTTCGACCCAGTCGCTCGCCGACACCCGCATGAGCAGCGGGCGGTCGTCGGGCCACACGGCGCGTACGGCGTCGACGACCTCGAGCGGATAGCGCATGCGGTTGGCGAGGCTGCCGCCGTAGTCGTCGTCACGCAGGTTGGACAGCGGCGAGAGGAACTCGTGCATGAGATAGCCGTGCGCGAAGTGCAGCTCGACCGTGTCGACGCCCAGCGCCAGCGCGCGCCGGGCAGCGTCGACGAACGCGTCTCGGGTGCGCGCGAGGTCCACGTGCGTCATCGCCTGGGGTGCGGCATAGCGCCCGAAAGCGGTGGCGCTCGGGGCGAGGGTCGGCCACCCGCCCTGGTCGAGCGGCACCGAGTCGTGACCGCGCCACGGAGCGAACGTCGACGCCTTGCGGCCGGCGTGCGCCAGCTGGATGCCGATCGCGACACCCTGACCTTGGACGAACTCGACGACCGGCGCGAGCGCCTCGGCGTGCGCGTCGGACCACAGACCGAGGTCCTCGGGGCTGATCCGGCCCTCGGGCGTCACGGCCGTGGCTTCGGTGAGGATCAGGCCGGCGCGCCCGATCGCGAACGACCCCAGGTGCACGAGGTGCCACGAGTTCGCGAGGCCGTCGACCGAGGTGTACTGGCACATCGGGCTGACCCACGCGCGGTTCGGGAGGGTGAGCCCGCGCAGCGTCAGCGGCTCGAAGAGTGACGTCATACCCGGATCCTCTCCCCGCGCCACGGCCGGCGCACACCCGGGCTGGGTCAGACGTAGCGCTCGAGGATGCTCGACTCGGCGAGGCGCGAGAGGCCCTCGCGGATGGTGCGGGCGCGGGCCTCGCCCACACCCTCCACCGCCTGGAGGTCGTCGATGCTCGCGGCGAGCAGCCGCTGCAGCCCGCCGAAGTGGCCGACGAGCCGCTCGATGATGACCTCGGGCAGCCGAGGCACCCGCGCGAGCAGGCGGAAGCCACGGGGGCTCACGGGCGAGTCGAGCAGCTCGAGGTCGGCAGCGAAGCCGATCGCCCGTGCGACGTTGGTGAGGTCGAGCAGATCGGCCGAGCTCAGGGCGTCGAGGTCCGCGAACGCCGCGTCGATCGTGCGCGCCTTGCGGCCGTGGGTCGGCTGGTAGTCGCGGACGACGAGCTGGCGGTCGGACTCGACGCCCGCGATGAGCTCGTCGAGCTGGAGCGACATGAGGCGACCGTCGGTGCCGAGCTCCACGAGGTAGTCGGCGATCTCGCCGGCGATCCGGCGCACCATCTCGAGGCGCTGGGCCACCGAGCTGACGTCGCGGACCGTGACGAGGTCCTCGATCTCGAGCGCGGAGAGCGTGCCGCTCACCTCGTCGAGTCGCATCTTGTAGCGCTCGAGGGTCGCGAGCGCCTGGTTGGCGCGCGACAGGATCTGGCCGGAGTCCTCGAGCACATAGCGGCGACCGGCTACGTAGAGCGCGATGGTGTTCATCGACTTGCTGACGCTGACGACCGGGAAGTTCGACTGCTTCGAGACGCGGTCGGCGGTGCGGTGCCGGGTGCCCTGCTCGTCGGTCGGGATGCTCGGGTCGGGCAGCAGCTGGACGGCTGCGCGCAGCAGCTTGGTGGCGTCGCGGTCGCAGATGACCGCGCCGTCCATCTTGGCGAGCTCGCGCAGCCGCTGGGCGGAGAAGTCGATGTCGATGGCGAATCCGCCCGATGCCATCGTCTCGACGGTGCGGTCGTGACCGAGCACCACGAGGCCTCCGGTGCGGCCGCGCAGGATCCGCTCGAGCCCGTCGCGCAGCACGGTGCCCGGCGCGACCTGGGCGATCGCGGCGCGCAGCGCGGCATCGACGTCGGTGAGCTTCTCGCCGGCCACGGAGTCCCCCTGGTGCGGTCGTTCGGGTGCACGGGCACGTCTGCAGTGACGACCTCGAGCAGGGGCACTCTATCGAGCCCTCGCACCGTGCGGCGCACGTGTTGCGGGGTGGGCGCCGCCGGCGCTCAGCCGGGGACGGCCGCGAGGTGGCGCAGCAGGCCGAGAGCGTCCTCGAGGTGGCCGACCTCGGAGACCTTCGTTCCTTTGCCGAGGACCGACGGGTCGAGGCTGCGCGACACGATCGACTTCGTGCCACGAGGGACGAGGATGCGGCGATAGCCGAGCCGGGCAGCTTCGGCGACGCGCTGGCTGAGGAACGGCACCGGCCTGATGTCGCCGGACAACGCCACCTCTCCCAGAGCCAGGACGTCGGGGGCCAGCGCCCGGTTGAGCACCGAGGAGGCGAGCGCGAGACAGACCGCCAGGTCGCACGCCGGGTCGGAGAGCTTGGCACCGCCGACGGTTGCGACGAACACGTCACGGTCGCCGAATCGCTTGCGGCTGCACCGCTCGGTCACTGCCACGAGCATCGCGACGCGGGTGGCGTCGAGGCCGCTCACCCCGCGACGCGGGTTGGGCGTTGTCGACTCGGTGACGAGCGACTGCACCTCGGCCAGCATCGGCCGACGTCCCTCCATGGTCACGGTGACGCAGGTGCCCGGCACGGGACGTTCGCGGTGCTCGCGGAACAGGTCGCTCGGGTCGAGCACCTCGCGCAAGCCGTCATCCGCCTGCTCGAAGCAGACGATCTCGTCGGCCGGGCCGTAGCGGTTCTTGATCGCGCGGAGCAGACGCAGCGCCGTGTGGCGGTCGCCCTCGAAGGTGAGCACCGTGTCGACGAGGTGCTCGAGTGCCCGCGGCCCAGCGATGCTCGAGTCCTTGGTGGACTGCCCGACGATGAGCATCGGCATGCGGCGCGACTTGGCCACGCGACTGAGCACCTGGGTGACCTCCACGACCTGGGTCATGCCGCCTGCCCGCCCCTCGATGTCGCTGGAGGCGATGGTCTGCACAGAGTCGACGATGACGAGCGCGGGATCGTGCTCCTCGATATGCCCGAGCAGGGTCGCGAGGTCGTTCTCGTCGGCGAGCAGCAGCCGCGAGGAGTCTGCCCCGATCCGACGAGCGCGGACACCGATCTGCTCGACCGACTCCTCGCCCGAGACGTAGAGCACGGTCGGCTCGGACTCGCCCTCGGCGAAGCGGTGACCGACATCGAGCAGCAGCGTCGACTTGCCCACGCCCGGCTCGCCGGCGACCAGCACCACCTGGCCAGGAACGAGGCCGCCGCCGAGCACGCGGTCGAACTCCCCGAGCCCGCTGCTCTGCCGCGTCACGTGGATCTCCGCGATCTCCGAGACCGGCCGCGCGTGACGCGTCGGAGCAACGCCCGACGTGCGGCTGCGCAGCCCGCTGGACGGTGCCGACGCGGTCTGCTCCGCGACCGTGCCCCAGGCCTGGCACTCGCCGCAGCGACCGACCCACTTGCCCGACGTCCACCCACACTCGGTGCACCGGAACAGAGCAGTGCGCGCCTTGACCATCCCCGAACCCTACGGACCGCCACCGACACCACACGATCCGCACGGCGGTCACCTGTGGATCGACGTCGTCAGGCACCCGGCCCGGGCCGGTGCTTCCCCGGCAGAGGGAAGCGATCAGGATCCACGTCGAACCGCACGCGAGCAGGGAGCGTGGACAGCACGAGGTCGTACGCATCCTCGATCAGTTCGCGGATCAGGTCGTCCGGGACCGAGCCGTCGAGCGTGACGGAGATCCAGTGCCGCTTGTTGGTGTGATAACCCGGGGTGATTGCCGCGTGCTCGGCGACGAGGGCGATCGCATGCTCGGGATCAGCCTTCAGCGTGATCATCCCGGGATCCCCGTCCGAGCCGAGGATCGCGAACATCTTGCCGTTGGCATGGCAACCGCCGACTCCTGACGCCGTCGCAACACCCACCTTGTACACGTTGACGTCGTCCCCGAACGGATACGTGAGCACCGCACCCGACAGCTGCAGCGGAAAGGACAAGATCCGCTCACGCTGCCCAGTCCGTGCCCGCCGGCTCGTCATGCCCCGAGGCTATGCCTCACAGGGTGTGTCCCTATTCGGACCGAGCAAGAACCGGCAGTATCACTCGCATGGGTACGGGGGTTAGAGATCGGTTCGAGTTCCTGTCGCAACTCCATTCGCTGACGGGACGCCGGTATGTCGCGGCTGCCCTAGTGCTGACGCGTCCTCGGTGGGGACTGGGGGCGTTCACGCCGATTGCACTCGGGGCGGAAGCACTGTTCCCGTGGTTCAGCGGCCTCGACCGACTTGGCGCTCACATGTTGTGCCTCAACGACGCCGGGATGGTCGAGGACTGGGTCGTGATCTCTTCGCCTGGACATGGGCGAACTCCGTCGTCACCCGAGCACTTCCTCGGCGAGGTCCCAGCCGACAGCCTTGCCCTGAGTGGGTTCGGCATTGTCTCTGTTCGCGCCACGTGGGGAGTCACGCGGGGGCGCGTACCCCGACGCCTCGTCGGCGACTTCGTTCACCTAGCGGGTTCGGGGCTCACTACCCGGCGTTGAGAAGTCGCGCCACCTACGTGCCGATCGCGCTCGCTCGCAGGTCGGACGGCGTGACATCCTCTGCCGCGTGGAAGCGTGGATTTGGCTCGGTGTCTCTGCGCTCGCGGCTCTGCTGGTATGGCTAGATGCCCGCCGCCTCGGCATGACGTACGGCGGACCCACCGGACGCGACGGAGGTCTCGGAGCTCCGGGCTGGGCCGTCGTGACGTTGCTGTTCCCGATCTTCGCGGTGCCGGTCTACCTCTGGCGTCGACGGCGTTGGCTCCCCAGGGCTACCAGCGAGGCGTAGCGCCCGGAAGTGCCTACCTGTTGACTCG
>JANMBJ010000462.1:0-16305 GCA_031360335.1 Candidatus Nanopelagicales bacterium
GAGCGCACCGAGGAGGAGCTGCTGCACCCGCATGATCGACGTCGCGACCCGCATGTTGTCGGCATCGCCGAAGCTGTCCTCCCACAGCTCGCCGGCGCGGTCGATGGGGTCGAACGGGAGGTGCGTATCGGACGCCACGGCAGCGAGGCTAACAGCGCGACGGCGTGGCCGAGTGCCTGCCCTCACTGTCGTCGAAGGACGTGCTCAGCGACGCGTGAGCCGGGTTCTCGGGTCGGTGTGGTGCTCGTGTCAGAGCTTGCAGTACTCCGCGACGGCTGCGTTGATCGGCAGCTGCTTGCCGATCGCGTTGGCCGTCCCGCCGAGGGCAGCGCCGTACTCGTCGAGCTGTGCCTGCGTCGGGGCGTCGGCGGCGATCATGGCAGCCACCAGGTCGTTGGCCTTCGTGTAGTAGGCCAACGAGTCTGCTGGGTCGGCGAAACCGGAGGCGGGGTGGCCGGCGAGAACAGCGAGCTTGGCGAGGATCGCCGACATCGCCTCGGGGGTGTAGTCGGTGACCCGCTTGGCCTTCACGGCTGCCACGGAGCTCGTTGACCTCACCTGCGCGAGGACCTGGGTGTAGACGAGGTACTTCGCGAGGTCGTCCTTGGTGAGCCCGCTGCAGTCCACAGCGCCGGCGTTGGGGGCAGGTGTCTCTCCTGCATTGGCAGTCGCTGCACTCGCTGCTAGGGATGCAGCCTTCGACGCGTTGGCGATGGCGTTGTTGACGCTGTCCGATGCCGAGCTGCCGCCGCACGCACTGAGCGCAAGGCCCACGACGACGACGAGTGCAGCGATTCCCGAGTTGCGACGCATAGGGCGGACGCTATCGGTGACGTTGCTGCTCGGACCGCGATCCCGCGCGCGACACGGCCGTTCGGGTCAGGCTGCGTGCGGGAGTGCCCGTGGGGCCTGATGGTCGCGAGGGCGCAGGCGCAGGCGCTGGGGGTGATCGGGGTCCTCGGCGGCCCCCCCGCCGAGGACCCCGGGCTCAGTCGGCCGTCTCGCCGGGCGCCGCGTGAGGGTCGTCGTCTGCCCTACCCAACTCGTCCTCGGGCTCGGCCGACAGCGACCGCTCGACGCCCGCGAGCTGTTCGTAGTAGTGCCAGCGCTCGTCCACGTCGGCTTGCGCCAGCGCGAGCAGGTGCTGGCTTCGCGCGTGGTCGCTGCGATCGAGCGCGGAGTAGCGGGTCTCGCCGAGCTTGAACTCCTCGAGAGACGTGCTCGGGGGCTTGCTGTCGAGGCTGAACGGGTGAGCTCCAGCATCGGGGCTCGGGTGGAAGCGGTAGAGCGGCCAGTAGCCGCTCGTGACGGCGGACTTCTGGTGCTCCATCGAGGTCGACATCTCGATACCGTGGGCGATGCAGGTGGAATAGGCCAGGATCAGCGACGGACCGGGCCACGCGGCGGCCTCGAGGAACGCACGCACCGTCTGAGTCTCGTTGGCGCCCAGAGCGATCTGCGCGACATAGACATCGCCGTAGGCCTGGGCGAGGAGCCCGAGGTCCTTCTTCTTGGTCGCCTTGCCCGTGCTCGCGAACTTCGCGGCCGCACCGCGCGGTGTCGCCTTGGAGGCCTGGCCGCCGGTGTTGGAATAGACCTCGGTGTCGAGCACGAGGATGTTGACGTTGCGACCCGAGGCGAGCACATGGTCGAGCCCGCCGAAGTCGATGTCGTAGGCCCACCCGTCGCCACCGACGATCCACACCGATTGGGGCACGAACGCGTCGGCGAGGGATGCGAGCGACGTCGCTCGAGGGTCGGGGTGCGATGCAAGGGCCTCGCGAAGCCGTGCGACGTCGATCCGCCGCTCGACGATGCCGGCTTCGTCGGAGACCTCGGGCTCGCGCTCGAGGAGCGGCGCGACGACGTCGGCGGGGAGTCCGTCGGCAAGCTCGCGCAGCAGCCGATGGGCGTCGTTGACCTGGCGCTCGACGCCGAGGCGGATGCCGAGCCCGAACTCCGCGTTGTCCTCGAAGAGCGAGTTGGCCCAGGCCGGTCCACGACCGTTGGCGTCCTTGGTCCACGGTGTCGTCGGCAGGTTGCCGCCATAGATCGAGGAGCAGCCGGTCGCGTTGGCGACGACCATGCGGTCACCGAGCAGCTGGGAGAGCAGCTTGAGGTAGGGCGTCTCACCGCAGCCGGCGCACGCGCCGGAGAACTCGAAGAGAGGGCGCAGCAGCTGTGAGCCCTTGACCGTGTCGCGGCGGACAGCCGCACGGTTGACGTCGGGGATGTCGAGGAAGAACTCGAAGTGCGGGCGCTCGATGTCTCGGTGGTCGACGGCAGGCAGCAGGTCGATCGCCTTGTGGTCCGGGTCGGACTTGTCGTGAACGGGGCAGACCGCCACGCAGATCCCGCACCCGGTGCAGTCGTCCGGTGCGACCTGGATGGTGAGCAGCGTGCCAGGAGGCAGCTCCCTGCCGCCGTAGACCTTGGTCTTGAAGCCGTCGGGCGCCGTCGCCGCGTCGTCGGGAGAGAACGCCTTCATCCGGATCGCCGCGTGCGGACAGACGATGGTGCACTTGCCGCAGTCGATGCACAGCGACGGGTCCCAGACCGGGATCTCTTCGGCGAGCATGCGCTTCTCGAGCATCGCCGTGCCGGTGGCGAAGCTGCCGTCGACGCTCATGGCGCTGACCGGGAGGGCGTCGCCGCGACCGGCGATGAGCTCACCCACCACGCTGCCGTCGGCGACCACGGTGCTCGGTGACGCGGTGGTGGTGGCAGGCACATCGACCCTCGCCATCCCGGCGAGTGCCGCGTCGATCGCCACGAGGTTGCGGGCGACGACCTCCGGCCCGCGCTTGCCGTATGCCTTCTCGATGCTGCCCTTGACGAGGTCGATCGCTGTGTCGACAGGGATGACCTTCGACAGCGCGAAGAAGCACGGCTGCATGACGGTGTTGATGCGCGGGCCGAGCCCGGCCTCACGCGCGATCGTGGTCGCGTCGATGGTCCACAGCTCGAGACCCTTGCCCAGCACCTGAGCCTGAGCGTCGTGCGGGAGGTGGTCCCAGACGTCGTCGGCGGAGTAGGGACTGTTGAGCAGGACAGTCGCGCCCGGACGTGCGCTCGCCAGCACGTCGACCCTGGTGAGCAGCCCGAACTGGTGGCACGCGACGAAGTCGGCAGCATCGATCAGATAGGACGATCGGATCGGGTCCGGGCCGAAGCGCAGGTGTGACACGGTCATCGAGCCGGACTTCTTCGAGTCATAGACGAAGTAGCCCTGGGCCGTCTGGTCGGTGTGCTCGCCGATGAGCTTGATGCTCGTCTTGTTGGCACCGACAGTGCCGTCGCTGCCGAGTCCGAAGAACATCGCCTGTACCGCGCGCGTGGGCACGCGGAAGGTGGGGTCGACTTCGAGAGAGAGGTGAGTGACGTCGTCAACGATCCCGACGGTGAAGCGTGGTCGTGGTCGCTCCTGCGCCAGCTCGTCAAACACGGCCTTCGCGTCGGCAGGGGTGAACTCCTTGGATCCCAAGCCATATCGACCGCCGGTGATGAGTGTGCCGCTCTCGCCCGCGAAGGCCGACATCACGTCGAGGTGCAAAGGCTCGGCGGGTGCTCCTGGCTCCTTGGTGCGGTCGAGGACTGCGATGCGCGTGACCGTCGCGGGCAGCGCGGCGCGGAGCGCGGCGGCAGGGAACGGTCGATAGAGCCGGATCACGGCAACGCCGACCTTCTCGCCCCGGCGTACGAGCTCGTCGACCGTCTCCCGCAGGGTGCCGGTGGCGGATCCCATGACGATGACGACGCGGTCGGCCTCGGGGTGGCCGTGATAGTCGACGAGGTGGTAGTCGCGACCCGTGCGTGCACCGAGCTCGGCCATGACCTCGGCAACGGTGCCTGGCACCTCGTCGTAGTGGGTGTTGGACGCCTCTCGCGACTGGAAGAACACGTCGGGGTTCTGCGCGCTGCCACGCATCACAGGCGCCTCGGGAGTGAGACCATAGGCCCGGTGCGTGAGCACGTCGGTCTCGCGGATCACTGCGCGGAGGTCGTCGTCATCGAGCAGCCGCACGGTGGCGACCTCGTGCGAGGTGCGGAAGCCGTCGAAGAAGTGGACGAACGGTACCCGCGAGCGCAGCGTCGCTGCGTGCGCGACGAGGGCGAGGTCGTGCGCCTCCTGCACGTCGGACGAGCAGAGCATCGCCCAGCCGGTCGAGCGGACGGCCATGACGTCGGAGTGGTCACCGAAGATCGAGAGCGCGTGGGTCGCGACGGCGCGTGCGGCGACGTGCAGGACCGTCGGAGTCAGCTCGCCACCCACCTTGAACATCGTCGGGATCATGAGGAGCAAGCCCTGCGAGGAGGTGAACGACGTCGCCAGCGCGCCCTTCTGCACAGCGCCGTGCAGAGCCGCCGCAGCACCGCCCTCGGACTGCATCTCGACCACCTCGGGCACCGAGCCCCAGAGGTTTGGCCTACCTGCGGCGCTCCACGCATCGGCGAGCTCACCCATGGTCGAGGCGGGGGTGATCGGGTAGATCGCGCACACGTCGGAGAGGCGGTGCGCGACGAGCGCGGCTGCCTCGTTGCCGTCGAGGCAGGCGACTCGTGGCGGCGCACCGCTCGGGGAGGTCGAACGGACAACGGACTCTGCGGAGGTCGTGGGGCGGCCCATGCCCTCACTCTGCGCCGGTGACCGAGGTGGTTGCAGCGTGAACCACCCCGGTGTGACGCACAGATCGCACCCTCCTCGGTTCGGGCGGGTGGGCGGCCTAGGGTGCTGGCATGGCGCTGCTCGACCACACCCCGACGACCACGCTCGATGACGCTCGGCGGATCTGTGCGGAGGTGTTCGGTGTCGCCGGGATGGTGACGGAGCTGCCGTCGGAGCGGGACCGCAACTTCCGCGTCGACGCCGGCGCTGACGGCGTGTGGGTGCTGAAGATCGCCAACTCGCTCGAGTCGCGCGAGGTGCTCGAGGCGCAGGCCCAGGCTGCCGCCCGGGCTGCCGCCGGGGGAGTGCCGGTGCAAGGCGTCCGCCGATCGCTCTTCGGGGAGGAGATCACCGAGATCGACGGGCACCTCGTGCGGCTGATGGAGCACCTGCCGGGGGTGCTCCTGGCCGATGTCGCCCCCGGATCTGCGGCGCTGCGTCGCGACCTCGGCGCCACGCTCGGTCGGCTCGCGCGCTGCCTCGACGGCTTCGACCACCCGCACGCGCACCGCGAGTTCCACTGGGACGTCGTGCGCACCGCCGAGGTCATCGACGAGACGCGTCCCGCGGTCACGGATCCCACCCGTCTCGCGCTGCTCGACATCGTGCACGCGCGGATGACGTCGTACGTCGCTCCGCGTCTGCCGTCGCTGCGGACCGCGGTGATCCACGGCGACGCCAACGACCACAACGTGCTTGTCGAGGCCGGCGATCCACGTGACCCAGCAGGTCGATTCACGCGTGTGGGCGGCCTCATCGACTTCGGCGACCTGGTGCACTCGGCAGTCGTCGCAGAGGTCGCGGTCGCGGCCGCCTACCACCCGATGGAGACCGACGATCCGATCGGAGCACTCTGCGACATCGCTGCGGGCTTCCACTCGGAGTTCCCGCTCACCGAGGGCGATCTCGAGGTTCTGTGGGACCTGATGCTGGGTCGCCTCGCGCTGTCGGGCGTGCACGCGGCAGCGCAGTCCGCACAGCGACCAGATGACCCCTACCTCTCCCTCGACGAGGGTGCCGCCTGGCAGGCGCTCACGCTGCTTACGCCGATCCCTGCCGCGCGTGCTGTCTACCGGCTCCGCGACGCCTGCGGATACGAGGCGCACCCCGATGCCGCAGCCGTGCGCGCGCATCTCATCTCGACGACGCCGGCACCTCTGCTCGGAGCGCCGTGGGACCGGCACCGGCTCTTCGCACTCGACCTGTCGGTGGGCAGCGACCTGTTCACGGCGGCAGACGTGGGCGCCGGACCGGAGCGGTTCGACGTGATCATCCGTCGCGACGTCGGCGGGGACCGTGACGCCGTGGCCGTCGGTGGCTATGGCGAGGCGCGGCTGATCTACACGGCTCCGGAGTTCGCGAGCTCGGACGACCCGTCGGTCGAGCGCCGCACCGTGCACCTCGGCACCGACGTCTGGACCCACGCTGGCACCGCCGTGCACGCGCCACGTGCCGGGCGGGTGCACCGGGTCACCGACAACAGCGCGCCGCTCGACTACGGCCCCATGGTGCTGCTCGAGCACGTGACCGACCGCGGTGTCGTTTTCTGGTCGCTGTACGGCCATCTCTCCCCGGAGACGCTGTCGCACCTGACCGAGGGCGACGAGGTGGCCGCCGGCGACGTCATCGGGTGGATCGGATCACCCCCGCGCAACGGGGAATGGGCACCGCACGTGCACGTGCAGGTGATCCTCGACCTGCTCGGACTCGGGGTCGACTACCCCGGTGTCGCGGTGCCGTCGCAGCGCACGACATGGCTCGGGCTGTCGCCGGATCCCGCTCTCCTGCTGGGACTTCCGAGCACTCTGACCGCGGCTGTGCAGCGCCCCACCGTTGCTGACACGCTAGCCGAGAGGCACCGACTTCTTGGCCCCAACTTGTCGGTCTCCTACTCCGACCCGCTGCGGATCGTGCGCGGGATCGGTGCCCACGTGTACGACGACGAAGGACGCGCCTACCTCGACTCGGTCAACAACGTCGCGCACGTCGGTCACGCGCACCCGCACGTGGTGGCGGCAGGGGCGCGACAGATGGCAGTGCTCAACACCAACACCCGCTATCTCCACGACGAGGTGCTCCGCTACGCCGAGCGCCTCACGGCGACGATGCCGGAGCCGCTGTCGGTCTGCTTCTTCGTCAACTCGGGGAGCGAGGCCAACGACCTGGCGCTTCGGCTGGTCCGCGCGCACACCGGCGCCCAGGACCTCATCTGCGTCGAGCACGGCTATCACGGTCACACCCAGGCACTGATCGATGTGAGCCCGTACAAGCATGCTGGCGCCGGCGGTCGCGGTGCTCCGCCGTGGGTGCACGTCGCGACGATGCCCGATCCCTACCGCGGCGAGTTCCGCGGCTATGGTCCTGAGGTCGGCGCGCGCTACGCCGCCGACGTCGCAGGGTGCGTGCGCGATGCGGGTGACGGCCAGCTCGCGGGGATGATCGTCGAGTCGATGATCGGATGCGGTGGTCAGGTCGTGCTTCCCGACGGCTACCTCGTCGCCGCGGCTGGGCACGTGCGCGCCGCAGGCGGTCTCGTGATCGCCGACGAGGTGCAGGTCGGCTTCGGCCGGGTAGGACCGGTGTTCTGGGGCTTCGCGACGCAGGGTCTCGTGCCCGACGTCGTGACGATCGGCAAGCCCGCAGGCGACGGACATCCGCTGGCGGCAGTGGTCACCACGCCCGAGATCGCGGCGTCGTTCGCCAACGGCATGGAGTACTTCAACACCTTCGGCGGCAACCCTGTCTCCGCCGCGATCGGCAACGCCGTTCTCGACGTTCTCGAGCAGGAGCGCCTGCCCGAGAACGCGGAGCGCGTCGGGAGGCGGATCCTCGACGGGATGGGCATGCTGGCCGGAGAGCACGAGATCATCGGGGATGCCCGCGGGCTCGGTCTCTACCTCGGAGTGGAGCTCGTACGCGACCGCGCCACCCTCGAGCCGGCCGGCGAAGAGGCTTCGTGGGTCATCGATCGGATGCGCCACCTCGGCGTGCTCGTCAGCACCGATGGCCCCTTCCACAACGTGCTCAAGATCAAGCCGCCGCTCGTCTGGACCGACGAGGACGCCGACCGGTTGCTCGCGACCCTCGACCGAGTCCTCCGCGAGCCCGCTCTCCGCCGCTGAATGCCGGCGGCACCCCTGTGGCCCGACCACGATCACGAGCTGCAGTCAGGATGCGCCCGTCAAGGTCACTGATCATCCTCGAGGGTCACGAAGTTCCCTTCACGGGCGGTGGGTGATCTCGTGTCGGGTGCTGCCGCCCCGAGGTGCGGGGGGGTGCTGCTCGTCGGGTTAGGCGGGACACATCTCCGGGTTGGGCAGGCGGTGGTGGGGCGTGCTCGGGTTGGATAGGGGTGTGGACCTGGGTGTGCTCGATGCGGGTGGGGTGTACGCCGAGACGCGCGAGGTGGCGGCGCTGCTCGACTGGACGCGCGACGTGCTCTCGCCGTACGGCTTCACACCCGACCTCTCGCTGCCGCTCGTGTCGGTGTGCCGTGACGAGCTGATGTTTGCCTTCGTCGACACGGTGACGTCGCGCTGGGGGCACTGCTTCGACCTGTCGAGCCTCGCCGGCCTCCCGCTGCTCGGGCGCACCGGGCTTGCTGCCGCGCTCGGCCACGCACCCGATGTCGGTGGGCGACATCGCCTGGTGGTGCTGGCCTTCCCGCACATCGGCGTCGACGACCAGGGTGGTGTCGGCACGGTGCACCGCCCTGGCGTGCCCGGGATCACGACGGCCTGCGGAGCGGTCGACGTCGCTCGACAGGCGCTCCTCGACGGTGTCTCGGGCGTCGTGCTCGACCCGCACGACGTCGAGGAGTCGCTGCTCGTGCAGCGACTTCGGCGCGTGCTCGGCGACGGCATCGTGCCCGACCTTCCGCACGTGACCGAGCTGGTGCGGCGCAGCGCCGTGGAGGAGATGCGCCTGCTCCTGGCTGGCCTCGCGACGCCCGAGCTACCGGTCGACTTCGCGCTCTTCTCGGGGATCGTCGTGCACGGCAGCGAGACCGATCGCGTGACCCTTGACAGCGCCGAGCTCACCGTCGACGGTCACCAGATCGACCTTCTCGCCTCCTGAGCGCGTCGTCGCTGGCAGCATCGGCGCATGCACCTCGTCTGGCCCCTGCGGGCCGTCGTCGCCGGCGCCGCGGGCACGGCTGTTCTCACCCTGTCGTACGAGGCCGAGCGCCGGCTCCTGCACTCGACCCGTGCGCTCGACTACGACGACAGCCTCGTGCCGGGCCGGATCGTCGCCGGCATCCTGCACCTCGACAACGTCACCGACACCGATCAGGCGAAGCTCGGCATAGCGCTGCGCCGTGGCTACGGCTCACTGTTCGGTCTGTGGCACGGGGTGCTGCGCCAGGCCGCAGGCGAGCCATGGGCCGCCGCGCTGTTCGCCACCACGCTCCTCACGGCGACGTTCACGGCGTTCCCGCTGCTCGGTAAGACGCCGCCGCCGTGGGAGTGGCCGCGCGACGTGCTGCTGACAGCGCTCGGTACGCACGTCGCGTACGCGGTCGCGGTCGCCGGGATCGACGACGTCCTGTCGGCGAGCCGCCCCGACCCGTTCTAGATCGCCGGGCTCCGGTCGCTCAGCTGCCCAACGACGGGGCGATCAGGCGGGCGAAGGGCGCAGCCAGGGTCGCGCTGAACGTCTTCGTCAGGTGGTGCTGGTCGCGGAAGACGATGACGCCGGTGGGGGTGACCACCGGGCAGGTCGCCTTGGGGCACACCAGCTTCGTCGCGTCGATGAGGCGTACGCCGCCCGCTCCCGTCGTCGCCGCGGTCTCCGCCGCGACAAGCACCGGGTCGAGGTGCTGGCGCGCGGAGCGCGAGATGGCGCACGATCCCGGGTCGGACAAGTGCGCCGAGAGGCAGTCGGGCACGTCGGTGAGCGACCACGGTGTGTCGCGAAGGAACGT
The DNA here is from genome assembly GCA_031360335.1 of Candidatus Nanopelagicales bacterium. Lineage (GTDB taxonomy): Bacteria > Actinomycetota > Actinomycetes > S36-B12 > CAIYMF01 > Longivirga. Next base: position 9,591 of record JANMBJ010000462.1, read on the forward strand.
CACGTTGGCCGCGTGTGGCGTGAGCTGCACGAGGAGGTCGCGCGTGCCCTGCTCCCAGAGACCCGGGAGGTCGGCCGCCGACGCCGTACCGCCGCTGCTGTCGAGCACCAGGCCGTTGGCATACCCCTTGCTGCGGACGACGAGCACCGAGTCGAGCTGCGGGAGCGCGGCGAGATGCCGGATCACGTCCGCGCGCCAGGTGTCGCATGCGGCATACCGGGACTTGTACGCCGGCAGGTAGATGCCGACCTCGGTCATCGGGCACGCGGACTTCGACCACATCCAGACCTGCCAGCCGTGCGCCTTCGCCGCCTTGTCGAGGGCGGGCAGCCACATGGCTGCGTGCGAGTCGCCGACGAGCGCGATCACCCTGCCGCCGTTCGGGTCTCCGAAGTGGCACGACGCGTCTGCCGTGGTCGCGGCATATCCGAGGTAGCAGGCGGTGGCCGCCGACCCGTCGACCCTGGCCTGTGCGGGCGTCATCGCCTTGGGGGCCGTCGCCGCGGTGGACGTCGTAGCGACCGCCTTCGCGCCGCCGGCGCTGGCGGCACCCGCTGCCGACGCGCCTGCTGCGGTGACCGGGGAGGCGGCGACCTCGACGGCACCGTCGGCCGTCGACAGCGCGATGGTCGCCACGAGCACCGAGGTCACTGTGAGCGCCGCGCCCAAGGTCAGCGACCGGGTGCGCGAGGCCGAGAACCACACCGACCTGCGCGCCGGGTCCTCGACCCAGCGGTGCGATATCTCGGCGAGGACGTAGGACAGCACGAGGGCGGCGACGACGTAGGTCACCGGGGTCTGGGGAGCGACGTCGTCGAGCCCGTCGCTCTCACCGATCGGCGCGAGCGCACCCGCCATGACGAGCAGCGGCCAGTGCCACAGATACCAGCTGTAGGACAGCTTGCCGACGTGCACGAGCGCCGGGTGGCTGAGCAACCCCGCGGCACCTGCGCCTCGGGTGCGCGCGCCGGACGCGAGCACGAGCCCGGCGCCGACCACCGGCACGACGGCTGCGATCCCGGGATAGCCGGTCGTACGGTCGAACGACACCGCAGACCACGCGATGAGCCCGAGACCGAGCCACCCGGCGAGACCGGCGACCGCGAGGGGCAGCTCGACCAGGCGCGCAACCGCCATCGAGAGCGCAGCACCGAGCGCGAGCTCCCAGGCGCGGGTGTGCAGGCCGAAGTAGGCCCACGGGCCGAGCGACGAGGTGAGGAGGATCGACATGAGCAGCGTCGTGGCGAGCACGGCGCCGAGCGCCGTCGCCAGACGTCGTCGCGCCATCGGGCTCCATCGCCCGGCGGAGCGCACGACGAGCAGGATAATGAGCGGCCAGACGACGTAGAACTGCTCCTCGAGCGACAGCGACCAGTAGTGCAGCACCGGGCTCTGCGCGGTGCTGGCCATGTACTGCGTCGAGCCGGCGGCGAAGTGCCAGTTGGACATCCAGAGCGCCGCAGCGCGGATGTCGTCGGCGACCGACTGATGCGCGAGCGGCGCCAGGATCGCGGCCGACGCGACCGCCGTCACAACGAGGACGAGCGCCGACAGCGGCAGGAGCCGTCGTACGCGCCGGGCATAGAACGTGGACAGCGACACGGTGCCGCTGCGGTCGAGCTCGTCGACGAGCAGGCCGGTGATGAGGAAGCCCGAGATAACGAAGAAGACGTCAACTCCGACGAATCCGCCGGGCACGGCTCCGAGGCCGGCATGGAAGAGGACGACGAGGACCACCGCTATCGCGCGCAGGCCGTCGATGTCGCGGCGGTAGGTCAGTCGCGGTCGACGCGGAGCGTGGACTCGTGGGCGGTCGAGGATGACGGTCGGCGCCGACGGCATGCCGGACCCGGGCATGGCGTCGCCCTGGCCCGTCATGGTCACTCGTCGACTGTAGGTCTCACGGTCTCCGAGATCGTGGACCTCGCGCGTGCGCCGCTCCGGTGCGTCGCCCCAGGTCAGGGGCTGTCCACCCGCACGCGAACAGGTGCGACGCGCGCGGTGGGTGCGGTGCCGCGACGGCTCAGTGGTTGAGGCCGAGGTGGATGTGGTCCTGATGGGTCCGGTCACTGAAGTACTCCGGGCCGGACGGCTGCACAGGACCGCCGACGTTGTAGGCGCCGTGGGCAACCGCGAACGTCATGGCGCCGGCGGCGAGCGAGTGGTTGGTCGCAACGACGAGAGGGCGCGCGTCGAGCGCCCAGACGTCGACTGCCTGGCCGCGCGGGTGGTCGCTCGTGCGCGAGGTGCCGAACACATGGAGCGGATGTCCGGACCTCAGTACAGAGACATCGACCACGTGCTCGCGGCTGAGTGCGGTGAGCAGGGTCAGCACCGAGTCGTGGATCCGCCCCGCCACCACGTCGGCGTGGGCTGCGTAGGGCAGGTGCAGCCGAGGGTCGGCGAGCACAGCGCGTGCCGCCTTGGACATGGCAGCGATGGCCGCGCCGGGCGATGCGGGGAACGCGTCGACCACCCACCACCTCGGCGATGCCGCGACGAGGCGGACGTCGACCGTTGTGCCACCGGCCGTCACGAGGCCGTTGGCTCCCGCGCGCCACTGGTCGACCACCACGAGGACGCTCGAGGAGCTGGTGAGGATCCCGCCGTACTGCGCGTCGCGCACCTGGACGACGGCTGCCGGCTGCGGTCCGAGCAACGGTGCGAGCGCGTCTGCGAGCCCGGGCGCGAAACCTGACGCCCGGGCGCGTGCCCGGGCCGAGGCGAGATCGCCGTGGCTGTCGGTCCAGGCACCCACCGCTTCGATGAGAGCGGTCGCGCGGGCTTTCACCGACGGCTCCACCTCTCCGGTGCGCGCGACCCATCGGTGCGTCGTGGGCAGCGCGGCCGCTGTCGTTGGGGTCGCGGTCGGGCTTGGGGCGGACGACGCCGTGGTGGCCGCGGCGGGGGCTGATGAGGGGGGTGCCCCCGCCGCGGTCGTCGCTGCGGTGGCCGAGGACGAGGTCGTGCCGGTCCCGGTCGAGCACGCAGCGAGCGCCCCGCTCGCCAGCACAGCGGAGAGCATCTGGCGGCGGGTGCGTTCCACACCTGCACGACGCGTGGGCGCCGCCGAGCGTTCCGCGCAGTCGACCACCCCACAGCTGACCCGCACACGCTCTATCGACGTGTTCGCCACCCGCGGGTTGCCGCGTGAGACAGGCGATTCACGACCTCTGCACAGCAGAACCAACGCCGGCGCCGCGCAGCGGATGTCAGGATCGGCTCATGAGTGATGACGCTCTCCCCACCCCGCTCGTCGGTCAGACCTTGCGGGTCCTGGAGATCTGCGGCAGGGCGACGCTCGAGACTCCGAGCGCCGAGCTCACGTTCGGCGACGACGGGCGGGTGACCGGCCGGGCCACGATCAACCGGTTCTTCGGCGCGTACGAGATCGTCGGTGACGTGGTCACCTTCGGCGCGCTCGGCTCGACGATGATGGCCGGTCTGCCCGACGCCATGGATCAGGAGCACCGTCTCCTGCAGACCCTCGCGGGTCCGCTCACCATCGACACCGGCGCAGCCGACGGACGGGTGACTCTCCTGTCGGCCGGCGCCCCGGCGCTGGTCCTCGAGTACGCCGTCCTCGAGGACTAGCCCACGGATGTATCTGAACCCGCCCAGCGGCTCGCGGTGGCGGTAGCGCGCGACGTAGGGTCGGGCGCATGAGATGGGTGCTGGGTGTGATCGTGGTGCTGCCAGCCGTCGCGCTCGTGGTCGGGGCGATCCGCGGTCGCGTCCGGGTGCGGTCGTGCTGCGCGGTGGACGCGGCGCACGACAAGCGGATGCTTTCGGCGTACTCCTCGGACCCTGGTGTGGCAGGCGCACCCGTGGGCTCGTCGGAGGACCGATCGGTCAGAGGAGATCGCGCAGCTTCGTGACCGTGGTCCGGTTGCGACCCGTCCAGGTCACGCCGAGCACGCCCTGCGCCAGCTGCTTCCCGACGGGGCTCGCGTTGACCCCCTGCGGCATCCAGACGTAGAGCTCCTCGCCCTCGAGAACCCACTGATCCGGCGCGAGGTCCATGGCAGCGAGACGTGCCACCGCGTCGGTCGTCGGCGCCGACCCCAGGAACGTCACGAGATACCAGCTCGGGTTGGTCGCTGTGGCGCCGAGCGGATCGGTCGCCACCACGGCATCGATCTGCGCCCGGGTGCGGACGATCACATCGCAGCTGAACCCCAGTCGTTCCTCGATCGCTGCGCCCACGGCGCGACCCAGCGGACCGATCGGTCCCGACCACGAGCCGATCGCGTTGCCGGAGTTGAGCAGGGTCGCCACGTCGGTCATGCCGAGATCGGTGAGCAGCCGCGCAAGGTCGGCCATCGAGATGCGCTTGGCGCGCCCGACGTTGACCCCTCGGAGCAGGACCGCGACGCGGGTGGTGGCCATGTCGCGACCCTAGCGACCGCCGCCAGCGGACCGAGGATGGCGGCGTGGCGACCCGCGCGGGTTGTGAGTCGGAGTCACGGACTTGGTCATATCGCCCCCGAGCCGTCCGTCGCGGGCGCTACCGTCCCCGCATGATCCGATTCCTGATCCGACTGTTGATCTACTTCAGCTCGGCCTTCATCGGCATCATCGCCGCCGACGTGATCCTCGGCGACAAGTTCGAGGTGAGCGGCTGGATCGCCTACCTCTGGGTGGCGTGCGTCTTTGCCGTCGTCCAGGCGATCCTGTCGCCGCTGATCGGCAACATGGTCGAGAAGAACGCGTCGGCCTTCAGCGGTGGTGTGGGCATCGTGTCGAGCCTCGTGGCGCTGTTCATCACGAACATCGCCTCGACGTCGCTGTCGGTCTCCGGCGGGATCGGCACGTGGATCCTCGCCGCGCTCGTCATCTGGATCTTCGGAGCGATCGCCGCGTTCATCCTGCCGTACGTCCTGGTCAAGCGAGCCATCAACGAGCGCCGTGACTGACCCCGAGCCGGCCAACTGTCGTCGAGCCACGTCGCTCAGCAACAGCCAGGGCCGGTGCTCCGGCGTCGTGTGCCTTGACCCAACCGTGACCTGCGCTGGGTCCGACCGCACGAGACGGTCGCCCGCGGGCGGCCGTTTCGCATTCCGCGTGACGGTGGCCGATGATGAACCGCATGAATGACGCTGCGGGCTACGACGTTGCGCTGGCCCAGGCGGCCACGCTCTACCCAGGCGTACGCGTCGGCCGGCCAGGCCGTGCTCGCACCTATCGGCTCGCCGTCGCCGGGATGCAGGTCCTGCGCACGAAGGTGAAGGTCGACCTCGAGGGCGCGGACAACGTTGCTCCGGGCGCCGCGATCCTCGTCGGCAACCACCTCTCGACCTATGACCCCATCGTCGCCGTCATGAGCACCCGGTGGCGTGTCACCGCGTTCACGAAAGCCGAGTGGTTCGAAGGGAAGACGGCGATCTTCTTCCGCTGGATGGGGCAGATCCCGCTGCGTCGCGGCGACGAGGCCTGCACCGAATGGGCACTCGACATGGCCTCGCGCACCCTGGCCGACGGCAACCGGGTCGGCATCTACCCCGAGGGCACCCGTGGCCCTGACCCGACGACCCTCTATCGGCTGCACCAGCGCGTGCTCATCCCGCTGCTGGAGGCCAACCCCGATGTGCCCGTGCACGCGATCGCGACGACCTACGACGACACTTCCGGCGCGCGCACCCTGGCCCGGGTGCGGCTCTCCGAGCGGCTGCCCGTCGACCCGCGTTCGATGAGCGGCGAGGAGATGACAGCCGTCATCCGCGACGCCCTGGTCGAGCACGGCAAGCTGGGCTACGTCGACCAGTACGCCTTCGTCGTCAAGGCCCGCCTCGAGCGCGAGAAGCGCAAGGCCGCGTCCGCCGAGACGCCCGACTCCTGACGGTCTTGTCAGCCGAGGGCGCGCCGAGTCAGGCTCGCTGGAGCACCAGCTCCGGCGGCGTCGCGGGCTGAGGCGCCCGGCGGATGCCGGGGGAGGATCCGCGGCGTACGCTGTGGTCCTCAACTGCACATGCCAGGGGAGCTCGGAGGAACGCCGGGCTGAGAGGGTGGCCGACCGCCACCGACCCTCGAACCTGATCCGGGTAATGCCGGCGGAGGGATGGTCCTCATGCACGCCCCTGACATCTCACGAACGTACGGCTCCACGTGGTGGCTCGGCTCTGCAACGTCCGTCGCGTCGCGACGCGTCGCGGTGGCGGTGCTCATCGCAACATCGGGGGCACTCGCTGCGTGCGGCTCCTCGGCCAGCTCGATCACCTCGGTCGGCTCGAGCGGCACCTTCGCCTCGTCGTCCCCCGTGGCACCGGCCACACCGGTGCCCGCATCGTTCGCACCCACCACCGTCACGCTCGTCACCCATGACTCCTTCGCTCTGACCAAGTCGCTGCTCACCGACTTCACGGCGAAGACCGGCATCACCATCAAGCTGATCAGCCAGGGCGACGCGGGTGAACTCGTCAACAAGGCGGCGCTCACAGCGGGCAATCCGGAGGGCGACGTGCTCTTCGGCGTCGACAACACCCTGCTCTCGCGAGCGCTCACCGCGGACGTGTTCGACCCCTACGTCTCACCCAACGCGGCGACCGTTCCGGCGGCACTGTCGGTGGCCACCCAGAACACCGTGACTCCCGTCGACTACGGCGACGTCTGCATCAACGTTGATGACGCGTGGTTCGCCAAGAACAAGCTCGCCAAGCCCGCCACGCTCGATAACCTCGCACAGCCGGCCTACAAGGACCTGCTCGTCGTGGAGAAC
>JANMBJ010000477.1:0-2677 GCA_031360335.1 Candidatus Nanopelagicales bacterium
CGTGTGGTCGCTTCCGGGCGTGGGAAACGACCACTGGACCCAGATCACGGGGGGTGGGGGTGGGGGGGGGGGTGGGGCTAGAGCTGGCCGACGGTCTGGAGGGTGAGCACTGCTTCGCCGGCCTCGTCGGAGGCGGCGAGGTCGATGTCGGCGGTGAAGCCCCAGTCGTGGTCGCCGGCGGGATCGTCGAGGATCTGCCGGACCTTCCAGTGGCCGGGCACCTCCTCGACGATGAGGCGCGCAGGTCCGCGCGCGTCGGCGCCGGTGCCGATGTCGCGATGCTCCTCGAAGTACGGGATCAGCGCCTCGCGCCACTCGTCGGCGCCCCAGCCGTCGGCCGCGTCGAGGTCGCCGAGCGCGAGCCAGTCGCGGCGCGAGGCGAGCTCCACGCGACGGAAGAGCGCATTGCGTACGAGCACCCGGAACGCCCGCGTGTTGGCGGTGACCCGCGGCGGCCCGCTGGGCATCGGCGCCGGTCCCGCACCGCTCTCGTCGGTGCCCGCACGTAGCTGCTCCCACTCGTCGAGCAGGCTCGAGTCGACCTGGCGCACGAGCTCACCGAGCCACTCGATGATGTCGTCGAGCTCCTCGGTGCGCGCCGCCTCCGGGACGGTCTGGCGCAGCGTGCGATAGGCATCGGCGAGGTAGCGCAGCACGAGTCCCTCGGAACGTGCGAGGGAGTAGAAGCCGACGAACTCGACGAAGTTCATCGCGCGCTCGAACATGTCGCGCACCACCGACTTCGGCCGCAGCTCATAGTCAGCGACCCACGGGTGCCCGCCCTCGTAGATCTCGTACGCCGCATCGAGCAGCTCGGCGAGGGGCTTCGGGTGCGTGACGTCGGAGAGCAGCTCCATCCGCTCCTCGTACTCGATCCCCTCGGACTTCATCACGGCCACGGCCTCGCCGCGTGCCTTGAACGTCTGCGCCGACAGGATCTGGCGCGGGTCGTCGAGGATCGACTCGATCACGGACACGACGTCGAGGGCGTAGGTCGCTGACTCCCTGTCGAGCAGCTCGAGAGCGCCGAGCGCGAGCGGTGACAGCTGTTGGTTGAGCGCGAAGTTGGGCGGCAGGTCGACCGTGAGCTGGATCGTGCGCCCGTCGGCCTCGGGCTCCGCGAGCCGCTCGATGACTCCGCCGGCCAGCAGCGACCGGTAGATCGCGATGGCCCGACGGATGTGCTGGCGCTGCGACTTCTCGTCGTCGTGGTTGTCGGTGAGCAGCTTGCGCATCGCAGCGACCGGGTCGCCGGGTCGCGCGATAACGTTGAGCACCGTCGAGTGCGTGACGCTGAACTGCGAGGTCAGCGTCTCGGGCTCCGAGCCGACGAGCCGGTCGTACGTCGGCTCACCCCACGACACGAATCCCTCGACCGGCTTCTTGCGCACGACCTGTCGGCGCTTGCGCGGGTCGTCGCCCGCCTTCGCGAGCGCCTTCTCGTTGGCGATGACGTGCTCGGGCGCCTGGACGACGACGCCGCCTGCCTCGTCGAACCCAGCACGACCCGCACGCCCGGCGATCTGGTGGAACTCGCGCACCTTGAGATGGCGCTGCCGGACCCCGTCGTACTTGCTCAACCCGGTGAACAGCACCGTGCGGATCGGGACGTTGATGCCGACGCCGAGGGTGTCCGTGCCGCAGATGACCTTGAGCAGTCCGGCCTGCGCGAGCGTCTCGACCAGGCGGCGGTACTTCGGCAGCATCCCCGCGTGGTGAACGCCGATCCCATGGCGCACTAGGCGAGACAGCGTACGCCCGAAGCCGGCGGTGAAGCGGAAGTCGCCGATGAGCTCGGCGATCTTGTCCTTCTCCGCGCGGGTGCAGACGTTGATGCTCATGAGCGCCTGGGCGCGCTCGATCGCCGACTCCTGGGTGAAGTGCACGACATAGATCGGCGCCTGGCCTCCGGCGAGCAGCTCCTCGATCGTCTCCTGCAACGGGGTGAGCACATAGGAGTAGAAGAGCGGCACCGGCCGCACGCTCGAGCTCACGAGCGCTGTCGGTCGACCGGTACGCCGGGTGAGGTCACCGGTGAAGAAGCTGACGTCGCCGAGGGTCGCCGAGAGCAGCAGGAACTGCGCCTGGGGCAGCTCGAGCAGCGGCACCTGCCAGGCCCAGCCGCGGTCGGGCTCGGCGTAGAAGTGGAACTCGTCCATCACGACGAGGCCGACGTCTGCCTCGCTCCCGGCGCGCAGCGCCATGTTGGCGAGCACCTCCGCCGTGCAGCAGATGATCGGTGCCTCGGGGTTGACGCTCGCGTCCCCGGTGAGCATGCCGACGTTCGCCGCACCGAACGTCTCGCACAGCGCGAAGAACTTCTCCGACACCAGCGCCTTGATCGGAGCGGTGTAGAAGCTGCGGCGCTGGCCCGACAGCGCGATGAAGTGCGCGGCGGTGGCGACGAGGCTCTTCCCGGACCCGGTCGGGGTGGCCAGGATGACGTTGGCACCGGTGATGAGCTCGAGCACGGCGTCCTGCTGCGCGGGGTACATCGACAGACCCTGACCTTGCGTCCACACCGTGAACGCGTCGTACAGCGAGTCCTCGTCCGGTGGGTCGGGCATCAGCTCGGCAAGCGTGGGCGCAGTCATGTCCCCTCCATCGTGCCCTGCACCCCCGTCGATGTGTAACCAGGACGTGCTCCAGCCCGTCGTGGTTACACATAGACGGGCTG
>JANMBJ010000241.1:0-3564 GCA_031360335.1 Candidatus Nanopelagicales bacterium
GTGCTGTCCGCGACGGGATCCTTCGAGATCTCCGGCGCTTCACGGTGGGACGACATGCGAGTCCTCCTGGTGCTGGGTTGGGGGGGGTGCCGCCGACGAACGGCGACGGGGGCTGACGGCTCAGGTGTGAGCGGTCAGTCGGCGAGGCGAGCGAGGCGCTGCGCGAGGCGGCGATCCGTGACGGTGACCTCGCGGTCACCGGACAGCACGGTGAGCTCGCCGGTGGCGGCGTTCTTCACGTGCACGACGAGCGTGGAGGTCGAGGCGTCGCCCTCGGGGGCGGCGTCGCGGGTGGCGGCGAGTGCCGCTTCGGGGAGGACAGCACCGGCAGTGACGGCTGCTGCCGTCGCACCGACCCCGGCGAGGAACGTGCGTCGACTGACGTCGGACATAGGACATCTCCTCTCGAGATTGCCCGTCCAGGACCGGACGAGCCATCTCCTGTTCGGAGCAGATCCCCTGACGGATGGGTCGAATCCAGCCTCGATCGAAGGACCCCCCCGCGGCTCGCGTCCGACCGCCAGACAAGGGATGAATGTGCCCCTGCGTGCCATAGGCGCAGGGAATCCTCCCCACTGCATCCCCGGCGTGGGCGTGTCGCAGGCGGCGACGAGGTGAGTCGGTGACCTACCCCGGCTGCGGAGTGTCGTCATTGCCTGGTCAGACGCGCGACGGGTGGTCGCGCACCTCGTCCGCTGACCCACCGGTGTCGGGGTGACCCGATTCGCGAGCGGGTGGGGCAGGTTCTGCCGCTGCGCTGTGATCCACGGGTCGACCCCCAGCCACGCCGGACCCGTTCAGCACTGGGTCGGCGCCGGGGCGAGCTCACGATGATGCCTCGAGGTCGCGGACGGCGATGCCGACCTTCCCCAGTGTGATGGGCATGGGTGCCAGGCTGCCCATCACCGCCGACTCCCTCGTGACTCAGAGACGCGACGAGACGGGCGGGGCTCCTCGACCGGTCAGACGCGTCGCAAGGACATCGACCAAGGACGCCTCGAGCAGGAGGCCGTCACCGTCGACGCGTCGACCGAGCGCCTCGGCCGACGCGCGGACCGTGTCGAGCAGACGACCGGGGGCGAGGAGCCAGGGCATGACCACGTCGACCTCGCCTACGTCGTCGAGTCGAGGGCCTGGTCCGGTGGCGTACGCCGCCGTCGCCGGCACCCCGGTACGCACCGAGGCAGCAACGACCGCGGTCGCGAACGCGGCTCGCTCCTCGTCGACCTTCGTGCCCGCCGCGACGACCACGACGCGACCGCCGGCGCGCAGCAGCAGGGTGTCGAGCACCGCTGCCGGATGCCCGACCGGTGCGAGCAGCTCGACGTGGCGCCTGAGCGCGGCAACGGCCTCGGGCACGTCGACCCGGGCGTGGTAGGCCGACGACAGCAGCAGAGGGAGAACCACGACCTCGCCATCCGTGCCTGCCACGGACGCAGCCAGATCAGGACCGTCGTAGTCGAGGAACGCAGCCACGACGGGCGATCCCAGACGCTCCGCGAGGTCCTCCGCCGTTCGCCGTACGGCGTGGCCGGACCGGGGGTCGGGTGAGCCGTGGGCCAGCAGGATCGAGAGCGTCATCGGGTCTCGGGCGAGAATGCTCCGAGCCGATCGCGCAAGGCTACGACGTCGCCGACGACAACCACGGCAGGCGACTCGACCCCCCGTGCGTCCGCGCGGTCGGCGATGTCGGCCAGCGTGCCGACGGTCGTCCGCTGCTCGGGTGTCCAGCCGCGCTCGATGATCGCCACAGGGGTCTCCGGCCGACGGCCAGACGCGACGAGTGTGGCCGCGGAGTCGCGCAGCAGGCGCACTCCCATGAGCAGCACGAGGGTCGTGGAGGCGGGCTGCTCGCGAGCGGCCCGCTCGATCCGGTCGACCCCGTCGTGGGCGGAGACGAGGGCGAACGACGACGCTACCCCGCGGTGGGTGACGGGGATGCCTGCAGCCGCGGGCACGGAGACCGCCGACGTGACGCCGGGAACGACCTCCACCGGCACACCTGCGGCGTGACAGGCCAGTGCCTCCTCGCCCCCGCGGCCGAGCACGAACGGGTCACCGCCCTTGAGGCGCACGACATCGAGCCCTCGCAGGGCGCGCTCGACGATGACCTCGTTGATCTGGTCCTGCGTGAGCTGGTGGTGACCTGGTGTCTTGCCGCAGTCGATCACCTCGACGTCGGACGAGAGCTGCTCGAGCACTCCGCGCGGCGCCAGCCGGTCGACCACAACGACGTCGGTGTGGGCGAGGAGTCGACGCCCGCGCACGGTGAGCAGGCCTACGTCGCCGGGGCCGCCGCCGACGAGGTGCACGGTGCCGGGGCCGCTGCGCACCCGGGATCGGGTCGCGCGCACCGGCAGCTCACCGGTGTCGAGGGACGCAGCGACGGCGTCGCGGATGGCACGCGATCGTCGCGGGTCGCGACCACCGGATACCGCGACGAGAACGCCGTCGGCGCCGCGAGCGACCGCGGGAGTCCATGCGGCAGAGACAGTTGCGTCGTCGGCTCGAACGCACCAGATGCGTGCAGACTCGGCAGCAGACGCCACCGCGTCGTCGGTGGCGCGATCGCCGGTGGCCGTGTGCACGAGCCAAGCACTGTCGACGTCGCCGACGCGGTAGTCGCGTGCATGCCACACGACTGTGCGGTCAGCGACCAGGGAGGCGAGCTCCTCGCACAGCCACGGCGCCACGATCTCGACCTGTGCGTCCGAGGTGACGAGCGACGCAGCACGTCGTGCCGCGACCGGCCCACCGCCGACGACCACCACCCGCTTGCCCGCGAGGTCGAGGACGAGGGGATACGACGGCGAGGTCACGTCGCCGATCCCGTCGTGAGACCGCGGCTTCGCAGCATCTGCCGTTCGATGGGTGCGAACACCAGCAGCTCGATGCCGACGCCGACGACGAGGATCATGAGGATCGCCGCCATCACGAGCGTCATGTCGGAGAGCTCGCGGCCGATCTGCAGCAGCTGACCGAGGCTGGTGCCGAGCTCGGGGGAGAACGTGATGAGCTCGGCCGCCATGAGCGAGCGCCACGCGAAGGCCCAGCCCTGGCGCAGGCCGGCGAGGTAGCCGGGCATGGCGGCAGGGAGCACGACGTAGCGGATCGAGGCCCAGCCACGTGCACCGAGCACCCGGCCCACCCGCAGGTAGAGCGGCGGCACCTGCCGCACGCCGGCCAGCAGCCCGTTGGCGATCGATGGCACCGCACCGAGGAGCACCACGGTGTAGATCGCCGCGTCGGACAGGCCGAACCAGATGATCGCCGCCGGCACCCACGCGACCGACGGCAGCGACTGCAGCCCTGATACGAGCGGGCCGATCGCGGTGCGTACGAAGCGCGACTGTGCCAACAGGAGCCCGAGCGCGGTGCCGACGACGACCGAGATCGCGAATCCGACGAAGGCACGACGCAGCGAGTTCCACACCGCCTCCTGGACGGCACCCTTCTCCCAGTAGTCGGTGAAGGTGGCCCAGACGTCCGAGGGCGGCGGGAGGACATAGGTCGGCTTCACGTGAAGTGCGACGAGCACGAGCCACACGACGAGCAGGAAGAGCA
>JANMBJ010000041.1:0-9396 GCA_031360335.1 Candidatus Nanopelagicales bacterium
GGCACGACACCGAGCGGCAGGTAGGCCTCCAGAAACACCTCGAGAAGACCAAAGGCGAACCCGCCGACGACGGCCCCAACCGTGCTGCCCAGCCCACCCAGGACGACGGCGATGAACCCGACCAGGATCGGCGTGGCACCCGTCGAAGGCGTCACAGTCGCGGTGCGCGAGATCCACAGGACGCCGGCGATGCCTGCCAGCATCCCGGACAGGGCGAAGGCCAGCAGGATGACGCGCCCGGCAGAGACCCCCTGCAGGCGGGTGGTGGTCAGGTCCAGCGCGGCAGCCCGCATATGGAGGCCCGCGCGGGAGCGCCGCATGAATACGGCAAACACGGCGAGCGCCACCATGGCGACCACGAAGGTGATGATGGTCAGCATGCTGATCCGCAGGGTGCCCAGCACGATGGTGTTGCTCAAGGCGTCCGGAAGCGGTATCCCCTTCGCCCGAGGGGAAACTGCTTGACGGAACACTCCTTGAAGGACTTCGGAGAGCGCGAACGAGGCGAACAGCAGGGTGACGAAGCCTGCCCGCTGCAGGGGCCGGAACACCAGTTGCTGCATGAGCACGGACGCCACTGCCGCAGCGATCGCTCCGAGCGCCGCGGCCGCCGCAAACGAGAGGCCTGCCTGGGTGGCGAAGTACATCGTGTAGCCGGTGATGGTGATCAGCTCGCCGTAGGCGAAGTTCAGGATCCCCAGAGTCCCGTAGATCATCGCCAGTCCGAGGGATAGGACGGCATAGATGCTGCCCAGCGACAGACCGTTGAGAAGCTGTTGGAAGAACTGGCTCATCGCCGTGTCCCGAAGTAGTGGCCAGCGATGTCCGACTCCGCCATCTCCGCCGAGCGGCCGGAGGCCTTCACCGAGCCGGCGGCCAGCAGGTACGCACGGTCGGACATCGCCAGTGCCCGCCGCGCATTCTGTTCGACCACCACGGAGGTCACCCCTTCATCGCGAAGCCCCACGATGAGTTCGAAGATCTGGTCGACGATCCGGGGCGCTAGCCCGAGAGACGGCTCGTCGTAAAGGATCACCCGCGGCGCGGCCATCAGAGCCCTCGCGATCGCGAGCATCTGCTGTTCACCGCCGGACAGTGTCCCGGCCGTCTGCCGGCGCCGCTCGCCGAGGATGGGGAACCGCTCGTACGCGCGTTCCAGCTGATCATGTAGTGCGGCGCCGCTGTCCGGCGATCCCATCCGGAGGTTCTCCTCCACGGTCATCGGACCGAAGATCTGCCGCCCTTCGGGAACGAGGCGGAGGCCACGGCGAGCCACCCGCTCCGGGGAGCCCGACTCGACAGGTGTGCCGGCGAGGTGCACCTGTCCCGCCGTCGGCCTGTGCACACCCGCGATCGTCCGCATGAGCGTCGACTTGCCGGCGCCGTTCGGGCCTAGCACGGCGACGATCTCGCCGGGGTTGACCTCGATCGACACATCACGGAGTGCCGTCACGGCTCCGTACCGCACCGTGACTCCAGCCACGCGGATGAGCGGGTCCGTCATCCGCGTGGCCTCCCGTCGACTGAGTTCAAGCCCGTCCCCTGGTGATGTGCTCGTGCTTCGGCTCGCTGAGCTTCAGGGGGCCGGCAGAGTGGCCGGGAACTCCGGAGCAGGCAGGCAGGTGAACTCGGCCTTTACCATCTTGACCAGGGCGACCGCCTTCTTGGCCCGCCTGGTGTCGGGATCCATCGTCAACTGCCCGGTCACGCCCGAGTAGCTGACGGACTTGAGGCCCTCCACGATCGCCTTCTTGTCGGCCTTGCCGGACTTGGTGATGACGTCGGCCAGGATCTTGATCTCGTCGTAGCCCAGTGCGGCCACGACGGAGCTCGGGTCCTTGCCGTAGCGCTTCTTGTACGAGGTGTAGAAAGTCTCGATCTTGGGATCGGCCGAGGCGGGGCAGACGCTGGCGCTGTACACCATCCCATCGATCGCCTTGGCACCCGCGTCAACCAGCGAGGGATCGAGGTTGCCGTCGGTGGACAGCACAGGCGTCGTCACTCCTGCGTCGCGGAGCTGCTTCATGAAGACCTGCGTGTCTGGCGGGTACATCGGTGTGAAGATCACGCTCGGCTGAGGGTTCACGTTCGCGATCTTGGTGACCAGTGCGGAGAAATCGCCTGCGGCGATCTTGTAGGACTCCTCGCTGGTGACCTTGCCGCCCCCGGCCTCGAAGATCGACTTGAAATACTTCGGGAGGTTCGCCGTGTAGGGGTAGTCCGGCGACGCCACCGTCAGCGCCGTCGTGTAGCCCTGATCCAGCGCGTACTTCGCCACCGTCGCACCCTGAACCGTGTCGTTCATGACGAGCTGGTACGCACATGTGCCCATGTCGTTGACAAGGACGGGAGAGGTGCCGTCACCGGTGGAGATCGGGATGCCGGCAGCGCAGGCCAGCTGCCCCTGGGCCGTGACGACATCTCCTGTCGAGCCGATGAGGTAGACCGCGCCGTCATCGATCATCTGCTGGGTGACCTTGCTGGACTCGGCAGGGTCGTTGCGCTGGTCGACGACGTCGAGCTTGAGCCGGCTTCCCAGTACCCCGCCCGCCTCGTTGATCTCGTCGACCGCCATCTGCGCCCCTTCCTTCATGGGCACGTCGTAGTACGCATAGGTGCTCGACAGATCCGCGGGAAACCCCACGACGATGAGGCCCCCGGAAGCCGTCACCCCGCCGGAAGCGGTGGAGCTAACGCCTGGATCGCTTGATCCGCAGGCAGTTACAGCCAACGACATGCATGCCATCACGGCCAGAGCAGGGCGAAAACGCAGTCTCATGAAACCTCCAGAAGGGATGCCTAAAGATATAACCTACGTTCCGCTTGCGCTGTCAATAGGAGAATCCGTATCGTCTGTTACGTGCAGGTCACGATCGCGGACCGGATCCGCGAATCCCTCCCGGGTCTGCCGCGTGCCGAGAAGCGCGTGGCCCTGGTCGTGCTGCGCAACTATCCGGTGGCCGGCCTCGAGACCGTCGCACGGCTCGCGGAGACAGCCGAGGTGAGCGGCCCGACCGTGATGCGGCTGTGCGCGCGGTTGGGCTTCGAGGGATTCCTCGACTTCCAGCAAGCGCTCCTCGTCGAAGTGGCCGACCGCACGGCGTCACCCCTCGCGCAGTTCGATGCCGCCAGGCTGCGGCAGGACGACGCGATCGACAGGACCCGTGCCGACCTCATCGACGCGCTCGATGCCTCGTTCGCTCACCTCGATCGCACGACCTACGCCGCAGTCGTCGACCGCATCATCTCGGCGCGAAGGATCTTCACCACCGGAGGACGCTTCACGGAACTGCCTGCACGAGCGCTGGCGATGCACCTGGAGATCCTTCGCGACGGAGTGCAGCATCTGACCCCGGAGTTGCGAGTCGGCTACTTGCTGTCGGTCAGGCGCGGAGACGTCGTGTTCGTCTTCGACGTTCGCCGGTATCAACGCTCGACTGTCGAGTTCGGGCGCGAGGTGGCCCGGAAAGGTGCCCAGGTCCTGCTCGTGACCGACCCATGGCTTAGTCCGCTGACGGTGGACGCCTCGCTGGTCCTCAGCGTCGGCGTACAGGGTCCGAGCCCCTTCGACACGCAGGTGCCGGTCATGGCCCTCGTGGAGGCCCTCATCGCCTCGGTCACCGAGGCTCTGGGGGACAAGACGCGCAATCGGCTGGCCGAGTACGACCGAATCTGGGACGAGCAGAGGTTCCGCTACCCCGACGCCGACTCCGCAATCCAGGAGGACCAATGAGCAGGATCCGCGAAGCCTCCGAAACAGTGAGGCTCATCGACCACCACTGTCACGGACTCGTGCGCGAGGACCTGGACCGACCTGCGTTCGAGCTCCTGGCCACCGAGTCGGACTGGAAGCAGCCAGCGGGACAGACCATCTTCGACTCACCCATCGGAGTGGTGTTCCGCGCGGAGTGTGCCCCGCTCCTCGGACTAGCCCGGCACAGCACCGCTGAGGACTACTGGGCAGCACGGGAGCGACTTGGCCAGCAGGGAGTGTCCGACATCCTGATGCGCGAGACAGGCATCGGCTCCCTGATCGTCGACTCGGGCTTCCGCAGCACGACTATCCTCGGCGTGGACGAGATGCGCGAGCGGTTCGGGTATCACGCGCACGAGATCGTTCGGCTCGAAAGCGTCGCAGAGTCGATCGCCGCCTCGACGACCGCGCCGTCCTTCGCAGACGACTTCGGAGATGAGCTCACCCGCCGCGCAGCGACAGCGGTCGGCTTCAAATCGATCATGGCCTACCGGTACGGCCTCGACTTCGACCCGGACCGTCCGACCGACAACGAGGTTCGCGAGGCCGCCGACGAGTGGCTCGCGCGCGCCGACCGAGAGCGCCCGCGGCTCGATCACCCGGTCCTGCTCCGCCATATCCTGTGGACCGCGGTGGACCTCGCGAAACCGATCCAGTTCCATGTGGGCTACGGCGACTCCGACATCAACCTCCACCGCTGCGATCCCACACAGATGACCGAGTTCTTGCGCCGGACAGTGGATTCGGGTGCGCAGGTCATGTTGCTGCACTGCTATCCGTTCGTGCGTGAGGCCGGATTCCTCGCCCAAGTGTTCCCGCACGTCTGGTTCGACACCGGTGTCGTCCTGAACTACACCGGGCCTTCATACCGCACCGCCATTGAACACGCCCTCGAACTCGCGCCCTTCAGCAAGCTGCTGTTCTCCTCCGACGCATTCGGCCTACCGGAGCTGTACTACTGCGGCGCCCTGCTGTGGCGCTCCGGACTGGCCGACGTCCTGGGCAGGTGGGTGGGCCAGGACCAGATGTCCGAACGTGACGCGCTTCGCTACGTCGAGATGATGGGTCGCGGAAACGCCCTGCGCGCCTATGGATTGGCCGACGAATGAGCCGTTGGACCAACGCTGATGTCGGCCGGGCCTTAGCCGCCTTGGAGGCAGAGTTGCCGGCGGCCATCAAACTGCGGCACGAACTGCACTCCCACCCGGATCTCAGCGGGTCCGAAGGACCGACCA
Organism: Candidatus Nanopelagicales bacterium; assembly: GCA_031360335.1. Classification (GTDB taxonomy): domain Bacteria; phylum Actinomycetota; class Actinomycetes; order S36-B12; family CAIYMF01; genus Longivirga. The sequence continues at coordinate 4,990 of JANMBJ010000041.1, forward strand.
CCCTCCGTCTGCTCGACGCACTTGATGCGACAGGCTCCCCCGACGTTCACGGTGGTCGGGTGGTGCGCATCGGTGGCGACGGCCCGGCCATCGGTCTCCGGGCTGAGCTGGACGCCCTCCCGTTGGTCGAGCAGACAGGACTTCCCTGGGCGTCCACCAACGGCGCCTCGCACGCCTGCGGCCACGACGTGCACATGGCAGCTCTTGTCGCTGTAGTGCGCGCGCTGCGCTCGGTTGATGCGCCTCTGCCGGTGGTGGCCGTCCTCCAGCCTCGCGAGGAAGCGGTCCCCTCCGGCGCCGCCGATCTCGTCCGGTCCAAGGCCCTACTCTCGGAGTCCGTCGGCGCGATGATCGGTGTGCATGTGCAGCCGCGCCTGGCGGCGGGCACCTTCTCGTCCATGGCGGGCGCGGTGAACGCGTCGTCGGACGACTTCCGGATCGTCCTGCGCGCGATGGGTGGGCACGCCGGATACCCGCATGTGACTGGGGACCCGGTGCTGGCCGCGTCGGAAGTTGTCGTCTCCGTGCAAGCTCTCGTGTCACGGCGCGTCAGTCCGCTCAACCCAGCCGTCGTGACGGTCGGCTCGATCCATGCGGGGCACGCACCGAACGTGATCCCCGACGTAGCCGTCCTCGAGGGCACGATCCGGACGTTCGACAGCGCAGACCGCGAGCTTCTCGGCAGCAAGCTACGCCAAGTCGTAGAGCGGGCAGCGACAGTCCACGACTGCTCCGCGGAGTTCGTGCTCAACGCCGGCGAGCCCCCCCTGATCAACGACGGACCGCTGGCCAACGCGACAGAACGCTGGATCGGTTCCCTGACTGCCCGTGTCCCGGTGGACCTGCGCTCCTGCGGGTCCGACGACTTCTCCTACTACGGGGAGATGTGCCCATCGGTCATGGTGTTCTACGGGTTGGGTGACGCAGAACTTTCGACACCTGGACTGCATCATCCAGCCTTCGCTCCTAGCGACGATGAGGTGCGCGGCATCGCAGAGTGTCTACTCGCCGGCTACTTCGCAGGGTGTGAGCTCCTGCTTGGCGCCCCCGCGGACTCATGATGCTGATCCGCTCCCGCGCCGTTAGGCCGATCATTGGTCCAGACGATCGCCGGGCGCTCATCCTCCGAGACTCCAGGGAGACGACGTGAGATCGCTCCTCGACCGTGACGACGCTGCCCTGGCCGGAGTATCCAAGCTCCGCTTCTTCCCGCTCGCTGTGACGGGCGGGTCAGGTGGATGGCTCGTCGAAGAAGGGGGTCGACGCCTACTGGACCTCAGCGCGGGATGGACCGCCGCGGGACTGGGCTACGGGCACCCTCGGATCGTCGAGGCCGTCACATCGGCGCTTCGCGATCAGAGCGGCGCCAGCGGGCTGTCTGCGGTGAACCAGCACATGGTCGGCCTCGCCGAGGACCTTCGACGGATCACACCCATCGCCGCGGCAGAGCCAGACCGCCGCGTCTACCTCGGCAACTCGGGAACGGACGCCAACGAGGCTGCCCTGCGTTCATGCCGCCTTGCCACCGGACGACGCCGCATCCTGGCCTTCCACGGCGGCTACCACGGCGGACTCGGCGTCGCCATGGGCGTGTCGGGGCTGTACGTCGATGCCGGGATGCCCGGTGACGCCGACTCGAGGCTGCTGCACTTCCCCCGACGTCCCGACGAGGTTTCGTCCGTCCTGGCTGACCTCGCCCAAGAGCTGGACGCAGCCGACGTGGCCTGCTTCATCGTCGAACCGATCCAGTCCGATGGCGGCATCGTGATCCCACCGGCTGGGTTCCTCAGCCAAGCCGTCGGCCTGTGCAGGGCCGCTGGGGTCCCGGTGATCATCGACGAGGTCAAGGTCGGCCTCGGCCGCACTGGCCTGCTGCATGCATTCGAGCACGAGGGCATCACGCCCGACCTGGTGACGTTCGGCAAGGCCATCGGTGGTGGTCTGCCGCTCAGTGCCGCGGTGGGTCCCAAGTCCATCCTGGACGTGGCCGCGGCCACGTCGCTGCTGACGACTTCGGGCAACCCTGTGTGCGCGGCAGCCGGTCGGGCGGTGCTGGCCACGCTCGAGCGGGATGAGCTGCCTCAACGCGCCGCGGTGGCGGGAGCGCGCATGCTCGAGGCACTGAACGCGGATCGTGCCGCCGCGCAGGGTGACACGCGTGGCCGCGGACTCACCATCGGCGTCGACGTGCTCGACCCGCTCACGGGAGAGCCCTCGCCCCATTTGGCGCGCAAGGTCGTGTACCGCGCTCACCAGCTCGGCGTCGTCGTGTACTACGTGGGTGGTCACGTGCTCGAGGTGACTCCGGTTCTGTCCATCCCCGACGACGAGATCGGCTTCGGGGTTGACGTGCTCCACACCGCTTTCGCCGACGCCGTCAGAGGCGTCGTCTCCGATGACGAGGTCGCCCCGTACGCAGGCTGGTGACCCGGCTCACCGTGTGTCGGGGAAGTCGACCGCAACATCGCTCTAGCTCGTAGGAGGCAAGCCCGATGGTGATCTCAACGGACGCGCGTCACCGTTCGCTCTGGTTGAGGGAGGCGGGAACGGACGACGTGCTGCCCGCCCTGACCGGGACTGTCCACTGCGACGTCGCCATCATCGGGGGCGGGTTCGTGGGACTGTGGACCGCGATCCGGCTCAAAACCCTCGAACCTCAGCTCGACGTGGTGATCCTCGAGTCCGACGTCTGCGGTGGTGGCGCATCCGGACGCAACGGCGGCTTCGTCCTGTCCTGGTGGCCCAAGTTCTCGTCCCTGGTGGCTCTGTGCGGCGAGGCTGAGGCTCTCCGGCTGGCTGTCGCCTCCGAGGAGGCCGTGTCGGAGATCGGGGACTTCTGCCAGGCGTATGCACCTCAGGCGGAGTTCCGGCGGGCCGGCTGGCTGTGGACCGCCACGACCGAGGTGCAGGACAAGTCCTGGACGGACGTCGTGACGCGCTCGAACTCGGCGCAGCCGGGGACATATGTCCAGGTTCCCGACGACGAGGTCGCCCGCCTGGCCGGGAGCGTCAATCATCTCGCCGGGGTCCTCGAGCCCCGCTCGGCCACCGTCCACCCGGGCCATCTAGTACGTGCACTTCGGCAGCGTGCCCTCGACCTCGGGGTTCGCATCCATGAAGGCAGCAGGGTCCGCAAGATCTCGCGCAAGGGGCCACCGCGTGTGGAGACGGACCGCGGAGTCGTTCGGGCCGATCGCGTCGTACTGGCGACCAATGCCTGGGCCGCGGGCCTGCGCGAACTCCACACGCGCCTCTTCGTCATCTCGAGCGACATCGTCGCGACGGCTCCGATCCCCGACGAGCTCGACCAGATCGGCTGGAGGACGGGGCCGGCTGTGACCGACTCCCAAACGCTCGTCTGCTACTACCGCACGACGGACTCCGGCCGGGTCGTCTTCGGAAAGGGCGGGTGGGCCATCGGGCTGGGCGGCTGGATGCCACCATCGATGGAGCGGCACCGCGGCCGGGCCGCGATGGTGACCCGCGACCTTCACCGCTACTACCCAACGCTGCGGCACGTCTCCATCACCGATGACTGGGCCGGTCCCATCGATCGCACCGCCAACAGTCTTCCGATCCTGGACTGGCTCAACGCGGAGAAGACGATCGCCGTGGGAGTCGGTTGGTCAGGTAACGGTGTCGGGCCGAGCGTGGTGGGATCGAAGATCCTGTCCTCCATGGTGCTGGGACTCGATGACGAGTGGGGACGGGCTGGCTTGGTCTCAGCCAAGACCAAGCGCTTCCCACCGGACCCGATCCGCTACGTGGGCGGTCACGTGGTACGTGAGGCCATCGTCCGCAAGGAGCGGTCGGAAGCACTGGGGCTGCCCCCGAGCCGGATTGCCACCGCGCTCAGCAACCTCGCCCCGAGCGGACTGGAGGACAAGTCCTAGACCGAGAGGCAGTCTCGCCATCGTGTCGCGAGTCGGGGGGCGCTCGAGTTGCGGGCGTGGGTCCCAGCCCTGATCAGCCACTGACCTGCGGAACAGCCAAGCCGACCCTGCCCATCGGCGGATCGGCTTCATCGTGATGCTGTCTGATCCGTCGCAATCCGGTGCCAGCGCCGGCAAGCGTCTGCCGGCACCTAGAGCCGCAGCCCCCCACGACGGAGCACTTCCCCGCGTGCCGTTCAGATGGACGAGGAGCGGGTTCCTCAGGGCGTCGAGCCCGAGGACGGCGATCCCAAGTCCGTCGTACCCCGTTTCTCATTCAGGGGGAAACGGGGCACCACGGCAGTTCCCACAGTAGTGAACCCACTTTCGGGTCGACGGCGTTTGACGACCGTGGCGACCACCGTTCATCGCGCAGCGTCTAGCTGACGACGTGGTGCCACGGTGGGACCGGATTCATGTCCACGACGAAGACGGGTCCTTCGCTTCCGCCTGAATCGGAAGCGAAGGACCCGTC
>JANMBJ010000045.1:0-9314 GCA_031360335.1 Candidatus Nanopelagicales bacterium
GGTAGTGCTGCCGACGAGTCCGTCCTCTGGCGATTCATGCTCGCCGGCAAGGCCCGGATCGTCTACTGGCCCTTTGCCCTTCCGCCGGAGCGGGCACGGATGGCCCAGGAGTGGCTCGTCCGTGGGTTCCGTGAGCTCGACGCGGATGTCGTGGTCGAGACCTGGACAGACCTGAGCCAGCACGCCCCGGATCATCTCGCGTCTGCGGAGCTGCTCTTCGTGGGTGGAGGCAACACGTTCCGGCTGCTTGATCATGTTCGGCGGAACGGCTTCTTAGACGCCGTGCGAAAGTTCGTGGACGGTGGCGGTGACTACTACGGCGGAAGCGCCGGAGCACTCCTCGCACTCAGCGACGTGTCGATCGCGCTGCACTTGGACGACAACGATCTCGACCTCGCTGACCTCTCGGCGCTCGGTCTCGTGGGGTATCTCGATGTGCTGCCGCACTTCACCGTCGCCCAGCTCGGGGACGCGATTGCCTGGAGCAACGAGCGCGAACGCACTCTGCTGGGCATCCCGGAACGCTCCGGTGTCGTCGTTCGGGAAGGCAAGGTCGAGGTCCTTGGTTACGAGCCCGTCTACGAGGTCACTGAAGGCCACGCCGTCACACGACAGCCCGGCGAGCGATGGTCCTTGGCTTTGGGGTGATCGCCACGCCCGACGTGTGATCGTGGCCGCGGACCCCATCGAGGATCAGCCGATGCGATCCCCACGTGCCGGGGACGTGCCGTTCTGCGCCGTTCGAGGCCACTATGACGACATGCTGAACCCCGATGCTCGCGCCGAGCTGCTGGTGCACGCTGTGGCACTAACTCTCCACGACCTTGCACCCGATTGCCTGTCCCTCGCGACGTTGGGAGTCGGGCCCGACATGTCGGTCGTTGTCCGATGGAATACGGATGGAGTGCATGGACTGAGCCATCTTCCGCCGGTCTGGCTTTCCATCAGCTCTGCCCTGATCGACTCACGTGGGATCGAGATCCTCGCTGAGGAGATCGTCGGGCCCGAGGCGCGGCGGCACCTGCTCCAAGACCATCCGCCGCGAGCCTAGGTGCCGATCGCGCTCGCCTTCGGGTGAACCGGCTGACGGCTGCGCCGCGGGCGCACTCGGTCTTGGCCATCGCGACGATCCGATGTCAGTTCGGCCGAGCGGGCAAAGGTCTGCTCTCAGCCGGTGTTGCGGAGGCCGGTGGCGATGCCGTTGACCGTGAGGAGCAGGGCGCGGCGCAGGGTGGGGTCGACATCGTCGACGTCGCTGGCCCGGTGCTCGCGCACGCGTCGCAGCAGCTGCACCTGGAGGAGCTGAAGGGGCAGCAGGTAGAGGTCGCGGGTCGCCAGGGTGGAGGCGAGCGAGGGCTGCGAACCGAGCAGGCGTCCGGTCTCGGTGAGTGCCAGGATCTCGGTGCGTGTGATCTCGTGCTCGGCGACGATGACGTCGAAGACGTGCCGCAGCTCGACCGGGACGAGCTGGTCGACGTACTCCCGGGCGACGGTGAGATCGGTCTTGGCGAGGGTCATCTCGACGTTGGACACGAAGTTGCGGAAGAAGTGCCAGTCGGCGTGCATCTGCGCCAGCAGCTCGCCGTGCCCCGCTTCGCGGGCCGCGCGCAGGCCGCTGCCGACGCCGAACCAGCCCGGCACGATCTGTCGTGACTGGGTCCACCCGAATACCCACGGGATGGCGCGGAGCGACTCGATGCCCGCGTCGGCCGTCGCGCGACGGGCCGGGCGCGAGCCCAGGTGCATGTCGGCGAGCTCCTCCACCGGTGTCGACGTGGCGAAGTAGCGCGGCAGGTCGGGATCGTCGACGAGGGCGCGGTAGGCCTGCTGGGCGCGACCTGACACGAGGTCCATGACCGGGTCCCAGACCGCGAGGCGCCCGGTGCCGGCGCGCGGGCTCTGGTGGAGCACGGTCGCCTCGACCACGGCGGCGAGCAGCAGCTCGAGGTTCTCCCGTGCCAGCGAGGGCAGGAGGTACTTGTCGGAGATGACCTCGCCCTGCTCGGTCAGCTTGATCTCACCGTCGAGGACACCGTGCGGCTGCGAGAGCACTGCGTCGTAGGTCGGACCACCGCCACGGCCCACCGTGCCGCCGCGGCCGTGGAACAGGCGCAGGCGTACGCCGTGCGCGCGTGCGACGTCGCGGAGTCGCCGCTGCGCGAGGTTGATCTCCCACTGCGACGTCGTGATTCCGGCGTCCTTGTTGGAGTCGCTGTAGCCGAGCATCACTTCCTGCACATCGCCGCGCAGGGTGACGATCCGGCGGTAGGACGGGTCGGCCAGCAGCCCGTCGAGCAGCTCGCCCGCGCGACGGAGCTCGTCGACGGTCTCGAGCAGCGGCACGAAGCCGATGCGGGCGACGTCGCCGGCGATGTCGACGAGACCTGCCTCGCGGGCCAGGACCACGGCGGCTAGGACGTCGTCGACGCCCTTGGTCATCGAGATGATGTAGGTCTCGCAGACGTCCGGACCGTGCAGGTCGAGCGCCTCGCGGATCGCCACGAAGGCGTTGTAGGTGCGCAGGTCGTCGCCCTCGAGCGGCGGTGGGGTCGAGGCCAGCGGACGCCGTGACAGGAGCTCGGCGGAGAGCAGCCGGAGCCGGTGCTCGCGCGGCAGGTCCTCATAGCGCCAGCCCTGCTCGCCGAGTCGGTCGACGAGCACGCCCACCGCCGCGTGGTGCGCAAGCGCGTGCTCGCGGACATCGAGGGTGACCAGCGAGAGCCCGAACGCCGCGATGGACCGGATGGCCTGGTCGACGACACCCTGGGCGGCGAGCTCGCCGCGGTGGGTGGCCAGGGAGTCACGCACCAGCATCAGGTCGTCGAGCAGCTCGCGGGTGGTGGAGTAGTCGCTGCCGGCCCGGTGCGGTGCGGCCGTGGCGATGCGGGCGCGGGTGTTGTTGAGCTTCTTGTGCACGCAGGTGAGCTTGAGCCGATAGGGCTCCTCCGCGTTGATCCGCTGATAGCGCGGGTCGAGGTCGGGGAGGTTGACCAGGTCTACCTCCAACGATGCGCGCAGCTCGGGTGAGACGTCGTTGAGCCGCTCGCTCACCGAGATCTCCTCGATGAGCCCGACGATGACCGGCAGCAGGTCGCGGACCGCGTGGTCGCGTACGAGGTCGATCACCTGGCGGGTGACGTCGGGCGTCACGAACGGGTTGCCGTCGCGGTCGCCGCCGATCCACGACCCGAACGACAGCGGCCGCGCGTCGGCCGGCAGCTGCACCCCGATGCTGGCCAGGGCCAGCGACAAGTCGTCGAGCACCTCCGCGACCGGGCCGTGGGCGAGGTCGTCGAGGTAGTAGAGGGCGTTGCGTGCCTCGTCGATCACCTCAGGGCGGTCCAGGCGCAGCTCGTCGGTCTGCCAGAGCAGGTCGACGAGCTCGGCCGCGCGGCGGGCGACCCGCGGGTGGTCCAAGGTCATGCCGTCGCGCTCGGCGGTGTCGAGCAGGTCCGCGATGGCGCGGAGCTTGAGCAGCACCGAGCGACGAGCCGCCTCGGTGGGGTGCGCGGTGAAAACCGGCCGCGCCGACAGCCGGGCGATCCCGGCAGAGACGCCCTCCTGGGTGACGTCGCCGTTGGCGAGCGCTGCCTCGATACGTCGGGCGGCCGCGCTCAGCGGATCCCCGTCGATGCGACGAGCCGCGCGCTGCACGCGTGAGCGGTGCACCTGCTCGGTGACGTTGGCGAGATGGAAGTAGGTCGAGAACGCCCGTGCGAGGCGGATCGCCGTGGGCAGGTCCACCCGGTGCAGCAGGTCGCTCGTCGCGCCGAGATCGGTGCGGGCCGTCCGGCGTACGTCCTCCACGAGGGCGAGCAGCTCGGCGGAGTCCTGACGCACGAGGGTGGCGCCGAGCAGCTCGCCGAGCACCCGGATGTCAGCGCGCAGGGCCGCGATGTCGTCCGAGACCACGTCCGCGGCGAGGGTCGACGGGAGCGCCGGCTCGAGGTCGGCGGGAGAGCTGAAGGTCTGGTCGCTGGTCACGGCGTCCGTCCTGTGGGGTGCGGGACGGCGCGGCGTCGCTGACGCACCGCGCTCAGCCTAGCGGTCGTCAGTCGCACCCGCCGTCGCGGCAAAGGGGTCGACATATCCTCGTCACGTCATTCGATCGCATTCACCGGGTGAAACCCCGCAATCAGTGGTTTTTCGCTCGCGCCATTTGTTGTTTCCTATGAATGACGCCACACTGACGCTATTGACCCGGCATTCTCATACGGAAATGTCTTTCACGATTATCGAGATGAATGAGGACTCCATGGCGCAGAAGGTTCAGGTCGTGCTCGTGGACGACCTCGACGGCGGTCACGCGGACGAGACGGTGACGTTCTCCCTCGACGGCGTCTCCTACGAGATCGACCTGTCCCACGAGAACGCAGCCGCGATGCGCGACGCGTTCGCGCAGTACGTCGGCCACGGTCGGCGGATCGGTTCCGCTCGTCGGACCGCAGTTCGCGGCTCTGGCCGTGGGAAGGGCGGGGGAGTCGAGAACCCCTCCGAGATCCGTGAGTGGGCCAAGTCGCAGGGCATCACCGTCAACGAGCGCGGCCGGATCAGCGCCGAGCTCCAGGCGAAGTACCAGGCAGCCCACGCCTGACCGTCGATGTGTGACCAGGACTGGCTATACCCCGTCGTGGTTACACATCGACGAGGACGACGTCGTGAGCTGGGTCAGGCGCTGACAGCTGCTGGCAGCCTGACCTTCGGGCCGAGCGCGAAGGCGGCGGCGTAGAGCAGGGCCGCGAGGCCGATGAGGGCCGGGTAGCCGACGATGAGGCTGAGGTATTCCATGCAGCCGCCGACCATCGCGCCGAGCAGGTTGGCCGCGAACGCCGACGTCGGGTCCTCCGTGCTGTCGAACCGGGTCGCGAACACGATGTTGGACGCGAACACCGGCCCGAACGCGATCGCCACGGCCACGACCACGCGCACCGGCACCGGGAGCGAGAGCAGCCAGGAGGTCGGCACCAGCCACGCGACGAGCAGGGTCGCGCCGAGGAAGACGTAGGCGATCGGTCGCGACGGGCGCTTGGGCAGCCGCCGCGTGACCTCGACCGCGAGCAGCACCACGATGAGGATGCCGGCGAAGACGATCGCGTTGACCAGCCAGGTCGTGCCGAACAGCAGTGCCGACCAGGTGATGGCTCGGGTCTCCAGCAGCAGGAACGCAGCGCCGAGGCAGGCCAGGTCGGCGTACGGCGCCATCCTGCGGAACGGTCCTCCCACGACACGCACCGCGATCAGCGAGATGCCGATGATCAGCGCGATGACCACGAGGAACAGCGACGGGATGCTCGAGTCCTTGAGATAGAGGAACGGCTTGTCGTCGTGCACGGGCGCCGGCCCGTCGACCGACGCCACCGCGCTCGCCACGCTCGTGGGGTCGCCGCACGACTGGTCGGTGGCCTTGAGCCCCACCACGATCGTGGCGCTGCGCGCGGCGTAGGTGTCGATGCACGGCTGGTGGCCGAACGCCGCCTCGGCGGTGTTGGCGAGGCGGCCGATGAGCCAGTCCTCGCGGTAGTAGTTGTACATCGCGAACGCGCCGCCGGGATTGAGCCGGGCCTTCACGTCTTCGAGCGCTTCCTGGGTGAACAGATAGCTCTCGAGCCGCAGCTGGTTGGAGCCCGCGACGAGGGTGAGGGAGTCGGGCAGCGCGAAGATCACCAGGTCGTAGTGCTTGTCGGTCGTGTGGAGATAGGCGCGACCGTCGGTGATGAACGAGCGCACCCGCGGGTCGTCGAACGGCTTCTGCGGGTGCAGGTCCACGCCGAGGTCGTGGATGCGCGGATCGATCTCGACCGCGTCCACGCTCGTCGCGCCCTGACGCAGGGCGAGGGCGACGTCGGAGCCGTTGCCGGCGCCGACGATCAGCACGTCGCCCACGCCGCCGTTGGCGGCGATGCGGTCGTAGGGCGTGGCGTAGAAGGGCTCCTGCTGCAGGCGTACGTCGAGGTCGATGATCGCCTGGTGCGGCACGCCGTTGGCGATGATCGCGATCGCCTTGTAGGGCTGCCCCTGGGCGTCGGTGCCGCTGCGGTCCTCGGTCTGGATCTTGTAGTACGGCGACCAGATGTCACCGGCGAGCGTGCCCTGGAGCAGCACGACGCAGAAGATCCCCATCGAGACGATCACGACCGGTCGGGGCCACTCGACGAGCAGCACGACGGCGACCGTCATGACGACCGCCCACACGATCGGCGGGGCGCCGAGGAACGACATCACCGCGAAGCCGACAGTGCCGGCCAGGCTGCCGATCAGGTCATAGCGGTAGGCGTCGAGGCGCGGCAGCTCGAGGAAGCACTGGGCGACCAGCAGCCCGGGGCCGGCCATCACGAGGGCCACGGCCGAGAAGACGATGGCCAGGGTGACCACGGGCGGGAGCCCGGTCGTGTGCACGGCGGTGAAATAGATGATGTCGCTGCCGGTGCGGTCGATCCCCTGCGGATAGGTGATCACCAGCCAGACCAGGAGGGCGAGGGTCACCGGGAACCACCAGGGCGACGTGCGTCCGGGCTTGGCCATGAGGAAGCCGAGACCGATCCCGAGGAACGACCCGAGCAGCACGATGTTGGAGAAGTAGGACAGGTGCAGCAGGTTCGCGCCGAGCCAGCGGATGAGCATGAGCTCGGTGAACAGCATGAGGGCGCTGGCGATGACCAGGCGGACGCGTACCGACATGCGGGTGATCATGTCGGGTCGGAGCTCGCGACATGCCGTCAAGTGCAGATCTGTGCGCCGGTCGCCGATGGTTCAGTCGGAGGGCTGCTCCACGAGCACCTCGACGTCGCCCGCACCGGGCGGCAGGGCGTGCAGGGTCCAGAACCGTTCGGCGATGTCGTCGGGGTCGAAACCCGGCGCGCCGACGATCCCGCGGATCGTCACGGTCGCGGCCCGGACCCCCGTGCCCTCGAGGTCGCGTGCGAGCACCTGCACGAGGTTGCGTACCGCTGCCTTGGCCATCCCGAGCGCCGTCGCGCCCGGCCAGGGAGCGAGTGCCAGGCCGCCTCCGGTCACCAGCACGGTGCCCGACCCGCGCGTCCGCATGGCGGGCAGCACCTCCTGCGCCGCCACGAGGGCACCGACCGCCCCGACCCGCAGCGCCGACTCGACCTCGGCCACGGACACGTCCGCGGGGGCGCCGGCCGGGTTGAGCGAGGCGTTGTAGAGCAGCACGTCGGGATCGCCGAGCTCGGCGCGGATCGCGGCGAATGCCGCGCGCAGCGAGACCTCGTCGCCCACGTCGGCCGGGAACGCCCGGGCGTCTACGCCCAGATCGCCGAGCTCGTCGACGTAGGACGCCAGCGCATCCGGGCGACGGGCCACGAGCGCGACGGTGGCGCTCTCCCGCCCGAACCGCCTGGCCAGAGCCATGCCCATCCCCGGTCCCGCACCCACGACGACGGTGATCACGGAGCCGACGCTACGGCTGTTCGGGGGGCCGGGGAACGTGCGGTTCACCAACGGCGTAACCCCTGGCGGAACGTACGACGCCGTCTGGAGGTTCTGCGACATGTAGCCCGACACCTGCCGGGCTAGTCTTGCGTGACCGGCCGCGGAGCGGCTGCTCGTGGTGAGGAGAGTGCAGATGTTCGAGAGGTTTACCGACCGAGCCCGTCGGGTCGTCGTCCTGGCCCAAGAAGAGGCCCGGATGCTCAACCACAACTACATCGGCACCGAACACATCCTTCTGGGTCTCATCCACGAGGGTGAGGGTGTTGCGGCCAAGGCGCTGGAGTCTCTGGGCATCTCGCTCGAGGCCGTGCGCCAGCAGGTCGAGGAGATCATCGGGCAGGGCCAGCAGGCGCCGTCCGGTCACATCCCCTTCACCCCGCGTGCCAAGAAGGTGCTCGAGCTCTCGCTGCGCGAGGCGCTCCAGCTCGGCCACAACTACATCGGCACCGAGCACATCCTGCTCGGCCTCATCCGCGAGGGCGAGGGCGTCGCCGCCCAGGTGCTGGTCAAGCTCGGCGCCGACCTCAACCGCGTGCGCCAGCAGGTCATCCAGCTGCTCTCGGGCTACCAGGGCAAGGAGCCGCAGCAGACCGGCGGCCCCGCCGAGGGCACTCCGTCGACCTCGCTCGTCCTCGACCAGTTCGGCCGCAACTTCACCCAGGCCGCGCGTGAGGGCAAGCTCGACCCGGTCATCGGACGTGAGAAAGAGATCGAGCGGATCATGCAGGTCCTCTCGCGGCGTACCAAGAACAACCCGGTCCTCATCGGTGAGCCCGGTGTCGGCAAGACCGCGGTCGTCGAGGGCCTGTCGCAGATGATCGTCAAGGGCGAGGTGCCCGAGACGCTCAAGGACAAGCAGATCTACTCCCTCGACCTCGGTGCTCTCGTCGCCGGCAGCCGCTATCGCGGTGACTTCGAGGAGCGCCTCAAGAAGGTGCTCAAGGAGATCCGCACGCGCGGCGACATCATCTTGTTCATCGACGAGATGCACACCCTCGTCGGTGCCGGTGCGGCCGAGGGCGCGATCGACGCGGCCTCGATCCTCAAGCCGATGCTCGCCCGCGGTGAGCTGCAGACGATCGGTGCGACGACCCTCGACGAGTATCGCAAGTACGTCGAGAAGGACGCGGCCCTCGAGCGTCGCTTCCAGCCGATCCAGGTGGCCGAGCCGACCCTGGCTCACACCATCGAGATCCTCAAGGGCCTCCGCGACCGCTACGAGTCGCACCACCGTGTCTCGATCACCGACGCGGCGCTCGTCGCTGCGGCGACCCTGGCCGATCGCTACATCTCCGACCGCTTCCTCCCGGACAAGGCGATCGACCTCATCGACGAGGCAGGTGCTCGACTGCGCATCCGCCGGATGACCGCCCCGCCGGACCTGCGCGAGTTCGACGAGCGCATCGCCGACGTCCGTCGCGAGAAGGAAGGTGCCATCGACTCGCAGGACTTCGAGAAGGCGGCATCGCTGCGCGACAAGGAGAAGCAGCTCCTCGGCGAGAAGGCCACGCGCGAGCGCGAGTGGAAGGCCGGCGACATGGACGTGGTGGCCGAGGTCGACGAGGAGCTCGTCGCCGAGGTCCTCGCCACCGCCACCGGCATCCCGGTCTTCAAGCTGACCGAGGAGGAGAGCGCCCGCCTCCTGCGCATGGAGGACGAGCTGCACAAGCGCGTCATCGGGCAGCAGCAGGCCATCAAGTCCCTGTCGCAGGCGATCCGTCGCACTCGCGCCGGTCTCAAGGACCCCAAGCGTCCGGGTGGCTCGTTCATCTTCGCCGGCCCCTCGGGCGTCGGAAAGACCGAGCTCAGCAAGACGCTGGCGGAGTTCCTCTTCGGTGACGAGAACGCGCTCATCTCGCTCG
>JANMBJ010000163.1:0-19500 GCA_031360335.1 Candidatus Nanopelagicales bacterium
TGGTGCGGCCCAAGCCGGTGACTGCGGTGAGGACGGCCCCCGGGATCGCAGCGGCGACGGTCTTCGCGGACTGGTCGAACTTCGGGTCGTAGGTGATCACTGTCGCCTCGCCGACGGGCGATGCGGCGTTCGCTGCAGCGCCGACGACCGAGAAGTGAAGCCCCGCAAGGTCGGTGGCCGCCTTGCTCCCGAGGCCCTTGGTGGTCGTGCCGTTGAAGACGGCCACCGAGACGGCGCTCGGTGCGACGGTGACGGTCGACCCGGCGGACGTCGAGGCCGACGGTGCCGGCGCCACGATCGGCTGGTCCTTGTTCATTGCCGTGAAGAGGGCGGCCGACTTCACCTTGTCCCAGATGAGCACGTCGCCGACGCCCGCGATCTTCTGGGGTGCAGCGAGCGGCACCGTCACGAACGCGACGTTGGCGGGGTTGGTGCCCTTGAGCCGGTCGGCGAGATCGAGCATGTCGTCCTTGGTCAGGCCGGAGTCGGTCGTGATGCTCCCGGCGACCGCGGAGAGGAAGGCATTGAGCTTGGCCGGGTTGAGCACCGTGCTGGCTCCGCTGGCCTTCTTGACGATCGAGGCGACGAACTTCTGCTGACGCTTCATCCGACCGAGGTCGGAGGTGGCGTCGACATAGCGGGCCCGAACGTAGGCGAGTGACTGAGGGCCGCTGATCGTCTGTCGACCGGCGGGAAGATTGAGGCCGGAGTTCTTGTCCTTCAATGGCTTTGCCAGGCAGACCTCGACGCCGTCGAGGGCATCGACCATGCTGAGGAAGCCGTTGAAGTTCATCTCGACGTAGTGGTTGATCGTCACACCGGTCATAGACTCGACGGTGGCTACCATGCCGGTCGGGCCACCCTCGGAGTAGGCCGCGTTGAGCTTGGCGCGGTGCGCCGCGTGCGTATTGCCCTTCGCGTCGGTGTAGGACGGGATGTTCGCGAGGGTGTCGCGGGGCAGCGAGACGACGGTCACGGCGTTGGCGTCGGCGCCGATGTGCACCAGCATCATCGTGTCCGTGCGGGGAGCACCGTAGTTGTCGTGGCCGAGGTGGAGCGTGGCGGCGTCAGCCCGGCTGAGCCCGACCCTGCTGTCGCTGGCGACCATGAGGATCGTCATCGGGTCGCTGTGACCGCTCGCCTGCAGCCCCGGGATCGCGATCTGCGTCACCTGGCTGAAATAGCGAGACGTGCCGGCCCAGGCCACACCGCTCGTGAGCAGGACGGCGCCCGACACGACGCCGGCGGCGATCCGCAGGCCGCGCCGCGGGGCGGTCCTCGAGGCCGGGCGCTCCGCTGTCAGGCGCTCCGAGGTAGGCGGTGGCGTCGTGCTCACGGCGTCCTCCAGCGGATCTCGGTGCGGGTGGGAGTCGGGGCGACCAGGTGGCCGCGGACGGCCCACGGGGTCGAGAGGCCCCGACCACGGTACGACGCGCTCGCGCTCCCGCAGGTCCCGCAACGCCGGGTGACGTGGGTCACCCCGACGGCCGCGGCTCGCGCGTCGACTACGTTCTCCCGTGATGACGACCTCACCCGACCCCGTCCCGACGCCTGAGACGCCCGGCGCCGACCTGCCCGGCGTGTCTGTCGTCGTCCCCGTGCTCGACGAGGAGCGCCATCTCGCCGGTGCGGTCGAGCGGCTCCTCGGCCAGGACTACCCCGGCGCGCTCGAGGTCGTGCTGGCGCTGGGTCCCAGCTCCGACCGCACCGACCAGATCGCCGCCGGCCTCGCGGGCACCGACCCCCGGGTGCGCCTCGTGCACAACCCGAGCGGGCGCACGCCTGCAGGGCTCAACGCGGCCATCGCGGCAGCGTCGTACGACGTGATCGTGCGTATCGACGGGCACGCTCTGGTGCCCGTCGACTACGTCGCCACTGCGGTGGAGGTCCTGACCCGTACGGGTGCGGACAACGTCGGCGGGATCATGGCGGCAGAGGGTGAGACGTCGTTCGAGAAGGCGGTCGCGATCGCCATGCGCTCGCCGCTAGGCGTCGGCGCTGCGTCGTTCCACACGGGCGGCGAGGAAGGCCCGCAGCCGACGGTCTATCTCGGAGCGTTCCGGCGGTCGGCCCTCGAGCGGGTCGGCGGCTATGACGAGTCAATGGTGCGGGCGCAGGACTGGGAGATGAACTACCGGATCCGGCAGAGCGGCGGACTCATCTGGTTCACCCCCAGGATGCCCGTGACCTATCGGCCCCGGCCCACGTTGTGTGCGCTCGCGCGGCAGTACTTCGGATACGGGCGCTGGCGTCGCGAGGTCGTCCGTCGTCACCCCGACACCGTCAGTGCGCGCTATCTCGCGGCACCTGTGGCGCTCTTGGGCGTCGTGGTCGGCACCGCCGCCGGCCTGATCTCGATCGGTGGTCCGACCTGGCTCGCAGTGGGCTGGCTCGCGCCGGTCGGCTATGCCCTGCTCGTCACCCTCGGTGGCCTCTGGATCAGCCGTGGCTCGCCCGTCGGGATCCGGCTACGGGTCCCCGCGGTCCTCGCCACGATGCACGGCTGCTGGGGTCTGGGGTTCCTGCTCCCGCACAACCCCGCCCAGGGGTAGGCCCCCCGCGCCGCGCGATTTCTACGGCTACGCCTCGTTGCTCAGGATGTCGGGTCGTCCAGCAGCCCGAGGAGATAGGCGCCGTAGCCGCTCTTGACGAGCGGGGTGGCCAGCGTGCGCAGGCGGTCGTCGTCGATGAAGCCCATCCGCCAGACGATCTCCTCGATGCAGCCGATCTTGAGCCCCTGCCGCTGCTCGACGACCTGCACGAACTCACCAGCAGCCATCAGCGAGTCGACGGTGCCCGTGTCGAGCCACGCGGTGCCGCGGTCCAGCACGGTCACGGTGAGCCGACCCTGGTCGAGGTAGGCCTCGTTGATCGAGCTGATCTCGAGCTCGCCACGCGCGCTCGGCGTGATGCCATCAGCGATCTCGAGGACGTCGTTGCTGTAGAAGTACAAGCCGGGCACCGCGTAGTTGCTGCGCGGTGTGACCGGCTTCTCCTCGATGGAGATGGCCTTGCCGTGCTCGTCGAACTCGACGACGCCGTAGTCGCGCGGATTGCTCACGTGGTAGGCGAAGACATGGCCGCCGTCGACCTCGGAGTTGGCCCGCAGCGCCGTGCCGAGGCCAGTGCCATAGAAGATGTTGTCGCCGAGGACGAGCGAGACAGCCTGGTCGCCGACGAAGTCGGCACCGATGATGAAAGCCTGGGCGAGGCCCTCGGGTCGCGGCTGCACGGCGTAGGAGATGGAGATTCCGAGCTCAGAGCCGTCACCGAGGAGCCGGACGAACTGGGAGGCATCTTCCGGAGTGGTGATGATGAGCACCTCGCGGATCCCCGTCATGAGGAGCGTGGAGAGCGGGTAGTAGATCATCGGCTTGTCATAGACCGGCAGCAGCTGCTTGCTGACGCTGCGCGTGATCGGGTGCAGTCGTGTCCCCGAGCCGCCAGCCAAGATGATCCCTCGCACGGCCAGAACACTAGCGGGGTTGGGCGTCGCGGGGTTCCCATCGACGACGAACCCCGCTGGCCGGGAACGGCCCTCCCGGAGCAGCCGCGAGCGACCCTCGGCTCCGGTTGCCGGCAGTAGGATCACGGTCGCACCCAGGCCCACCCGAGGAATCACATGCGTCGCCGCTTGGCCAAGGCCGCACGACGGTCGTCTGTCGGCCGATCCGCGCTGGCGCTCCGCGTCACCGTGCGTCGTACGGTCATCAACCGGGGGATGCCCGCCCGCCTCGTCGCCACCGGCCTGGTCGACCAGGACTGGTACGAAGCCCAGGCCGGTCGGTCCTTCGGGTCACCGCTGGCCGCCGCCGCCCACTACCTCGCGCGCGGTCGCGTAGGGGGACTCTCGCTGCACCCGCTCCTCGAGCCCTCGGCGCTCGAGCCGCGTCGGTGGGGCACCGACCCGCGTGACCCGGTTCTGCGTTATCTCGCAGATCCTGGTTCCTACCCCGTGCCGCACCCGATGTTCGACGAGGCGTCCTACCTGAGTGAGCATCCCGACGCATGGAAACACCCCGGGCGGGGGATCGGTCATTTCGTCGCGAGTGCTGCCGACGACACGCTGCTGCCCGTCCCGGCTGTTCACCCCGGCGACGCACCGCAGTGGGATGCGTGGCGCAGGCAGGGTCGTGACAGCGTACGGAGCTGGAACGACCTGCGTCGCTCCGCCGCCGCGGTCGCGTCATCGCCCGAGCTGACCAGCATCGACTGGGATGCGCTGGGGCGCAACGTCTCCGGCCGCACGGCGAGGCGCATCTCGATGCTCATCCCGACCTATCACGACTGGCGGATGACGGTCGATGCTGCGCGGGCTGTCTTGCACGCCACTCCCGACCTCGATGCCGAGGCGATCGTCGTCGACAACGGATCCGCCGCGTTCGTGAGCCGGCTGCTCGCGTCGGCGCTCGGTGGTGACAGCCGGGTGCAGATCATCACGATGGCCGACAACACCGGCTTCGCGACCGGGAGCAATCTCGCGTTCGCCGCATCGACAGGTGACCGCGTCGTCTTCCTCAACAACGACACCCTCGTGCAACCTGGTTGGCTCGGCCCGCTGCTCGAGGAGCTTGACGATGGCCACGTCATGGCGGCACAGCCGCTGCTGACCTACGAGGACGGCACGGTGCAGTGCGCGGGCGTGTGGTTTCCCGGCGGCGGCGGCCTGCCGTCGCACTTCCTCGCCGACCATCCGGCGCCCGACGCCCTACAGATGGCACGCTTCGACGTCCGCGCGATCACCGGAGCTGCGTTCGCGATGCGCGCCGCCGATGTGGTGCGCATGCGCGGCTTCGACGCCGCCTATGTCAACGGCTGGGAGGACGTCGACCTGTGCATGCGCCTGACCGACGGAGATCCGTCGGCGCGGCTGCGGGTCGTGACCGACAGCCAGGTGGTGCACTTCGAGAGCAAGACTCCGGGTCGCGGTCGCTTCCAGAAGGAGAACCGTCAGCTGTTCGTCGGCCGCTGGCGAGACCGGCTCGACGCTGGCGACGAGGCGCTCATCACCCTCGCCGGCTTCGATCTCGTCGGGCTCGACGTCGACCCGGCGCAGGTCAGTCGCGAGCTGCACGCACCTCGCCCGGTCCTGCGTCGCCAGCCGCGACCCGACGTCGACGGTGTGCCGCAGCTGCGGTGGGCGATCAAGATCCCCTCTCGCTCAGGACCTTCGGGCGACACCTGGGGCGACACGTTCTTCGGTGCCGACCTCGCGGCCGCACTGCGTCGGCTCGGCCAGGAGGTCGTCGTAGACCGCCGTGACGCGATCGTGCGTCGCACGTCCTACCTCGACGACGTCACTGTCACGATTCGCGGGCTGGTCGACGTCGTGCCGGACCCCGCTCGCACCAACCTGCTCTGGATCATCAGCCATCCCGATCTCGTCACCCCCGAGGAGATTGGTCGCTATGACGCTGCCTTCGCCGCGAGCACGTCGTGGGCGGCGAGGATGACGCAACTGGCCGGCCGACCCGTCGCTCCGCTGCTGCAGGCGACCGACCCCCGGCGGTTCCACCCCGGCGCCGCAGACCACCACGGCGACGACGTGGTGGTCGTGGCGAACTTCCGCGCCGATCGACCCGTCGTCGAGGCGGCGCGCGCGGCGGGTCTGGATCTCTCGATCTACGGGAAGGGCTGGGACGACACCTCGGTGCGCGACCACGTGCGCTCGGGGTTCGTCGCCAACGACGAGCTCGGTCGGATCTACTCCGGTGCGGGCATCGTGCTCAACGACTCCCACGCCGACATGTCGCGAGAGGGCTTCATGCCCAACCGGCTCTTCGACGCGGTGGCGAGCGGCGCCCGGGTGGTTACCGACGAGGTGGGTGCCGACGTGGGCGTGTTCGACGGCGCTGTGCAGGTCTACCGAGACGTCGACGACCTCGCTCTGCTGTGCTCGCCCGCCGGCCGCGCCCGGTTCCCCGACGACGCCGCGCTGGCGCGCATCGCGGCAGCCGTGGCACGAGACCACTCCTTCGACGCCCGCGCCCGAGTGCTCCTCGACACCGCCCTGCGCCTGCGAGCCTCGGCGCACACCTGACCCCACCAGATCTCGCGTGATCTTGGTCCAGTGGCTGCTTCCGGGTGCGGGAAACGACCACTGGACCAAGATCACGCGCTGGACGAGGTTGTTCGAGCGTCGAGAAGATCCGCGCCGCAGGATCAGCCTGCGGCTGCCTCGAGGGCGGCCACGAACGCCGGCCCTTGCGTGCGCCAGTCGTATCGGGCCAGGGCTGCCTCGTGACCCGCGGCGCCGAGGGCCTCGCGGCGTTGGGTGTCGGCGCGCAGCGCCTCGACTGCAGTCACGATGGCGCCGATATCGCCGAACGGCACGACGACCCCGCTGCGCGCCGCGTCGACGATCTCGACGGCAACGGGAAGCGGAGTGGTGATGACGGGCACGCCGTGCGCCATGTACTCGATGATCTTCGTCGGTCGCGAGTGCCGGTAGTTGGGCTCGTCATGCAGGAGCGAGAGCCCGGCGAGCGCACCGTCGAGCATCGCAACCGCCTCGTCGTTGGGCACGAAGCCGTGTGCGACGAGCACGCCGGAGTCGTGGGCCCGGCCCACCTCACCTGCGACATCGCCGGCGACGGCCCCGATGAGCTCCACCCGCACGTCGTCGCCGAGTCGCCGCGCGACCTCCACCATCTCGAGCGCACCCCGCGCACGCGTCACGGCACCGAGGTAGACGACCCGGTCTGATCCCGGCGCTGCGACCGTCTCGGGGACCATCGTTGTGTTGGGTACGACGACGTGCTCACCGGTGAACCGCACGGCATAGCCGTCTTCCGCGAGCAGGAGTCCGACGCGCTTCTCGGCGGAGTGCTCGAGACGCCGGATCCCTGACGCTGCAACGGGTCGCAAGGGTCCGGGGAGCCACGACTTCATCGATACGGCCGCCGCTGTGTCCTCGTGCACGTCCCACACCACCGGTGTTCGGGTCGCACGCGGGACGGCGAGGAGCAACTCGGGATCGTGTAGCAGGACGACGTCGTGCGAGGGCGCCTCGCGGCGTACGACGTCGCGTGCGACCTGCAGCGCGCCGAGCCGGGACCGGCCCACGGCACGCGGGAGGTCGATGGTGCGCACGCCCGGTGTGCGCGTCGCGGCGTAGGCGACGAACGGTGCGGCGTAGGTGACGCTGTGACCTGCGGCGAGCAGCGCCGGGATCTGACGGTGGGCGATCCGGGCGTCGCCGGGGTGGTGCACGACGGTCATGACGAGCACGCGCACGAGATCACCTACCGCTCGACGAGTTCCTCGTAGGCGTCGAGCACGGTGTCGACGTCGCCGTCCATGGCGATGAGACCCTTGTCGAGCCAGATGGCACGGTTGCACGTCTCGCGGATGACGCCGAGGCCGTGGCTCACGAGGAACACCGTGCCCGCCTCGTCGCGCAGCTCGCGGATGCGCGTCTCGGACTTGCGGCGGAACTCGGCATCGCCGGTGGCGAGAGCCTCATCGATGAGCAGGACCTCGTGCGAGACGGATGCGGCGATCGCAAACCGCAGACGGGCGCTCATGCCGGAGGAGTAGGCAGTCATCGGGAGGTCGATGAATTCGCCGATGCCCGCAAAGTCGACGATCGAGGCGTACTTCTCCCGGACCTCGGACGGGGTCATCCCCATGGCGAGCCCGCCGAGCATGATGTTCTGCGCGCCCGAGAGGCTGTTGATGAGGGCAGCGTTGACGCCGAGCAGCGACGGCTGACTGTTGGTGTAGACGACGCCGTCGACCGGGGGGAGCAGACCGGCGACCGCACGCAGCAAGGTGCTCTTGCCCGAGCCGTTGCGGCCGATGAGCCCGATCGCGTCTCCGTGGTTGGCCACGAAGGTGACCCCGCGGATCGCCTTGATCTCGCGCATGCCCGGTGCATTCTGGCGAGTCAGCACACGACGCAACGCCGACGTGCTGTCGGTGCGAGCACCCGCGGGTTTCGGTCCCATCACCCGGTAGGTGATGTGCAGGTTGTCGACGACGACGGTCGGGGTGCCCTGCTGGGCGGAGCGAGCCGTCATTTCTTCAGCCGCGGCCATAGCTGGACTCCGCCCGCCAGAAGAAGACGAAGCCGATCACGAAAGCGACCACGGCCCAGGCGATACCGAGATACCAGTCGGTTACGGCAGCGGGTGCCGACTTCATGACCGAGCCGCGCGCCAGCTGGATGTAGACCGCTGCTGGGTTGATCTGCAGCAGGACGACCACCCACTCCTGGCCGTCGTGACGGGAGATGAACGCGGAGATCGAATACATCACGCCGGAGAGGTACATCCAGATGCGCATCGCGAAGGGCAGGAACTGCGCGACGTCGGAGATCGATGCGGTGAGGCGTGCGAAAGCGAGTGCGACGCCGGCACTGAAGAGCAGCTGCAGGAATATCACGACAGGCAGCTGCAACCAGTTCCAGGTGAGCGGCTCACGGTAGGCGAGCACGATCACCGACAGCACCGCGAGCGACGTGCCGGTCTTGAGCAGCTCCTCCCACACAGTGGCCAGGGGGAGGACGGCTCGGGGAAAGTGCAGTGCCCGGACCAGGCCGATGTTGCCCGTGATCGCCTTCGACCCGGTCACGATGACTCGCTGGGTGAACCCGAAGATGAACACGCCGGTGATGAGGAACGGGACGTAGTTGTCGATGGAGCTGGTGGTCTTGAGCACCACGGCGAAGATGAGGTAGTAGACGCCGGCGTTGAGCAGCGGGTTGAGCACCTGCCAGAGCTGGCCCAGGCGGCTCTCGCTGTTGTCTGCCGTGAGTCGGCTGCGCGCGAATGCCGCGAGGAAGTAGCGGCGTTCCCAGATCGATGCGATATAGGCGAAGAGCGACGGGCGGCGCCCGATGGGCGTGAGTCCGGCCTGCGCCGCCAGCTCTGCCGCAGGGCTTCGTTCGATGTCACCGATGGTCATGGTCGCCTCGTCTCACAGTCGCTCGACCCGCGGGCCGGAGGCCTTGCCGCGGGTGTCGAGGAGGAGGGGCGCCGCGGCAGCCACGGACTCGAGGTCGAGCACGGTGTGGTTCTGCACGAGGATCGCGATGTCGCACTCCGCCAGCCCGGCGTCGAGATCGTGGACCTTGACGGTGGCGACACCGGGCACGTGCCAGTCCTCGACGTAGGGGTCGAAGAACTCCACGGTCGCGCCCATCTCGGCAAGGTGCACGGCGAGCGGCTCGGCTGGCGACTCGCGCTGGTCGGCGATGTCGGCCTTGTAGGTCACACCCAGCACCAGGATCGTCGATCCCTTCATCGGCTTGCCGACGGTGTTGAGCAGGTCCTGCGCACGGCGCGCGACGTACTTCGGCATGCTGTTGTTGACCGCCTGCGCGATCTCGATGAACTGCGACGGCGCGCCGAGACGCGCGCGCACCCGATAGCTGAGGTACATCGGGTCGATCGGGATGCAGTGGCCGCCGACACCGGGTCCTGGATAGAACGCCTGGAAGCCGAAGGGCTTGGACTTGGCCGCCTCGATGACGTCCCACAGGTCGATGTCGAGCTCGTGGCAGAAGACCGCCATCTCGTTCATCAGCCCGATGTTGACCTGGCGGTAGGTGTTCTCGAGCAGCTTGGCCATCTCGGCCTCGCGAGTTCCCTTGGCCTCGACGACCGTGTCGACGAAGCGGCGGTAGAACGCCGCCGCGCGGGCCGTGCACCCAGGTGTGTGACCGCCGACGACCTTCGGGGTGTTGCGCATGCCGTAGACCGCATTGCCCGGGTCGATGCGCTCGGGGGAGAAGGCGAGGTTGAAGTCGGTGCCGGCCACGAGCCCGGTCGTGCCCTCCAGGATCGGTCGGACCTGCTCGTCGGTCGTGCCGGGATACGTCGTGGACTCCAGCACCACGAGGGTGCCAGGCGTGAGGTGGTCGGCGATCGTGCGCGTGGACGTCAGCACGAAGGCGAGGTCGGGCCCGCCCTCGCTGCCGAGGGGGGTGGGCACGCAGATGACGACCGCGTCGGCGCCGGCGATGACGGAGGCGTCGGTGGTCGCGGTGAAGCCCGCGCTGAGCATCGTCGCCACGTCTTTGTCGGAGAGGTCGTCGATGTGGGAGCGGCCGGCGCGGAGCCCGTCGACGATGCGGGTCGAGACATCGAGCCCGACGACGGTGAGCCCGGACCGGGTGGCCTCCTGGGCCAGCGGGAGCCCGACGTAACCCAGGCCGATGACGACCAGATCGACGGACACGCTGCTCCCTGGGGTGGTGACGGCGGCCGCTGGGGTCGGCCGTGCTTGCGCCCCGGCATGGGGGTCGTACCGAGCCTGCTCGGTGGGGTCGAGCCCGGTCACCGGGCGCCGAGGCGGGCGTAGGCGTCGCGATATCGAGAGGCGACCTGGGTCCAGGTGCGGTGCTCCGCCACCCAGTCCCGAGCCGCGTCGCCGAGACGGCTGCGCAGGTCCGCATCGTACAGGAGCGACGCGATCGAGTCGGCGAGCGCGACCGCGTCGTCGGGGGTCACCAGAAGCCCCGTGACCCCGTCGGTGATGACCTCGCGCAGGCCTCCGACGTCACTGCCGATCACCGCGCGCCCGGTGGCCATCGCCTCCACCGGCTTGAGAGGAGTCACGAGGTCGCTCACCCGGGCCCTGACGCGCGGGACACAGAACACGTCGATGGCCGCGTAGTAGTCGTGCACCCGGGCGAAGGGCACCCGGCCGGTGAGCAGCGTGCGGTCGGCAATCCCGGCCTCCACCACCCGATGCCGGATCGCGTCGCGCTCCGGCCCGTCTCCGACGACGACCAGTCGCAGCCGTGGGTTGTCCGGCAGCAGCCGGGCGACCGCATCGACGAGGGTGACGATGCCCTCGTGGCGATAGAGCGTGGAAATCACACCGACGGTGATCTCGTCGTCGGCGATGCCCAGGGTGCGACGAAGGTCACGCGCGTCCGGCGCTGTCGTGAGGAAGCGCTCGTCGACCGCGTTGGGCGCCACGATGACCCGGTCGGCATCCACTCCGCGGGACACGATCTCCTCCCGCATGACCTCACCGAGGGTCGTGACGAGGTCGGCCTCCTGCATGACCCATGTCTCGAGCGCGCGCTCGAGGCGATAGCGATCAGTGCTGCTGCCGTCGCTCTCGACACCGTCGCGCCGGGAGAGCCAGGACTCCTCCAGGAAGCCGCGCACCTCGTAGACGACCGGGATGCCGTGCCGGTCGCGCAGCGAAAGCGCGACGCGGCCGTTCCAGTGGTTGGACGCTGCGTGCAGCACTCCGGGACGAAGGTCGCTCGCGATCGCCGAGGCGGCGTCGATCTCGGTCTGCAGCCGCTCGGTCGCCCGCCGGGGCAGCGGCCGGACTGGCAGCGACCGGTGATACGGGATGCCATCGACCAGGTCGCTCGTGGCCGCAGTCAGGGCGCCCTGTGCCACGGGAAATCCCAATCGGGTCAGGGCATGCGGGTCGAGCCCGATCTGCGCCTGAGCCAGGAGGATCTGGTGGGTGCGCGTGGTGTAGCCGGCGTTCGCGTAGGGCAGAGAGTTGGTCACCAGGTGCAGCACGCGCCCGAGCGCAGGCGTGAACGACGTCCCTCGTCGGACGTTCGGAGACGGAGCCGGCACGTGGAGCACCGCGAGATCGTCGGCCATCGAGGCGAGCAGGCGCGAGTCGCGACGTGAGGACCCCGGGGACAGTGCGAGGTCGTCGCGTGCCTGGGTCAGCAGGCCGAGCTTCCAGTCGAGGCGGGCAGTCAACCGTGCTCGTGCCGGGTCATCGGCGGGCAGTCGCGCGAGCAGCTCGGCCGCGAGGTCGGTGCGGTTCTGC
This sequence comes from Candidatus Nanopelagicales bacterium, assembly GCA_031360335.1. Taxonomy (GTDB): domain Bacteria; phylum Actinomycetota; class Actinomycetes; order S36-B12; family CAIYMF01; genus Longivirga. The sequence goes on from JANMBJ010000163.1 coordinate 11,758, forward strand.
GAGGTCGCGACCGCCACCAGCCGTCGAACGGTGCGTGATTGCCGGCTCTCGCCCGGCACGACGGCGGTCACCGACGCGGCGACGTCGTCATCGTCGGCCAGCAGGAGGCGGGCCTCGGGGCGACTCTCCGCCCGGCGTAGCAGGCCGTCGGGAAGCTTGTCGGCCAGGCGCACCGCTGTCTCGACCGGGTCTACTCCGAACCTGCGCAGGGCGACGGAGGCGGCGAGCGGGGCGTTGTGCGCGACGTTGCCGGCCACGGAGAGACTGCGCGACGCGATCGAGCGCAGGTCCGGCACGATCCACTCTCCAAGCCCACAGGGTGCGGTCGCCTATGCTAGTGGGCGCCATCAGCAGCCGCGGGCCTCCGGGTCGCGCGTGCGCGACGAAAGGTCTCCATGAGCCCCGCGCCTGTGATCCACGTGACCGGAGCTCGGCCCAACTTCCCGAAGGCAGCACCCGTCCTGGCCGCCCTGGCGGACCTCGACGTGACCCAGCTCCTCGTGCACACCGGGCAGCACTACGACGACCGGATGTCGGAGATCTTCTTCCGCGAGCTCGGCCTCCCGCACCCCGACGTCAACCTCGGTGTGGGCTCGGGCAGCCACGCCGTGCAGACCGCCGCGACGATGGTCGGCCTCGAGAAGCTCTTCCTCGAGCAGCAGCCGGCCCTGGTCGTCGTCTACGGCGACGTCAACAGCACCGTGGCCGCAGCCCTGGTCGCGGCCAAGCTCCACATCCCTGTCGCCCACGTCGAGGCCGGTCTGCGGTCCTTCGACATGACGATGCCCGAGGAGGTCAACCGGCTCCTCACCGACCAGCTGTCCGACCTCCTCTTCGTCACGAGCCCCGACGCCATCGCGCACCTCGCCAACGAGGGCATCGATCCGGCGCGCATCCACTTCGTCGGCAACCCGATGATCGACACGCTGCTCGCGCACCTCGACACGTTCGACGTCGCCGCCGCGACCGCTGCGCACGGCCTGACCGGGGCGTACGCCGTGGCCACGCTGCACCGTCCGGCCAACGTCGACTCCACCGAGTCGGCGGCGGCGCTCGTCGCCGTGCTCCACCAGGCTGCCGACCGTCTCGATGTCGTCTTCCCCCTGCACCCGCGCGGCCGCGCGATGCTGGAGTCGCAGGGTCTGATGACGCACGAGCGCATCCACGTCGTCGACCCGCTGGGCTACACCGAGTTCATCTCGCTCGTGCGCGGCTCGTCCGCGGTCATCACCGACTCAGGGGGAGTGCAGGAGGAGACGACCGTGCTCGGCGTCCCCTGCCTCACCCTGCGACCCAACACCGAACGCCCGATCACGATCACCAGCGGCACCAACCGGCTCGTCACGACCGACGACGTGATCGCCGTGCTCGACGAGGTGCTCGCTCGCCCGGCTGGGGCTCCGCACAAGGTCCCGCCGCTGTGGGACGGGCACGCCGGCCCCCGGATCGCTGAGATCATCGCGGCATTCCTCGAGGAGCGTTCCGCCGGCGGCCGCGGAGCCACTGCGTGAAGACGCGCGTCCGCGACCTGGTCGCGTCAGCCGATCTCGGGGTGGCGTCGGTCGTCGTCACCGGACGCCTCGACCTGTCGTCCTACGTCGACCTGCTCCCCGCGACGCGAGACAACTCGAGCGACGTCCTCGACGTCGACGTTCTCCTCGCGGTCGCGGCCGGGCCGGACGCGTCGCCCTACGGTGACCTCGGCGCAGCAGTCGCCGCACTGTCCCGCGTTGCCCCTGGTGGCCATGCGCTCCTCCTCCTGGGCTGGCCGACTGCTGACCTCGCTAGTTCGCCAGTCGCGGAAAGCCTTGCAGTGGAAGGGCTCTCGCTGGTGCGGGCGACTGCCACGACCTACCCGGAGCTGCCGGTCGCGGTGCTCCTCACGCGCGTGGTCGACGGTGCGGCCGGTGCCGATGACGCCGTGGTGCTGCGTCAGGCGCTGGCGCTGGCGTCGGCGGACTGGCTCGTCGACGAGGTCGCTTACCTGCGCGCCCGGCTCTCGACCGGCGGCGAGGATGCGGATCCGGTGGTGCGGATCGCTGAGCTGTCGCACGAGCGCGCGTCGCTCGCCGCCTCGCTGCGATCGGCCGAGCTCGAGCTCAAGGTCGCGCGCGAGCAGGTGGCGCAGGCTGAGGCGTCGACCGCGATGAGGGTGGGAAAGGCGCTGGTCGGCGCAGCGAAGAATCCACGCACCGCTGCCCGGCTTCCCCGTGAGGCCGTGCGGATGTGGCGCCTGCGCGGTGGTCGCGCCGGGCTCGCGAAGGCACGCATCTCAGCTGGGGTCGGCGCCGGCCTGCCAGCCTCGGGCGGCGAGGTCGAGCGCCTCGCTGCCTGGCGTGGTGCGTCCTTGGAGCCGCGCACGCGCGTCAGCGTGCTGGGCGTCATACGCCCCGAGACGGAGTCGGCGCTGCGACACCACTCTTATGTCGTGAGTGCGATGCCCGACGACGCGCTGCCCCTGATCGAGCGTGCTGACCCCGACCTGCTGCTGGTCGAGACGGCGGTGTCGCGACCGTCGTCGCCGTGGGCACACCTCGGCAACCCGGCTGCGAGCGAGCGTGAGCGACGACTCCTCGGACTCGTCGACGCGGCACAGGGGATCGGCAGTCCTGTCGTGCTCTGGCGCAACACCCCGGTGCACGAGACGGCAGCCCTCGACGACTTCGCCCGCCGCTGCGACCTCGTCGTCGACTCCTCGCCGGCGCGGTCCGGCGGCACCCTGTGGTCGGTGGGGGTGTCGCTGGCCGATGCCGTCGACCTCGGTGCCGACCGTGACGCGCGAACGTCGGTGCTGTACGCCGGAGGATTCGACCCGCGGGACACCGCGCGACGGCGGTCGTTGCTCGTCGAGGCGCTCGAGGCGGCCGGCCCGGGCCTCACGATCCGTCCGCGTCGAGGGGGAGCGCCTGCGCACGGCTTCCCTGAGCCGGTGCGGGCAGCGGTCGGGCGCGACATCGTAGGGAACGGCTATGCCGTCGCCTGTCGCGGTGCAGCTGTCGTGATCGCGTCTCCGTTCGTCGTACCCGACTCGATGCTGGGGCTGCGCGACGACGACCTGCTCGCGCTTGCCTCAGGTGCTCGCCTCGTCTCGGGTCCCAACCGGGACCTCGCTGCCCTCTCAGGCCTGGGCTCGGCCGTGCGCGTCGCGGACGAGCGCGAGGTCGCCGATGCCGTGCGCGCCGCGGTTGCCGACGGCCCGCTCACGGCGGCCGAGCATCTCGCGGTGCTGCGCACGATCTCCCTCTCGCACACCGTGTCTGCGCGGCTGGCGGAGCTCGTGCAGCGACTGGGGCTCGAGGTCGTCGTGGGCCACGAGCGCCGGGTCGCCATCGTCGTGTCGCCGGGCAGCTGCCTCGACACGCGGGCGCTCGTCGAGTCGGTGCTGCGTCAGTCGGTGCGGCCGGCCGAGGTCGTCGTGTCGCGTCGCGATCTCGAGTCGACCGGTGCGCTGCACGAGCTGGCAGCCTCGGGCGTCGCGGTGCGTGCCGTGTCGATGGCCGACCCCACCTACGTCGGCCTCGCGGCTGCTGCGGACTCGCCGTGGATCACGTCGTGGGCACCCGGCTCTCAGGAGCCGTGGGCCGACACGTACCTGCTCGACCTGCTCCTCGGCGCCGAGGCCGGAGACGACGTCGACGCCGTGACCCTGACGGCTGGGGGTGGTGTGCGGGCCATGACCGCCTTCGAGGGCAACGCGACCTTGCTCCGTCGGGCGCACGTGGTGTCCGACGACCGTCCGGCTGTCGACCTCACGGCGTGGTCACGACGAGGACGCATGCTCGTGGCCGTCGGAGCCGGCTCATGACGCGCGCCCTCGTCTACGGCGACGTCAATCTCAACGTCATCGACGGTTCGGCGATCTGGGTCCAGTCGATGGTCGAGGCGCTGAGCAGCTGCGGCGTCGAGGTAACCCTGGTGCTCAAGGCGCCAGTGCGCACCGGGCGCCTCGTCGACCCGGTCGCGGCGATGCCGGGCGTGACCGTCGTGCGCCCCCACGAGGAGGGCATGGTGCGGCGCACGAAGCGCGCCCTCACCCGCACCCAGGCGATCGAGATCATGCGCGCGCTCGACGAGCGCCGCCGCTTCGACCTCGTCGTCATGCGCGGTCTCGCAGCGGTCGACCTCGCGGTTGCCGACGGGTCGTTCGACGGACGGTTGTGGACCTATCTCACCGACATGGCGCAGACGGTGACGGCTCTCAAGCCCGACGCGGTGACGCAGCTCGAGCGGATCAGCGCAGCGAGCAGGTTCATGCTCTGCCAGACCGAGGAGCTGCGCTCGTTCCTCGAGTCGGCCGTTGCGTCGGCCTGCGGTCGCAGCGTGCTCTGGACTCCGACGGTGCCGTCTCCCGACTTCGAGCTCCCGAGCCGGGAACCCTGTGCGGGCCGGGCGATCCGGCTGGTCTACACCGGAAAGTTCGCGCCACTGTGGAACACCCTTCAGATGACCGCCCTGCCGACTCGGCTCAAGGATCTCGGCGTCGCCGCCGAGCTGCACATGGTCGGCGACAAGGTCCACGAGGTGACGGCCGACCCGACCTACGCCCCGCGCATGCAGCAGGCCCTCGAGTCGAGCGCCGGGGTCGTCTGGCACGGCGGCATGCCGCGCCAGGACGCGATGCGGACCTCAGCCGCGATGGACGTCGGCCTGTCGTGGCGCGACCCCTCGATGGACGGCAGCCTCGAGCTCTCGACCAAGGTGCTGGAGTTCGGCTCCCTCGATGTGCCCGTCATCCTCAACCGCACCCAGATGCACGAGGACCTCTACGGCGTCGACTACCCGCTGTTCGTGCAGGGTGAGGACGACGTCGTCGACGTGATCGCCTCGGTGGCACAGGATCCCGAGCTCTACGAGCTCGCGAGGCTGCGTTGCCGCGAGGTGTCGTCGCAATACTCCATGGAGGTCGCGGTCGAGCGCATGCGCGGCCACCTCAGGCGCGCGTTCCCGTCCGGCGCTGCCGCGGCGCCTGGGTTGGCCGGACGAGCGACCCGTCTCAAGGTGGGCGTGGCGAGCCACGATCTCAAGTTCTTCAGTCGCATGCTCGACTACCTTTCTGCGCTGCCCGAGATCGAGGTCCGGGTCGACCAGTGGTCGGGGCTCGACGAGCACGACGACGCGCAGTCGCAGGCGCTGCTCGAGTGGGCCGACGTCGTGGTCGCCGAGTGGTGCAGTCCCGTGGCGGTCTGGTACTCCCGTCGCAAGCGCCCGGGGCAGCGCCTCATCGTGCGCCTGCACCGGTTCGAGCTCGAGAGCCCGTGGCTCACTGACGTCGACATCAGCGCCGTCGACCAGCTCGTCTGCGTGAGCCCCTCCTACGCCCAGCTCACCGCACGCCAGACCGGCTGGCCCGCCGAGAAGATCGTCGTGCTCCCCAACTGGGTCGACGTCGAGCAGCTCGACCGCCCCAAGCTCGAGGGTGCGGAGCTCCATCTCGGGATGATCGGCATCGCGCCGAGCCGTAAGCGCCTCGACCTCGGCCTCGACGTGCTCGAGGCCGTCCGCCGCGAGGACGACCGGTTCACCCTGTTCGCCAAGTCGAAGATGCCGTGGGACTACCCCTGGGTGTGGCGCTGGCCGGCCGAGCGCGCGCACTTCGACGAGGTCTTCCGACGGATCCAGACCTCACCGCACCTGCGCGGTGCCGTGGTCTTTGACGACTTCGGTGCTGACGTCGCCACCTGGCTGCGGCGTATCGGCTGGGTGCTCTCGACGTCCGATGACGAGAGCTTCCACCTCGCGCCGGCTGAGGGCATGGCGTCAGGCGCGGTTCCCGCGCTGCTGCCGTGGCCAGGCTCCGACTCGATCTATCATCCGTGCTGGATCGACGACGACGTCGACGCCATGGCCGAGCGCATCCTCACCACTGTGCACGACGGCAGGTGGGAGAACGAACGGCGTACGGCGCAGCAGCACCTCGCCGAGTCGTTCACCCTCGACGCCGTGTGCGCAGCCTGGACGCGCCTGCTGGTCGAGAACGCCTCGCCCGACACGTCTCACGGGACGCTGGCGCCGTCGACCTGAGAGCGGAGCCCCGGGGCTGATGTTGCGCTGCGCACCGAGGGCTTGCCTGTGGGTGCCGGTGGGAAGCCGAAGCGTCCTGTCGGTGGGCCGCGCCCTGGCACGCGGCCGGCCGGTCAGCTGGAGCAGACGGCCTGGTCGGCGGTCTTGACCGGGGTCGTGTTCGTCGAGGCCTTGGCGATCGTCACCTTCGTCAGCGATGTCGGCCAGTCAGCACCGACGGTGACGGTCAGGACCTGACCCGTGCCCGCGGTCGATGTGCTGGTGATCGACGTGGCGTAGGCGAGGGTGCGCAGACTCTCGGCAGAGGTAGCCGGGGCAGTGATTGTCGACGCGGTCACGGTCGCGGGTGCGTTGCCTGTCGACACGACGATGAACCCGGCTGCCGTGAGCTGCGCCGCGGCCGCCTTGGCGGCACCCGCGGTGCCGGTGCCGTTGAGCACCTTCACCCGGATCGCCGAGGGGGCGACGGTGAGTGGCTTGTCACCAGCAGGCGTCGTCGTGGCGGCCGGCTTGCCGTAGGCCGTGTCGTTCTTCATCGCGTCCCACAACGGCTTGGCCTTCGACTTGTTCCACGACACGGTCGCGCCGTCGGAGTTGAGGGTCCACGGTACGGTGACGAACGAGATGCCCGCAGGTGGAAGGGTTGCCAGGCTCTTGGCCAGGTCGAAGTCGTAGTTGATGTCGCCGAGCTGCGGGTCGGTGGTGAGAGAGTCGGCGACGGCTGAGAGGACCGAGTTGAGCTTGAGCGGCTGCGTGAGCAGTCCCTTGTCGGTGATCGCCCGGATCATCGAGCCGAGGAAGTCCTGCTGCCGTCCGATGCGGCTGATGTCGGAGCCGTCACCGATGCCGTGGCGGACGCGGGCGAAGGCGAGCGCCTGGTCGCCGTCGAGGATGTGGGTGCCCGCACTGAGCTTGAGGTGGCTCTTGGAGTCGTCCACCGCCTCGGTGAGGCAGACCTGGACTCCGCCCAGAGCGGTCACGACGGCCTTGAAGCCCTTGAAGTCGACGACGACGTAGTGGTCGATGAACACTCCGGTGAGGTGTTCGACAGCCTTGATCGCACAGCCGGCGCCGCCTTCGGCGAAGGCAGTGTTGATGCGACCGGTGACCGTGCCGCTGCCCGTGCACGACGGTCGCGTCACGACGGAGTCTCGGGGGATGCTCACGGCGAGGGCGCTCTGCCGGTCGGCCGAGACGTGGAACAGGATCGTGGTGTCGCTGTGGCCTGTTCCGCTCGCGGTGTCAGCGGCGTTGCCGAACCCGGTGCCCTGACCGGTGCGGGTGTCTGTACCCATGACGAGGATGTTCATCGCCTGGTAGTCGGTCGCCGCTGCCGACTCGCCCGCCTTGGTCGGACGGTCGATGCCGAGCTGGCTCGTGACGTCCTCGGTGTGAACCCCAGCCAGGATGCGGTTGGACTGCATCCAGCCGGCTCCGCAGAGCGCGGTGGCCAGCAGTGTCATGCCGCTGGCGACGGCGACGACACGGCGCCCGATCTGGCCCGACGCGGTCGCACCCGAGGCGGTCGAACCCGTCGACGGGTCGGGAGTGGTCATCTGCCCAGTGTAAATCGACGCGGAGGACGACTCTGACGCTCGACGGGGCACACCACAGGGAACGGCCGACACAACCCCAGCGTTCCCCCGGACCCCCCACAGTGACCCGCCCCACACACCCGCCCCCCAGCCCCCGCCGCCCGCCCCCGGACCCCAGACCCGCGTG
>JANMBJ010000178.1:0-2888 GCA_031360335.1 Candidatus Nanopelagicales bacterium
GGTGTCGCCGTGGATGACCTCGATGTCCTCGACGGGGACGCCGATGATGTCGCTGGCGATCTGGCTCCACGCCGTCTCGTGGCCCTGGCCGTGCGGCGAGGTTCCGGTGATGAGCTCGATCTTGCCGGTGGGCAGTGCACGGATCGTGCAGTGCTCCCAGCCGCCTGCGACGTACTTCAGCGCACCGAGCGTGCGCGACGGAGCGAGTCCGCACATCTCGGTGAACGTCGAGATGCCGATGCCGAGCTGCACGGGACCTCCGGCTGCCCGGCGCTCGGCCTGCTCGGCACGCAGCTCGTCATAGCCGAAGAGCTCGAGAGCGCGCGCGGTGGCGGCCTCGTAGTTGCCGGTGTCGTAGGTCAGCCCGGCGATCTGCGTGTAGGGGAACTCCTCGTGCTTGATCCAGTTCTTCTTGCGCAGCTCGAGCGGCTCGATCCCGAGCTCGAACGCGACCTCGTCCATGATCCGCTCGATGGCGTACGTCGCCTCGGGTCGGCCGGCGCCGCGGTAGGCGTCGGTCGGCGTCTTGGTGGTGTAGACGCCGGTGCAGGTGAAGTCGAGCGCCTCCATCTTGTAGATGCCGGAGTACATGAACATGCCCAGCAGCGGGGTGCCCGGCGTGATGATCTGGAGGTAGGCACCCATGTCGGCCAGCAGGTCGACCTTCATGCCGACGAGCGTGCCGTCGTTCATGACGGCCATCTCGATGTCCTGGATCTGGTCGCGACCGTGGTGCGTGCCGACCATGTGCTCGCTGCGGGTCTCGGTCCACTTGATCGGGCGACCGAGCTTCTGCGCGAGCACGACGGCGAGGACTTCCTCGCGGTTGATCTGCAGCTTGGCGCCGAAGCCGCCGCCGACGTCAGGAGCCACGACGCGAAGGTTGTTCTCGGGGATGCCGGTGAGCAGTGCGAGCAGCACGCGGAGCACGTGCGGGATCTGGGTGGAGGTCCAGATGGTGATCTCGTCGCTCATGCCCATGGGCGCGGCCACGACGGCACGCGGCTCCATGGGGCTGGGGATGAGCCGCTGGTTGATGAAGCGGCGCTTGACGACGCGGTCGGCCTTGGCCTTGGCGGCCTCGTAGTCACCGCACGGCATCTTCGCCACGTAGCACTCGTTGGTGCCCTTGTCGGAGTGCACAAGGGGTGAGCCCGGCTTGAGCGCGTCCTCCATGTCGACGACCGCAGGGAGCGGCTCGTAGTCGACGTCGATGAGGTCGAGCGCGTCGACGGAGAGGTACTTCTCGGTCGCGAGCACCACGGCGACGACGTCACCGCCGAACTTCACCTCGTCGAGGCAGATGGCCGGGAAGTGGCTCATCACGATCTCGTCGGTGACCGGCCACACGCAGGTGGAGCCGGGCAGCTCGGGGAAGTCCTTGCCGGTGTAGACGGCGACGACACCCTCAGCGGCCAGTGCGGCCGACGTGTCGATGTTGACGATCTTCGCGTGCGCCATCGGGCAGCGCAGCAGGCTCATGTGGAGCGTTCCGGGCAGCTGGATGTTGTCGGTCCAGTTCGTGCGCCCGGTGAGCAGGCGCGCGTCTTCCTTGCGGCGGATCGGTCGGCCGATGGCCGGTCCGTCCGTGCGCTCGACGGTCTCGGTCATGGCGTCACTCCCCCCGCATCTCGGCCGCTGCCATCGCGACCGCCTTCACGATGTTGTGGTAGCCCGTGCACCGGCAGAGGTTGCCCTCGAGCCCGTACCGGATCTCGTCCTCGGTCGGGTTGGCGTTCTCCGAGAGCAGGTCGACCGACGCCAGGACCATGCCCGGAGTGCAATAGCCGCACTGGAGGCCGTGACACTCCTTGAACGCCTTCTGGACCGGGTGCCACTCACCGTCCTGCGCGAGGCCCTGGATGGTGGTGATGGTCGCGCCGTCGACCTGGACCGCGAGCACGCTGCAGGACTTGGCGCTGCGACCGTCGACGAGCACGGTGCAGGCACCGCAGTTCGACGTATCGCATCCGATGGGCGTGCCGACCAGGCCGAGGTCCTCGCGGAGCCAGTGGACGAGGAGCGTGCGAGGCTCCACGTCGCCGTGGCGGAGGATGCCGTCGACCGTGACGCCGATATGGGTCATCGTGTCTCTCCCGATGTGGGTATGGGTGGGGAGTAGACGGCGTCCCGAGCGGCCGTCGTCGTGCGCGCACCGTACATCCGTCATGGTGCGCCCGCGAGGGAAACTCGCAAGGCGGGGGAGAGCCTTCAGGTTGTGTCCCGTAGACCGGAAAGGCTCCTCGACACCTGCGCCCGGACGGCTCGGGCGCATCGGTCGACACGCCCGGACCCCGCTCGGCCGTCGCAGCCCGTCAGGGCGCTTGTGGGATGCCTCTTCAGGAATGCCGTCACGGCGCCGAGGTTGTCCCGGAGCGCCTGGGCCGCGCGGGAGCCTCCCGCGGGTATGGTCCGGCGAACACGTCAGCGATCGGTGGGGGGACCACGCATGGACAGCAACGACTCAGGCACGCCCGAGGCTCCGGCCAATCCGGGGGCGCCAGCCACGCCGCCGCCGGGGTGGTATCCGCACCCCGAGGACCCGGCCCGCGAGCTCTACTGGGACGGCGGCACCTGGGTTGCCGACACCACCCGCCCGCTCGTCGTCGCAGCGGTTGCAGATCCTCTGGCCGCCATGCCCTCGCCAGTGCCGGGTGACCTCGCCGCACCGCCGCCCGGTGTGCCGTCGTACGCCGGCGCCGCGGCCCCGGTCGCGCCCGGCCCCGTCGAGTCACCCGCCAAGGCCGCGGCTCCGTCGTTCCTGCTCGGCGCAGCCGTCGGCATCGCAGTGTCAGCACTCGGCCTGTGGATCATGAAGACCCACTCGAGCGGCATCTACTGGTTCGGCGGCTACTTCGTCACCTTCGCCGCCTGGCGACGGTCGTGGG
>JANMBJ010000238.1:0-7048 GCA_031360335.1 Candidatus Nanopelagicales bacterium
CTTGAGAGCGGCGCCGCGCAGGACCCGGGCGACATAGGGGGAGTAGGCGATGGCGAGAGCGAGCCCGGCGGAGAACAGGCTCGGCCCGAAGACCGCGGCGGCGACGACGGCGAGCAGGATGCCAGGGAACGCGAAGAGCACGTCGATGCCGGCCGAGACCGTCGCATCGAACTTGCCGCCGAACCACGCGGTGGCGATCGCCAGCGTCGTACCGATGACCACCGCGATGAGCGCCACGAAGGCTGCTCCGAACACGGTCGTACGAGCGCCCTCCATCAGTCGGCTCAGTACGTCGCGTCCCTGGCCGTCGAAGCCGAGCAGGTGCGATCCGTAGGGGCCGACGTTGGCGAAGGATAGATCGCTGAGGTTGGGGTCGAAGGGCCGGACGATCGGTCCGAAGATCGCCAGCAGCAGGGCCAGCACGATGACCCCGATGCTCACCCAGCCGATCACTCCGAGGCCGCGCAGGCGTCGCCGACTCGGCGCGGCCTCCTCCGCCTCGGCGACGGGGTCGAGGATCTCGATGCTCACTGGGCACGGCTCCCGAGGGTCACACGCGGGTCGAGCAGCGCGTAGGCGATGTCGATGACGACGTTGGTGATGACGAACGCGAACACCAGGACGAGGCTGATGCCCTGCACGACGGCGAAGTCCTTGTTCTGGGCCGCTTGCACGAGGTAGGCGCCGAGGCCGTTGAGACCGAACGCGGTCTCGACGATGGCGGCGAGCGCGATGAGGCTGGCGATGGTGATGCCGACGACCGTCGTGATCGGGATGGCCGCGTTACGCAGCACATGCCGCTGCACGATCCCCGACCACGGCAGGCCTCGGCTGATCGCCGTCTGGACGTGCTCGCGCTGGAGCTCCTCGCGGACTGCGGTACGAGTCACCCGGGTCACGAGTGCGACCGACGTGGCCGCCAGCGCGATCGCGGGCAGGGTGAGGTGGCGGAGCCCGTCGACGAACCCGTCGCCGGTCCCGAGGACGGGGAACCAGCCCAGCATCACGCCGAAGACGAACTGCAGGATCACCGCCGCGGCGAACGCCGGCATCGCGGCCGAGACCGTGGACGCGAACAGCACGCCGGTGTCGACGGTTCCCCGACCCAGCGCGCCGATGATCCCCAGCCCGACCCCGACCACGATGATGATCACCGAGGTCAGGAGGACGAGGCTGATCGTGACCCCGATGCGTTGCGAGATGAGCGTCGAGACCTGTTCGTGCAGCGGGATCGACTCACCGAGGTCGCCGTGCAGCGCCGAGGTGAGCCAGAGCCAGTAGCGGGTGAGGAACGGCTCGTTGAGGTGGTAGCGCTCCTCGAGCTGCGCCAGTACTTCGGGAGGTACGGACCGGCCGCCGGTGAGCGCCGCGATCGGGCTTCCAGGTGCCAGGTAGAGCGCACCGTAGATCGCGAAACTCGCGACGAGCAGCGTGGCGACGAGCATCGCCAGTCGTCTGCCGAGGAATGCGAGCAAGGTCCGTACCTCCCGAGTACCAGTGCTAACGAGTGGTCAGGTCACGCACCGCCGAGGTAGGCAGCCCACGGTCCGAACATGTACACGAAGGTAGCCGGTGCGCCAGTGACCTTGTTGTTCATGATCAGGACATTGTTGGCCGCGACGAGCGGGAACCACACGAGCTGGTCCGTGACGATCTTCTGTGCTGTGACGACGAGCGCGGCACGCTTGGTGTCGTCCTTCTCGCCGCGAGCAGCGTCGAAGGCCGCCGTGGCTGCCGGGTCGGTCCAGCCGCTGAAGTTCTGGGATCCGCCCTTGTAGGCCATCGACTTGTAGAGCCCCGCCGGGTCGGCGTAGTCACCGTAGTTCGACGTGGCGAACGCGTCGACGGAGCCCCACGCCTTCGGGTCGATGAAGTAGTTGATGTAGTTGGACGGGCTGACGTTCTGGATCTCCACCTTGAGGCCGATGGCCTCGCACGCCGCCTTGAACGCGAGGGCCTCGGAGTTTAGGGCGGGGATGCCGCTCGAGGCTCCGATCGTCACTGTCTGACCGGCGACGTTGAGCGTCTTGGCGAGCTCCTGCGCCTTGGCGAGGTCCTGGTCCATGGCCGGAAGAGCGTCGTACCCAGCCTTGAACGTGTCGACCGCCGTGCCCCAGGTGCCGGAGCCCTGCAGCGCACGGGGGATGTTGCCGGCGCCCTTGAAGACCGTATTGATGATGCCCTTGCGGTCAAGTGCGAGGCTGACGGCCTGGCGCACCTTGGGGTCGGCGAGCGGTCCCTTGGTCGCGCTGATAACCATGGCGGCCGAGAGGAACGGGGCGCCCTGATAGACCTTCACGCTCGGGTCGGTCTGGAGCTGACCGAGAGTCGAGAGCGCGATGGCGTAGCCGCCCTGGATCGCTCCGGTCTTGAGGCCCGCGGTGAGGGTCGCGTCGTCCGGCACGCCGATGAGCGTCAGGCTCGTCAGCTTGGGCTTGGGCAATGTGGTGTCCCAGTAGGTCGGGTTCGGAACCATCTTGACGCCCTTGCCGGTCTGCCAGGTGTCGAGCTTGAACGGCCCCGAACACATGACCCCGGCCCCCACCGTCCCGAAGTCCTTGCCCTTGGCCTCGGCGAACTTCTTCTCCACGATCGAGCCCGGAGTCGACGACAGCTCACCGAGCAGCCAGTAGTCGGGCTGCGTGAGGACGATCTTGACCGTCTTGGGACCGGCGGCCTCGATCGACTTCACCCTGTCGAACACGGCAGAGTAGAAGCCGCCGCCCTTGGGGTCGGCCGCACGCTTGAGGCTGAACACGGCGTCCTCAGCGGTGACGGGGTTGCCGTCCCAGAACGTCGCGTTGGCGTTGATCTCGAAGCTGAACTCGGTGTCGGACGTCTGGGTGAGCTTGCCCAGGCCGTCGCCGTAGGTCATGTCGTTCTTCTGGCGCAGCAGCGGCTCGCAGAGGATCGAGTCCGCGGTCTGCTCGGGGTAGTCGAATCCCTGGATCGGGTCGAGGGTCTGAGTCTCGCGGTACGTGGCCCACACGACGTCCCCGGCGTCCTTGGTCGGGGCGGGAGTGTCCACCACGAAGTCCGACGTCTGGGCGGTAGCGCTCCCGCTGGCGGAGGGGGCCGGTGCCCCGCTGCACGCCGCGGTCAAGGCGAGCGCAGCCGCGGTGGTGATCGCGCCGAGGATCCTGCAGCGCGATGTCGTGTCCATCATCTGAGAATTGTCCTTCCGGAGGGCCACATCGAGTCGGTCTGGGGTCAGGCCTGGGTGCAGCCTGTCGTGGATCGTTCGGGTCCGAGCGAGAACGCGGCGAGGTTTACCGGGTCGTCACATTGCGGCGGGTGATCGTCACAGTGCCGGACGCCAGGACGGGTCATTCCAGAGCCCGAGCTCGCGTTCGGCCGCAGCGCCGACATGGAACGCCGTGACGTCGTCGTAGGGACGGGCCACGACCTGCACACCCGTGGGCACGCCGTTGGGTGCGAGCCCCGACGGCACGTTGAGCACCGGGTGGCGGCTCGCCACGTTGAACACCGGCGTGAGGCAGGCGAGCAGGTAGAAGTCGAGGTGCACCCCGGCGACGTCGATGCCCTCGAGGTAGTCCTCGCCGGCGCGGAAGCCGAAGCCGCCCACGGTCGGGCAGACCAGGGCGTCGTGGTCGACGAACACGTCGGCGAGCGCACGGTGCACGACCGCCTCACCCGTCAGTCCGGCGTACGGACCGATCTCGGCGAAGGTCGCGCTCGACAGCTCGAGGAACTGCCGCGTGTAGGGCTCGAAGCGCGGGTCCGACGGATCGGCGATCTCGGCCATCGACGGGCCCATGATCGCGCCGAAGTGCACGAGCGCGGCGCGCATGAGGTCGTCTCGCGAGAGCTCGACCGTCACCTCGTCGACGAGCGCTCCTGCCCTACGCAGCGCGTCGGCGAAGCGGCGGGTGTTGGCCTCGACCTCGGGCTCCACGGGGAAGTCGCCCAGGGTGACGGCGAGTGCGATGCGGAGGCCGCGTACGTCGCCGAGCTCGTCGGGGATCGGCAGCGCCGGCAGCGACACGTGGTCGTAGGGGTGCTGACCCTGGATCACGTTGTGCAGCAGGGCGACATCGGCGACCGTGCGACCCATCGCGCCGTCGTGGCAGTAGGTGTCGAGGTTGAACGGCGGCATCGCCGGGACTCGGCCGTAGGGCGCCTTGAAGCCGACCACTCCGCAGAACGACGCGGGGATGCGGATCGAGCCGCCGATGTCCGAGCCGCTGGCGAGGTACGCCGTGCCTGAGGCGAGTGCCGCACCGGAACCGCCGGACGACCCACCGGGCGTGAAGTCGGGGTTCCACGGGTTGCGCGTGATGCCCCACAGCTGCGAGTGCGTATAGGCAGCGCAGGAGAACTCAGGGGTGGTCGTGCGCGCGTGCACGACGGCGCCGGCTGCGATGACGCGCTCGGGGACTGGATGGGTGTCGGTGGAGACGAAGCCCTCGGTCAGCAGGGACCCGAAGCGCGCCGACCGGCCGGCGATGGGCTGCTCCTCCTTGAGCACGACCGGCAGGCCTTCGAGCGCGCCGGTGGCCTCGCCGCGGGCGTAGCGCTCGGTCGCCGTTTGCGCCGCCTCGCGGACTCCCTCGTGGTCGCGCTCCAGCAGCGAGTTGATCGTCGGCTCGACGGCGTCGGCACGCTGGGAGACGGCGTCGAGGGCCTCGAGGGGTGAGAGCTCGCCACTGCGGAACGCACGCAGCACCTCGACCGCGCTCAGGTAGTGAAGGTCGCTCACCAGCTTCTCCCGCCTGCTATGTGGGCCGAAGGTAGTGAGCCGGACGAGTCCCCGTCAATAGCCTTGACAGGACCGTTGCCTAACTCGGTGCCCGTCGTTACGGTGACGACACACAGACCCCTGGGAGGACCTCGTGGCCGCCGATCTCGCTGTTGTCGACACCAGCATCCGCACGCTCGACCCGGCCCGGCCGTCCGCCTCGGCGGTCGCGATCGAGAACGGTGTCATCGTCGCGATCGGCGACACCGCCGAGGTGCGCGCGGCGTGCGATGCCGGCACGAACGTCATCTCTGGCGCCGGTTGGCACGTCACTCCGGGGCTCACCGACGGCCACCAGCACCTGCTCATGGGCTCGCAGGTGGCCCAGGGGATCAACTTCGACCGCGTGTCGACCCTCGCCGAGGTCCGTGCGCTCCTGCGCGCCGAGCGTGAGCGCCTCGGACCTGACGCGTGGCTGACGGGCTTCGCGTTCGAGTACTCCGCACTGCAGGGCGCGGAGTACCACCACGACCTCGTGGACGAGGCCGCCGGCCCCGGCCCGATGCTCATCCACACGCTCGACATGCACACGGGACTCGCCAACGGCGAGGCGCTGCGCGTCGCAGGCGTGACCGGGTCACGGGAGTTCGACGACGGCTCCTTCATCGTGGTCGACCGCGACGGGGCGCCCACCGGCGAGCTGCGCGAGATGGCGGCCATCGCCACGGTGTGGGGCGCCGTCCCCGAGGCCGGCGACGAGCAGAAGCTCGGGTGGGTGGCCGAGGTCATCCGCGCCCAGAACGCCGTGGGCATCACGGGGATCCACCAGATGGACGGTGGCGTCGAGACAGCGGAGGCTTTCGCCGCGCTCGAGGCGGCCGACCTGCTCACCCTGCGCATCCGCTTCCACCAGTGGGTCGATCCCAGCTATGACGCGGAGACGCTCCTCGAGATCGTCCGGCGTCGCGATCTGACCGGCACGATGTGGACCGCGAACTCGGTGAAGCTCATGCTCGACGGCGTCATCGACACGGGCACCGCGTGGCTCGAGGAGTCCGACACGCGCGGCGACGGCAACGACCCGATGTGGCCTGACCCTGAGCACTTCCGCCGGACTGTCCGCCAGTTCCACGAGGCCGGCTTCCACATCGCGACGCACGCCATCGGAGACCGCGCGATCCGCGAGGTGCTCGACGCCTACGCGGCTGCGGGAGGCAGTGCCGGGCGGCACCGGGTCGAGCACATCGAGACGGCACCTCCCGAGCTCGTCGCACGGTTTCGCCGCGAAGGCGTGAGCGCCTCGATGCAGCCGATCCACCTGCGGTGGCTCAACCCGGACCTGTCCGACCCCTGGTCGCAGCGCCTCGGCATGCACCGGTGTGCGCACACGATGCCGACCGGTGACATCAACGCCACCGGTGCCAATGTCGTCCTGGGATCGGACTGGCCGGTGGCGCCGTACGACCCGCGCCTGGGCTTCTTCGCCGCGCAACGGCGTTATGCGCCCGACGTCGAGGACCACCGTCCGCTCGGCACGAGCCGTGCGCTCACGGCCCTCGAGACCTTGACCGGCTACACCGCCAACGCGGCCCGCGTCGACGGCGGCGACGGCGGGGTGCTGCGCGTCGGCGCTCCCGCGGACCTCGTGGCGTGGGGCGACGACATCGTCGAGGTCGCTCCCGAGGACGTCACCGACCTGCCCGTACGACTCACGGTCGTCGCGGGACGCGTGGTGCACCAGCAGGACTGATCGTGGTCGCCGACAGGCGCGGCACGCGTGAGAGGATCGCGGCGTGACCGCGACGATCCTCGACGGCAAGGCCACTGCGACCGCGATCAAGGCCGAGCTGGCCGAGCGGGTCGCCAAGCTCCGCGAGCACGGCATCACGCCGGGCCTGGGCACCGTGCTGGTCGGAGACGACCCCGGCAGCCAGTCCTACGTCGCTGGCAAGCACCGCGACTGCGCCGAGGTCGGCATCACCTCGCACCGGGTCGACCTGCCGGCCGACGCGACGCAGGCGCAGGTCGACGACGCCATCGCCGAGCTCAACGCCGACCCCACGTGCACGGGCTACATCGTGCAGCTGCCGCTGCCGAAGGGGCTCGACGAGAGCCGGGCGCTCGAGTCGATCGACCCGGACAAGGACGCCGACGGCCTGCACCCCGCCAACCTCGGCCGGCTCGTGCTCGGCATCCCCGCTCCGTTGCCGTGCACACCGCGCGGCATCGTCGAGCTGCTCCGGAGGTACGACGTCCCGCTCGCCGGCGCAGAGGTCACGATCATCGGCCGTGGTGTGACGGTGGGACGACCGCTCGGCCTGCTGCTCACGCGCAAGAGCGAGAACGCGA
>JANMBJ010000322.1:0-2278 GCA_031360335.1 Candidatus Nanopelagicales bacterium
CGAGGGCGCGCACGTCGGTGTGGCGGACATCTGCGAGGACCTCACCTCCGCCCTGGCGCTCGTGGTCGGCGGTACGCCGCTGGTCGTGGACGTCACGGGTCCGGACTGCGTGACTGCGGGTGTCGAGGCCTTGGCGTCCGCGCAGGGGAGGATCGACGTCCTCGTCAACTTCGCCGGGATCGTCGACCCGCGGCGGATGGACGAGATCGACCCCGAGTCGTGGAGCCGTGTGTTCGACGTCAACGTCCGCGGCACGTGGCTGATGTGCACCGCGGTGATCCCGCACATGCCTCCGGGCAGTTCCATCGTCAACATCGGCTCGCGGGCGGGCCTGGCGGGAGGCACCACCAGCGGGGCGAGCTATGCGGCATCGAAGGCGGCAGTCATCTGCTTCACCAAGTCGCTCGCGAAGTTCGCCGCCCCGCAGGGGATCCGAGCGAACGTCATCAACCCCGGATGCATCGAGACTCCGATGCTCGACCACTTCCCGCCGGAGGTCGTGGCCGCGATGCCGGGTCAGGCCGCGCTCGGCCGGCTCGGCACCCCGACCGAGATCGCCGAGAGCGTCCTGTTCCTCGCCACCGATGCGTCGTCGTTCATGACGGGGGCGCAGCTCAACGTCAACGGCGGCAGCCACATGTGACACCCCTCGGTCCCGTACGCCGACACGCGCCGCAACTGAGCAGACTCCACGAGAAGAGGAGGCCCCCGTGCTGGGAGCCGACGTGATCGTCCCCATCACACTCGTCCCGGGAGTCCCGATCCTGGCGGCGATGGGCGCGCTGTCCACCGTGCTGGTCAACAGGGACGTGAGCGTCTTCCACGACGGGCTCCGTCCGCTCATGCCCTCACTGCGGTCGGGCGAGATGACCAGGCAGCAGGTCGCCAAGATCTCCCTCACCCTTGCTCTCGCCTTCATCTGGGCGTTCGGCCTTCCCTACTCCGTCGGCTTCGTCATCCCGCTCATCTACCTGGTGTACATCGCCACCGACTACATCGGCGTGCGTCTGCCCGCCGTCTATGACAGGCGGTGGTGGCAGGGCAGGACGAACCTGCTGGGCGTCGGTGGGTCGTTGGTGCTCGGAGCGCTCTGGGGCGCCGGCGTCGCGCTGCTCCTGCACTACCTCGCGGTCGGCATGGACAACTTGCCCGTTCCGATGGCGGCTGGCACGGCGCTGTTCACCGCCCCCGTGGCTCAGGCGTTCTTCCTCTTCCCGGTGCTCACCACCGCGTACCACTTCGGGTTCCGTCCCGCGCTCGTGGCGTTCGGCGCCGCCACGCTGGCCTGGTTCGTCGCGAGCCAGTTCGGGTGGGCCCTTCCCTCGGTCTGGGCGTTCGGCGTCGCGCTCCTCGTGATGACGGTGCTGCTCGTGCGCGAGGCGCGCAGCTCCGGGTCGTCGGCGGGGCAGGTGCCGGCCGCCTGGCTCACCGTCGACGAGGACGACGAGGGTGCGCCGTCCTGGGCGGCTGCCGCCGACTCCGATGACGAGTCCGAGGACGCTCTGTTCCGTGACAACGTGCGACGCATCAAGCGGAACCTCCCGCTCATCGCCCTGCTCGCAGCGCTGGGTGGAGCGGCGTACCACTGGGGCGTCGTGGCGATGGACCCGCTGTCGTCCCACCTGTACGCCACCGGGTTCGTCGTGCCCGCCGCGGCGGTCATGCTCATGTGGGCCTTCGCCTTCATCCCGATGAAGTTCACGACAGCCGTCGTCACGGGGACGATGGCGACCGGCACCTTCCTCGAGCCCGTCGTCGCGATGGTCATGCCCAACGTTTGGGCGGCCGCGATCGGGGTCGCGGTTCTGCGGGTCGTCGAGGTGTTCCTGCTCCTGGCGGTCATCGGCTGGATCGAGCGATGGCCCAGCATCCGCGAGGTGGCCGACGTGATGCGCACGGCGATCTTTCAGGTGATGGAGATCGGGTTCCTCATCGGCGGAGCGCTCGCGGCGGCGGCCTGGGCGGGGACCTGGGGCGTCGGCGTGGTCGTCGCCGCCTGGTTCCTCAACATCCGGGCCAAGTCGCCCGTGATGCCGATGTCCCTCGGGGCGATCGCCGCCCTCGGCGTCGGCGTCGTCGTGAACCTGATGGCCGTCCTGGGGCTCCACCTCCACGTGTGAGCTGCGGCGCCGGGCGCCGCGTCAGCACGGTCCCCGTTGTTGACTCGCGGCGCCAGTCTCCCTAGACTATGCAACTGGTGCACTAACAGTGCAACATATGCATAGTACTGCGACCCCAGCGGGAGACGTTCATGAGCGTGTCGCACGACCCGGTCGAC
>JANMBJ010000363.1:0-3336 GCA_031360335.1 Candidatus Nanopelagicales bacterium
GATGGTGATGGTCGCGTGGGACGGGTCGAAGGTCACGGATCCGTCGGGGTGGGTTTCACCGGTGAGGCGGGCTAGTGCCGCGTCCGCGCGGCAGGCATCCGCTCTCGCATCCTCGTCGTCGCGCGCCGCGGTGGCACCACCACGGGCGAGCTGCAACGCTCGGCCGTCTTCGGTGATCCGGTCGTAGGCGGGCTTCACCCACTCCACGGGGCCGTAGACCGTGAGGCTGGCCATCCCGTCGTCCTCAGCCCGGAACCACACCCCACGACTCTTCCGGGCCTTCACCCGCCGACCGGCAGCATCCGGGTCGAGCTTGGTGATCGCCCGGGAGACCTGGCGACCGAACTCCCCCGGTGGGAGCCGCTTCGCCTTCGGCAGCACCAGGGCCTCGATCCGGGACAGAATCTCCGGGTCGGCCACGATCCGACACTTCTCGACCAGGATCGCCACATGCGACGGGCTGATCTCACCGGCGAGGAGCGCGGTCTGGAACCCGGTGAACAGCTGCCGCAACGCCCGCGCCCGCTCGATCTCCAACGCCGCCGACGTCGTCGAGGTCCGCCGCGCGCACGCGAGCTCCTCCTCGACGTGAACGTTCTCCAGATACACCAGCTTCGGGACCACACCCGCGAGCTCCACGACCGCGGCCAGGCGCTTCCCCGCGAGCATCGCCGTCACCGCATCCACCCGCGCGATGAAGGCCAACACCGCGAGCGGAGAAGCAAGGCCCGCCGGATCGATCGACTCGAGAACATGAAGGTCCGCCGGGGACACCTGCGCGGGAAGACCCAACACGACCTCGTCATCGGTCTGGAACTGGGCTTCGAAGAACCCGAACGTCTCCGCCACGACCTGCTCGTCGAACGCAGCGATCGCCTCCGCACGCAGCTGCACAGCACCCTCCGCGTCCATCACCGGGGTGTCATCGAACGGCGACGGACCCCACCTCTCATCGCCGTCACCCTCGAACCCGAGGACCTCGCACCGGCACCCGCAGACACGCATGTGGCCGTCCGCACGCAGGTCAGACCACGACTCAGACCCCAGAGCCGCGTCGTCGCGAGACGCTGCAGGGTCGCCGTGGGACGGGTCAGTCATGGCACCTCCATTTATGGTCTCAGTGTAAGACACCAGTTCTAACGTGTCAATCGGAGAATTCGTCACAGTGCTTGGTGCACATAGGGTTACGGCGTTGTCACTCACCGACCGGCCACCATCATGACAGGGGGTCTGACCGTCCGAACTTCTGAGGCTGCGGTCGACCGGTCGGCCCAGCACCATGAATGCAAGCCGCCCCGTGACCCCAGAAGCGGCGCCCTCGAGGCCGTGTCGCGATCCCCTCGCTCGCGGCAGCACGGCAGCACGGCCGCACCAGCTCGGCTGCGGCGTGAGGCACCTACTGCGAGTCACCTCGCCATGCCACCGCGAGACCGACTCGACTCGACTGGGATGATGCGCCCGTGCGCATCCCTCGTCCCCTGCCGATGACGGCGCCGGGTCCTGAGGGCGGCGAGATGCTGCGCTCGATGGGGGCGATCCGTCGCGACCCTCTGGCGTTCCTCGCCTCGATGCGGTCGTCGTACGGCGACGTCATGCAGTTTCCCATCCCGCGTCCGGCCACCTATCTCGTGTCTGACCCTGAGGCCGTACGCCGCGTGCTCGTCACCAACGCTCGGGCGTACGGCAAGCGGACGCTGCAGTACACGACGCTCGCGCTCGTCACCGGCGAAGGTCTGCTCACTGCCGACACCGATGTGTGGCGGACCCAGCGGCCGGTGATCCAGCCGGCCTTCCATCGAGCGTCCCTCGATCTCGTCGCCACACATGTCAGCACGGCGGTGGACCGGCTCCTCTCGGACTGGTCGGCACGGGACGGACAGGTCGTCGATGTCGACGCCGCGATGATGCATCTCGCTCTGGAGGTGGTGGGGTCCGCGCTCTTCGGCTCTGACCTCTCCGCCGACGCCGAGCGACTTGCTGACGCCACGCTCGCCGCGCTCGAGGTGGTGGTCAAGAAGGCGCGCTCCCCGCTGCCGATCCCCGTCGCGGTCCCGACCCCCACCAACCTCGTTCTGCGCCGCGCGGTCGGTCGGCTCGATGCGGCGGTCGACGCGATGCTCACCGAGCGTGCCAGGCGTCCGCTGGCGGCCGGTCAGTCACCGCGCGACATGCTCGACCTGCTGCTCAGCGTGACGCGTGAGGACGGGACCGAGCTGACGCGCGCGCAGGTGCGTGACCAGGTAGTGACGTTCATCGTCGCTGGCCACGAGACGGTCGCGAGTGCTCTCACGTGGGCCTGGCACCTCCTCGCCACGAACCCCGCGTCGCTGTCCCGCCTGCGATCGGAGGTCGACGCTGTCTGCACGGGGAAGCCGGTCACCTTCCTCGACCTCCCCCGCCTGCCCTGGACGGCCGCTGTGCTCGACGAGGTCCTGCGTCTGTATCCGCCCGCATGGCTCGTGACCCGCAGATCCCTTGCGTCGGATTCGCTAGGGGGAGTCGAGATCCCGACCGACGCTCTCATTGTCATGAGCCCGTGGCTCGTGCACCGTGACCCGGGCGTGTGGTCGGATCCCGACAGCTTCGACCCGGGACGCTTTCTCGACGAGAGCGGATGTCGACGTCGTGATGTGGCTGCGCTGCCGGCCTATCTGCCGTTCGGTGCGGGACCACGTCTCTGCATCGGACGCGACATGGCACTGCTCGAGGGCGTGCTCGTGCTGGCATCGCTCGTCGGTAGCGTCGACCTCGAGCCCGTCGGTCCGCCGCCTCAGGCGATGCCACTCGTCACGATCCGCCCCGCCGGCGGTCTGCCCATGCGCGTGCGTCGACGGAGGACACTAATCGACTGACGCGCTTCCAGGTCAGTCCTCGGCGGCCCAGACGCGCACGATGTCGCGGACCGAGAGCATGCCGACGACGTCATGGCCCTCGAGGACGATGAGGTGACGGAACCCGCCGCGCAGCATCGCCTCGGCCGCCTGGGTGATCGTCCAGGTCGTGGTCGCGAACACCACTGACGTCGTGCGGTGGTCCGCGGTGACCTCGACGTCGGGATCCTCGCCCTCGCCCACCGAGGTGAGGATGTCGCGCTCAGTGATGATGCCGATGCCGGCGCCGTCGCTGTCGCTCACGACAGCCGCACCGACCTTTCGCGTCGCCAGCGAGGCCGCGACCTGGCGCAACGTGTGCGCCGGCCCGACCGTGAGGACGTCGCGGATCATCGCCACGTCTACCAGCGTCGTCTCGTCCTGCAAGGCTGACTCCTCCCGTGGCACCGACCCCCGCGGGCCGATCTTGGGCCTGAATCTGGCAGCGTGTCGCGCTCAGGTCAAT
>JANMBJ010000381.1:0-17105 GCA_031360335.1 Candidatus Nanopelagicales bacterium
TGAGGGAATGATCATGATGGAAGAATGGGCTGAGATCCGGCGCCTGCATCGGTCGGAGGGGATGGCTGTGAAGGCCATCGCTCGCCGGTTGGGGTTGGCACGTAACACGGTGCGTGCGACGTTGGCCGCGGACGCCCCGCCGCGCTACGAACGCCGTGCTGCGGGGTCCCGGGTTGATGAGTTCGAGGCGGCGATTCGTGCGCTGCTCGCGGAGTTCCCTGATATGGCGGCCACGGTCATTGGTGAGCGGATCGGTTGGGTGCATTCGGCGTCGGTGTTGCGGGCCCGGGTCGCACAGTTGAGGCCGTTGTTCCGTGGCGCGGATCCCGCTGATCGCACGGTGTATGCCGCTGGGGAGATCGTGCAGTGCGATCTGGGTGCGCTGCTGACCGGTCGGACTTAGGCACGAGCATCGCGACCCGGCTGGGTCGCGTCCATCGCGCATCCCGTCGAGGCGGGAGGGTCACGGTTTTGGGTCATGCCGGACTTGTCATGGGCCGTGCGTACTTCGCCGACGTGCAGGGGCAGCGGCGAGGGAGTAGCGCTGTGGGACAGATCCAGGCACGCTTCGATTCCAGTTTCACACGGGCCAGCAGCATGCGCCAGGCCCGTTGCCGGGAGCCGAGTCGAGGATCTCATTCGCGCGTCCGCGATCGCCGGCGGTCCGCGTCCCTCACTGCGACGGATCGTGGCAACAGGTCCCCCTGGGCTGCGGCGAGGACCCATCATCAAGAGATGACGACCGAGCGATCCGAGGGTGGAGGTCCCTCACGTCGAGCGGCGTGCACCGCGCCAGTGGCACTCGCTGAGTGGTTCCTTGCGGCGACTGAACGCGGCAACTCTGACACTCGTCTCCTCGCCCGGCACTCTGAGTCGCAGCCCTGGGCGACGGGAAACGAGGTGCGGCCGTTGGTACACGGTGCTGTCTACTTCAGTGAGCTCCTGAAGGCTGTCCGGGCCATGGGAGCTGGGGATCTTCTGCTGTTCACCGACTGGCGTGGGGACCCCGACGAGAGGCTCGACGGACCTGGTTCGGAGGTCGGACCGATGTTCGCGGCCGCTGCCGCTCGGGGCGTCGATGTTCGTGGGCTGCTGTGGCGGTCCCACTTCGATCGTTTCGCATACAGCGCGTCGGAGAACCGTCATCTCGGCGCGGAGATCGAGGCGGCAGGCGGGCAGTGCCTTCTCGACATGCGGGTCCGTGTCTTGGGGTCGCACCACCAGAAGCTGGTGGTGCTGCGCCACCCCGCTCGCCCCGAGGACGACGTCGCCTTCCTCGGCGGTATCGATCTGTGCCACGGTCGGCGTGACGACGCGCGGCACGGGGGAGACCCGCAGGGTCAACCGATGGCGAAGGTCTACGGGGGCAGACCCCCGTGGCACGACATCCAGCTCGCCGTACGGGGACCGGCCGTGGGTGACGCCGAGGCCGTGTTCCGTGAACGCTGGGACGACCCTGCCGCGCTGAGCCGGAACCCTGTGCACCTCATTGGTGAACTGATCCACCGGGAGCAGCGGAGGGCCCGGCCCTTGCCGGCGCAGGGGCCAGATCCCGCACCGTGCGGGGACGTCTCGGTGCAGTTGCTCCGCACCTACCCCGTGCGCCGCCCGGGGTACCCGTTTGCACGCGGTGGGGAACGCAGCGTGGCCCGTGGGTACACCAAGGCGCTGTCACTGGCACGCTCACTGGTGTACGTCGAGGACCAGTACCTGTGGTCGACTGACGTCGCGGGCGTCTTCGCCGGCGCTCTGCGCCGGGAGCCAGAGCTGCGGATGGTGTTCGTGATCCCCCGCTTCCCTGACCAGGACGGTCGGATCTCCATGAGCCCCAACCTCATCGGGCGCGCACCCGGCTTGGAGATGCTCCGGGCGGCGGGCGGCAACCGGGTCGCCGTCTACGGCCTGGAGAACGCCGAGGGCACACCGATCTACGTCCACGCCAAGGCCTGCGTAGTTGACGATACCTGGGCGTGTATCGGGTCGGACAACGCGAATCGGCGCTCATGGACCCATGACAGCGAACTGAGCGCCGGGTTCGCCGACTCGACCCCGACTGGTGTTGCCCGGTCGCTTCGGCTCGAGCTCGCGTACGAACACCTCGGGGATACGGCGTCCAGGTATGACCTCGACGACCCGGTCGAGTGGTTCAATGCGTTCCGCGACACCGCCCTGGCCCTCGACGACTGGCACCACGCCGGCCGCGCGGGCCCCCGACCCCCCGGTCAGCTGCGCACCTACACCCAGCCTGTGCAAGCCCGCAGCACTCGGCTGTGGGCCGGTGCCCTCTATCGGCTGGTGTACGACCCGGACGGTCGCCGGCCGGGCATGCGGCTGTCTCGTCGGTACTGACCGGTCGCGGGCCGTTGGCGTCGGACGATCCGCGGCCCGGCTGTCTGAGAGCCTGTTGTGTCGTCCCTCCGATTCGAGGAGCCGGTTGAGTCACCGAACTCGCCCTCCAGAAGGTCAACCGTCCCGCCTGTGAACGGACGACACTGGCACATGACGACGACCCGCCCGCGCGCCATGGCCGACGCCTGCCACCCCGGGCCCACCGCCACGGTGACCGTGGTCGTCACGCTGGTGCAACGACGCCAACGACACCGACCGCGACCGTCGCGCAGCGCGCACGGGCAAGCGACAGTGCGCGGTGATGTCGTGGCTGCCGAGCTACGAGGCGGCAATCACTGCGGGGGAGGAGTCCCACCGCCGGTGGGATCGGTGACGCAGCTGGCCTTGGCGTCTCCGCCGTTGCCACCGCCGTTGCCGTTGTCGCCGGTATGGGCGTTCCCGCCACTGGAGTTGTGGCCGCAGTTGCCCCACCCCTGGTCGCCCCCGTTGGCTGGCGTGGGCGCTTCAGGAGTGGTGATGGTGCCTCCGGAACGACCCGAGTTGTCGGCAAGCGCCGACGACGCGGGGATGAGGAGCACGGCGACCAGACAGGCGGTGGTGAGGGTTCTGCGCATCACGGGAGGCCTCCAGCGGGAAGAGTCGATTGACATTCTCACCATCGGCATCCGGTCCGGGTGCGTTGCTAGGCCGAGCGAGTGGACCTTCAACCGGGCCTCCCCTGTACACCCGCTGGGGACCGACAGAGGAGATTTCGGCACCCTCGCCGCTGCCGAAGTCCTCTGGACATGCAGTTTCCCCGAGTTGTACGAACTGCTGGTCCTGAGACGGGGCTGGACCATCGAGCGGTGGTCGGGGTTCATCGCAAACGCAACGATCGCTGCGCTCCTCGCAGGCAACGGCTGAGCAGACCTCATGTGCGTGCCAAGCCTTCGTGGACCACGTCCTCTCAGCAGCTGGACTGTCGGTCCTGATCTGGGTGCGGACGCCACCGGATCTTGGACGGCGCAGGATGACCCGCCCGCGTGCCTCGACGACGGCGACCGTCAGGTCCAGCTCTTGCGATGGATTGGTTCGTGTCGCGACGCAAGATCATGTGACACCAACCGTGACACCG
Organism: Candidatus Nanopelagicales bacterium; assembly: GCA_031360335.1. Lineage (GTDB taxonomy): Bacteria > Actinomycetota > Actinomycetes > S36-B12 > CAIYMF01 > Longivirga. Next base: position 3,464 of record JANMBJ010000381.1, read on the forward strand.
ACGCTCGCCAAACGGTGACGGATTGGCCTGAGCCGCGAATGACGAAAAGCGTTGCGAACAATGAAAATCCCGTACACGCGTGGAGGGCGGAGTGGAGCCGAGGCCAGTGACGAGATCGACACCTCTGAGATGATCGTCGACCGCTAGGTCCGAGCTTGCCCGGCAGCGATCCGCTGACGGATCGCCTCGAGGCGGCGGCGTGTGTCGGCGGCGCGAGAAGGGCCGAGCGTCGTGATCCACCCCTGCACCTCGGCTCGTCTTGAGGCAGAGGTGCTCCACCGATTCGAGGAAGCGCGCGCTGGCATCGAGCGCAAGAGTCACGGCAGGCAATCGTTCGGGAAAGACGGGTCGGCCGCGAAACTCGACGCGTTCACCTGGTCCACCGTCGCCGGGCTCGAGGAGATCCAGCGCCCCGCCGTCGGCGAGGTACTCCTCGACGAAGGAGCCCAGCTGCTCGAGCAGGCGTGCGGCATCCTCCTCGGTCGTGCGCAAACTGGCGATCAGGTCAGCGACGCCGCCCTGGTCCGCATAGAACGCACGTAGGACGGCTTCGAGGTGCATCTGGGGTTGGCCCGGTGACGTCGCGAGCCACGCGTCGAGTGATGTCCGGCCGTCGTCGGTGACCGCGTAGCGCTTGCGCGTTCGGCGACCAGCAGGCTCCTCGATCACCGAAGCCCACCCACGGGCGACGAGGCTCTTCTGCTCGCGATAGAGATGCCCCTCCGACGAGGGTCAGACGAAGGCGAGTAGTTTCCGCTCACGCCAAGGAGGCTGCATGGGTATCGGAACGCTTCGCTGCCACGTCTTCGATGTGAACGACCTCAGGGTCAGTCAGCAGTTCTGGTCTGAGGTGACCGGCATTCCACCCACCTCGTCGGAGTGGCCGGATCGCTACGCCTACCTCGGCCGTGAGGCCGACACGACGTGGCAGCACGTCGTGATCCTGCACGGCGTCACGCAACTGAGGGGGGCCGGGACCAACCGCTCTCACATCGACATCACCGTCGACGACGTCGACGTCGCGATCCGGCAGATCGAGGCGATCGGCGGCCAGCTCCAGCGCGCACCCAGCATCTACCCACGCCCTGGCTCCTACCCGGGCGAACCACCCGTCATCGACTGGGCCGTCATGCAGGATCCCTTCGGCAACGAGTTCTGCCTCGTGCGTGAGCTCAGCTCCGATGAGTGCGCCGCCGTGGAGTCGGCCGGGACCCATGCGGCTGGCGACGACGACACATGGCGTGCGATCGCACGGCGAACCCGTGGACTTGCGGGAGCGTCGCCCACCTATCCGCTCGAACTGCGAGGAGACCTCCATGCACCTAGCCACCACTGATCTGCCGATCGAGCTCTCAGCCGGCGACCCGGAGACGCGCTACATCGAGTCAGGCGACATGGCGATCCGCCACGCGCGCGTGCCCGCGGGGGGCGACATGGGCCTACTCCTCGTGGGCCTCCCTGACGACCGCTGCCCCAGCGCGCACTGGGGGATCGTGCTGGACGGGTCGATCAGGATCACGCACGCCGACGGGACGGACGAACTCGTGGAAGCGGGCGAGGTGCTCCACTGGCCGCCTGGCCACACCGGCGTCACCGACGGCGGCGTGACCTTCTCGAGGTCGGTCCGTGCGGCCCGATGCGGCAGTTCGGTGAGCACGCACGGCAGATCCTCGGCGGGTAGGCACCATCGACATCAGCGCGCCCTCCGTGCATCGTCCACCGAGAAGCACGTCGTGCCACTGGGTACGGTCAGCTGGCGCCGAGGTAGACGGCCCAGGGACCGAACATGTAGCTGAAGGTCGCCGGCGGTCCGGTGAGGCCCTTGTGCATCACGAGCACGGCGTTGGGCGACGCGGTCGGGATCCACACCATCTGCTCGGTGATGATCTTCTGCGCGTCGACGACATCCTGCGCCCGCTTGGCCGGGTCGGACTCCGAACGCGCTGCTTCGAGCGCCTTCGTCACGGCGGGATCGGTCCACCCGCTGAAGTCCTGCGATCCGCCCCTGAGCGCCAACGTCTTGTAGAGCGCGGACGGGTCGGCGTAGTCGCCGTAGTTGGTGGTCGGGAAGGCGTCGACGGACGCCGACGCGGCCGGGTCGATGAAGAAGTTGATGTAGTTCGAGGGACTCACGTCGGTGAGGGTGACCTTGAGGCCGAGCTGTTCGGCCGCCGCCTTGTAGGCGAGCGACTCCGCGTTGATGGCGGCTGTCCCTGACGATGTGCCGATCTTGATGGTCTGGCCGGCGACACCCGCCTGCGTCATGAGCTCCTTGGCCTTGACGAGGTCAGGCTCGAGCGCGGGGAGGGCGTCGTAGCCGGCTTTGAACACCTCCGGCGCCGATCCCCATGTGCCCTGCGCCTCGAGCGCGTGCGGAAGGATCGCGGCACCGTGCCAAAGCGTGTTGATGATGCCCTTGCGGTCCAAGGCGTAGGAGATCGCCTGGCGCACGCGCGCGTCGGCGAGCGGTCCCTTCGTCGCGCTCACGACCATGGCGTCGGTGGCGAACGGCGCACCCTGGAAGACCTGAACGTCCGGGTTGGTACGCAGCGTGCCGAGGGTCGCGAGCGGGTTCGCGAGATAGGTTCCCGAGATCGCACCGGTCTGCAGCCCTGCGGTCAGTGCCGCGTCGTCCGTGACGCCGATGAGCGTCATCTTCGTGAACTTGGGCTTGGGCAGCGTGCTGTCCCAGTAGGTCGGATTGGGCACGATGCTGATGCCCTGACCAGTCTTCCAGGAGTCGAGCTTGAACGGCCCGGAGCACATTGTGAGCCCCTGCACGGTGCCGAAGTTCTTGCCGGCCTTCTCCGCGAATGCCTTCTCGACGACCATGCCCGGAGTTGCGGAGAGCTCGCCGACGAGCCACTGGTCGGGCTCGCTCAAGGTGAGCTCGACCGTCGTCGTGCTGACCGCCGTGATGTCTTTCACCCGGTTGAAGACAGTGGCGTAGAAGCCGATCCCCTCCGGGTCGGCAGCGCGCTTGAGGCTGTAGACGACGTCGTCGCTGGTGACCGGCTTCCCGTCCCAGAACGCTGCACCCTTCTGGATCGTGAAGTCCAGAGTGGTCGGGCTGACCTGGGTGAGCGTCGCGAGGCCCGGGCCGATCGTCATGTCGGGCGCCTGGCGCAGCAGCGCGTCGCACAGGAGAGAGTCGACCGTGTTCTCGGGGTAGTCGAACGCCTGGATCGGGTCGAGCGTCTGCGTCTCGCGGTAGAGCGCCCAGGTCAGCGCGCCCGCGTCACCGGTCGGGGCTGTGGTCAGGACCGTGAAGTCCGACGTCGGGACCGATGCGGAGGCCGAGCCCGACGCCGTGGGCGCTGGTGCGCCGGTGCAGGCCGCGAGCAGAGTCGCTGCGGCGACGAGGCCGAACGCAGTGGGGATCGGACGCGTCATGGCGGTTCCTCCTGGGTCTGATCGACACACCCTAGGGGGCTGCGTACGGCTGTCCCGCTGCTGGACCGGCAACGACATGGACACGAAACAGACGCGTGACATCACCTTGTGTTCGGGCCGGCGTTCCACGTGATCTCGGCGTCCATCACCCGGCGGATGGCAGTCTGACCACGCTTCCGCCCAGCGGAAACCGACGCTGGCGCCGGAGTCACTGACGCGGACGGTTCGCGGCATGCGCACCCGAGTCGCCTCGTGGGCTCAGGCACGGCGGACCGACTTCTCCCCCAGATCCTCGCCCAGCAGGGTGTGGAGTCGGTGATCGTCGAACAGCTCGCGGACAACACCGGCGCCGTCCGTTCCTACTGACGACAGCGCGCAGGCGGGTGCAGCGGCCGAGCAGCGGCGCACCGACGCGAGGGGGTGGGGGGTTCGGTACGCCGCCGTCTGCCGGGCGCTCAGTCCTGCGTCGCCATCGCGCTCGCGATGTAGACGGCAGGGTTCGCCGCGGGGTTGATGAGCACTGTCGCCATGGCGCACGACTCGGGCACGGTGAGCCACACGCGGAACCGAGCGTCGCCGCCCGGCACGCTCATCGGTTGTGCCGTCGTACGAGCCGCGAGGGCGCCCCCGCAGTAGAGGCTGGCGGTGATGGCCGCGACCGGGTTGTCACGGCTGCCGTCGGCTCGCGGGATCTGCAGTCCTCGCAGGCGTACGTCGGTGCGACCGTCCTCGCGCACCCGGACCTCGCCGCGACCCAGGACCCACGGCGCCCCGCCGGCCTTGACGCCGAAGATCGCTGCGTCGGTCGGCAGGCTGGGTTGGAAGCTGGCCCTGATCAGGGTGTCGTCGTGATGTCCGCCGTCGTGCGCCGAGGCGGCGACGGGCGCCGAGGCTACTGCGATGCAGGCTGCAGCTCCGACGACCAGGACGATCCGTGAATGTAGAGTCGCCATGCGTACCTCCGGTGTGTGAGGACGTCCTCTCGCGCAGGGATGCGTGCGTCCACCCCGAGTACGTCCGGAGGGATCGCGACGTTCACGGCACGGCACGGCAAGCTCCCGACGTCGACGATGAACGCATCGGAGTCCACAGACGTAGTCGCGTTGAGGAGGGCGGCGCCCTGGCGATGAGACGCAACGGCAGCACGCGGTCGGACGATATCGACCTGGCGTGCGAGTCCGGCCTGCGCCGGGCGTGGGACGACTACGCAGGCGAGCTGTACGGCTATGCGCGCAAGTCGCTCGGCGACCCGGGCGCTGCCGAGGAGGCACTGCAGGAGACGTTCGTCCGAGCCTGGCGAGCCGCTGACCGCTATGACGCCTCGCGCCCGCTGCGCCCGTGGTTGTTCGCGATCCTGCACAACGTCGTGATCGACGAGACCCGTGCTCGCGGCCGCCGTCCCGAGCCGCGCGATGACGGTGATCACCTGTGCGTCGACGTCGATGATCCGCTGGAGCGCTCGCTCGACGCGTGGCTGGTCGAGGAGGCGCTGCGCCGGATCAGCCCGGACCACCGCACGGTCATCGTCGAGACCTACTACCGCGGGCGGTCGTACGCCGATGTCGCCGCGGACCTGGGGATTCCGGAGGGCACAGCCCGCACCCGTGCGTTCTACGGCCTCCGGGCGCTGCGGTTGGCCCTGGACGAGATGGGGTGGGAGGGATGAGACACGAGTGTTCGGTGCGCGTCGAGGACCTCGGCCCGTTCCTGCTCGGTCAGCTCTCCTGGGAGGAGTCCGAGGCGCTCGACGGTGCCGTCGCGCGATGTCCGTCATGCTCGGCCGACGTCGAACGGCTCCGGCCCGTCGTCTCTGCGCTCGCCGGTGGGACAGGCGGCGTCGAGCTAGACGCCGAGGCGGAGCCGAGGCCGGCGCCGGACCTTCTGCTGTCCCGGGTGCTCGCCTCCGTGCACGACGAGGAGTCCGCCGCGCGCCGTCGGCGATGGGTCACGGTCTCGTCGACTGCGGCCCTGGCGGCGATCGTCCTCGGCCTGCTCCTCGCTGTGGTCATGCGTACGACGACACCGCCCCGGGAGAGCCTCGCCCTGTCTGGATCGACGTCGGCGAGCGGACACGCCATCGTCTCGTCCCAGGACTGGGGGACCGCGATCACCCTCGACGTGCACGGGCTCGTCCCTGGGACGGCTTACGGCGCGTGGCTGGCCGACGGCACGGGGAAACGGGTGCCTGCTGGCACCTTCCGCCCGCGGTCGGACGGGACCGTCCGGCTCGACCTCGGCGCGTCGATGACCCTCGATATCGCGGCACAGGTCGGGGTCACGGCGCTCGGTGGCGGGGGAGACGTGCTGACCGCCGCGATACCCGCAGAGGCGACGTCGCGCTGACGTGGTCGGGTCCTCGGTGCGACGTGCCTGGTGCGTCGTCAGGAGACACGGGCGACGAGCACGGCCATGTCGTCGGGCGCAGACTGCCGGTAGGCGCGAACGGTGTCGAGCACGGTGTCGGCGACCTGCTGCGGTTCGGTGTCGGCCTGCCGACCGACGACCTCGAGCAGTCGTTCGTCGCCGAACTGGAGGTCGTCGCGGCCCTGGTCGTTGTCGCCCTTGGCCTCGATGACACCGTCGGTGTAGAGCACGATCAGGTCGCCGGGCACGAGGTGCACGGTGGTCAGCGGGTGTGACACCTCGTGGAACGCTCCGAGCAAGGTGCCGGGGCGGCCGACCATGAGTGCTTCGCCGTCGTGCACGATCACCGGCTGGCAGTGACCGCCGAGACCCATCACCAGGGTCGCGCCCGTCGGGGTGCGGCGCAGCCGGAGGCATGCCGCGGTCAGGAGCGACTGCTCGTCATCGGTCGACGAGTCTGCCAGCAGGGCGCTGTTGAGCCGGCGCAGCGCGTGGTCAGGGTCGAGGTCGCCGGCCAGCGCACGCAGTGTGTGCCGTGCCATGCCGGTGAGTCCCGCGGCCTCGATGCCGCGGCCGACGACATCGCCGATGACGAGGACGACGTCGCCGTCATCGGCCTCGAAGACGTCGAAGAAGTCGCCACACACATCGGTCGACAGCTCGGCGGGAGCGTAAGCCGAGCCGAGCTCGAGCCACGGGACCGCGGGGAAGGGCGCCGGCATGAGCGACTCCTGCAGGCGGACGGCGATCCGTGTCTGTTCGTCGAGGAGCCGCAGGATGTCGAGCCGGTTGCTCAGTCGTCGGACGGCTTCGTCGAACGTGCCGCGATCGGAGTCGTTGAACGGCTTCGACGCAGCACGCGCCAGGAGGAGAGTGGTCGGTTCGAGCGCGGAGCGCACGGGGAGCGCGAGGCCGTCGGCGAACGGCGCGCCGTCGCGAAGCACCGTGAAGCCGACGATAGTGCCTGTGCTGGAGGCGATCTCGGCAGCCTCGACGGCTGCAGAGTCGTCGAGTGGAGACTGCGCGTCGGAGTCGTTGGCCGCGCAGGCTCCCACGAAGCGGCACCAGTCCGAGTGGTCGTCGAGCACGGCGAATCGCACCAGCGCGAACGCCTCGTCGCGGTCGTGCGCGTTGTCGAGCACCCGGCCGACCTCCGACAGGAGAACGAGGCGCCGGCTGCCGCGCAACGCGCTCTGCCGCTGCTCCTGCTCGTTCTCGATCAGACGAGCGCGCTCCATCGCCGCGGCCGCGTGGCTCCCGAGCGCCGCGAGCAGCGCGAGGTCGTCCTCGTCAGGGTCGCGCGGCTCGTCCCATCCGAATGCCGCAATGCCGACGGGCCGGCCTGCCACGGTGAGCAGGATCGCGACCCAAGCCTGCTGGGTGATGCCGCGACGGACGAACGACGGGAACCGCTCGTCGCGCTCACGCCTCGATCGGACGACCACGGGCTCACCCGTGCGCAGCAGCTCCTCGGCGATGTCGGAGTCGGTGAGCGGCCACCTGGTGCGATAGCGGATCTGCGGTGATTCCATGCCGGAGGTGGCGATCTGTGTCGCCCAGACCCGGTCGTCGTCGAGCAGGTGGATGGTGGCCGCCTGCGCGCCGAGCGAGTGGCAGGCGCGGTCGACGATGATCGTGCCGGCCTCGTGGAGGTCTGTCGCGTGCGCGAGCTCGGTCGTGAGCGACTGCAGCATCTGCAAGCGGAGCACCGCGCGTTCGGCGCGCCGACGAGCTCGGCTCTCCGCGCGAGCGGCCAGCGATCGCTCCAGCGCTGCGGCGCAGAGCAGCGCGGTCGTCTCGCACGCGGCGATCACGTCGTCGGTGAGCTCGTCCGAGGAGTGCCAGCCGAAGCCCAGCGCGCCGATGCGCATCCGGGCAGTCATCATCGGAGTGATGACGAAGGCGTTGTGCACTGTCTCGATTCCGTGCAGGGCGGGATAGCGCGCGTCGCGCTCGGCGAGCGACCGGAGGACCACGGTCGAACCGTCGCCGGTCAGGGCGTCGCGGGTCGGCAGTGGTGCGTCCACGGGATACGTCGCAAACTCCTCCACCACCTCGACCGACGTGTTGCGCGACGCGACCAGCCGCAGTGTGGCGCCATCCGAGTCGAGCAGAGAGATGTTGACCATGTCGACTCCGAGCAGCGAGGTGCACTCCTCGGTCATGACGTCGAGCATCTCCGAGGGGTCGCTCGCCGAGGCGAGGCGCGACGTCAGGCGGAGCAACCCGGCGGTCAGAGCACCGGATTCTGACGACGGCACGGTGCTCCCGTGCGACTCGGACCGCGGGTCAGCGGCACCGGTCGGGGTGGTGGCCTCGGTGGTCACTCGGCTCCTCCCTTCCGGTCGTCTCGTGGGTCGCCTGTGGTCGCTCGTGCGGCGGGAGACGCTGACATTTCACCCTCGGGGCGGGTGCTCAGATCAGCCGGCTCTCAGTTCGATAATCGGAACAGGGTCGCGCGCAGGCACCCTCGTGGCAGAGTTTGCCTGGGTGGGCTGTCCCCTGCACGAGCAATCCTGACAGGGAGGGTGCATGCACAGGTACCGCGGAGTCGAGCGCTGGTCGCCCGGACCCGGTCACGGCATGTTCGAGGTCGGCCGCCCGATCAGCGGAGACCTGGCGGTGCTGTGGTTCCAGGCTCTCTACGAGACGCCGCTGCTGTTCTCGGGGATGCTCGACGAGCACGGCCGGGTGCTCGACGCCAACCACACCAGCATCGAGGGGCTCGGGCACGACCGGCAGAAGATCATGGGCGCCCGCTTCTGGGAGTGTGCTTGGTGGTCACCGGACCCGGTGCTCTCCGAACGCGTCCACGGCTGGGTGGAGCAGGTGCTCACCTCGGGCCAGAGCCTGCGCGTCACCACCGGCTATTTCCTCGGAGACGGTCGCGAGGGGCTCGTGGATCTCGCGCTGGCGCCGCTCACCGATCGTGAGCTGCACGACGAGCCGACGACGTACATCGTGGCCACTGGTGTCGATCTGACCAGCTACGCCGCCCCGACCCTGGATCTGGGCGCCTGACTGCGATTGACGGACCTCGCTCGGGGTAGGAGAGATCTCTGCGTCCGACCACTTGAGCGAAGGGAACCGCGATGAGCAACGACGAGACGGTCGAACGGCCGAGCGACGACGAGCAGATCGTGCCGACGACGCCCGGCGCCAACCCCGGCACCGTGGACGGTGTCGGTGAGCATGTCGTCGAGGGCATGGGTCATGACGGCGTGCGCCGGATGGACGGGGAGTTCGCCCACCTCGAGACCGTCGCCTCCACTGAGGAAGAAGTCACGCCGGACCCCGACGTCGAGCCCTCCACCCAGGAGGGTTGAGACCACGGAGTCGGGGGTAGTCCACTCCCCGGTCCGATGGCCGGACCCTGGAGACGAAGGGCTCGTCATGAGCACCGTGGCCGTGATCGTGCACTCGGGCAAGACGTTCGGCGGCGGCATCGGGGAGCTGCGCGACCTGTTGGACGCTGCCGGCATCACCGACCCGTTGTGGTTCGAGGTGGCAAAGAGCAAGCAGGCGCCGGACTGCGCGAAGGAGGCGCTCGAGAAGGGCGCTGGTCTCGTCTTCGTGTGGGGTGGTGACGGCACCGTGCAGCGCTGCATCGACGCGTTCGCGGGATCCGACGTCGACATCGCGATCCTGCCGGCTGGCACAGCCAACCTGCTCGCGACCAACCTCGACATCCCGAAAGACCTTCCGGCGGCCGTGCAGATCGGCTTGCACGGTGACCGGCGCAGCCTCGACACCGGCACTCTGAACGGTGAGCACTTCGCCGTCATGGCCGGTGCCGGGCTCGACGCCCTGATGATCCGTGACGCCGACGCAGGTATGAAGGACCGCATCGGTCGCGCGGCCTACCTCTGGACCGGTGCACGAAACCTGAGCGCCAGTCCGGTCAAGGCCAGGATCAAGGTCGACGGTCGCAAAGTTTACTCCGGCACCGTGACCTGCGTGCTCGTCGGCAACGTGGGATCCGTGTTCGGCGGCCTCGAGCTCTTCGAGGGATCCCGCCCGGATGACGGACTTCTCGAGGTCGGTGTCGTCACGGCCAAGAGCCGCATGCAGTGGGCGAGGACCGTGAGTCGGGTCGTGCTCGGTCGTGCTGCCAACTCACCGTTCGTCACGACGTCGCGCGGCGCGAAGATCCGGGTCCGCTTCGACCGACCTGTGGCGTGCGAGGTCGACGGGGGCGACCGGCCGGACACCGACAAGCTCAACATCACCGTGCGGCCCGGGTCGATCCGGATCTGCGTGCCGTCGGCAGACGGCGACGTGACGGGCGATCCGGTCGCTGCTTCTGCTGCGAGCGAGTCATGAGCAGCGCGACCTCCGCGGTGTCGGACGCTGCAGACACTGCTGCCAACAGCCGCCCGATGGGGTGGCTTGCCCGGGTCGGGCTCACCGCGCGCGGCATCGTCTATCTCGTGATGGGCTGGCTCGCCGTCCTCGTCGCGAGCGGCAGCGGGCAGCACGTCGACCAACGCGGCGTCCTCACCGAAGTGATCGCAGCACCGTTCGGCACCGTGCTGGTGGTGCTCCTCGCGGCCGGCTTCGCGGCCTACGCGGTGTGGCGCCTCATGGAGGCGGTGACGGGTCCGTCGGGGGAGGCTGACGGAACGGGAGCGCGCCTGAAATCCGCGGCACGCGGCACCGTCTACCTCGTCCTGGCCGTGACGGCCGCCTCGGTGCTCTCGGGTGCCAGGCAGTCACAAGCCGGCCAGCAGAAGGGGATCGCGGCCGACGTGATGAGTCACACCGGCGGTCGTTGGCTCGTGGGGCTCGCGGGTCTGGTGATTGTCGCGGTCGGACTGAGCATGGTCGTGGAGGGCTGGAGCAAGAAGTTCATGCGCTACTTCGGCTATCTCCCGTCGGGAACCCGACGATGGGTGGTGCTTCTGGGACGCGTCGGCACGATTGCACGGGGCATCGTGCTCGCCATCACGGGCTTCCTCGTCATCCAGGCAGCACTCACGTCGGACGCACGGAAGGCCGGCGGCATAGACACCGCTCTGAAGTCGTTGCTCGACAAACCTTATGGCCCGGCGCTGGTCGGTGCTCTCGGCCTCGGGCTGATCGTCTTCGGCGTCTACGCGCTGGCTGAGGCGCGTTGGCGTCGGGTGACCGACGGAGCGTCGCGATGAGCACCCGCTCCAGCAGCGTGCAGCGTCGAACGGAGAAGGGTGTCCTCCCCGATCACCCGGTGCTGCGGCTCGTCGGCTCAGCTGTCGGCCTCGCGATCGTGCTGTGCCTCATCGGTTTTGTCATTGTCGACCTGCTGACGCCGTCAGCGCTGACGCGGTGGGAGGACGGCGTCAACCAGGCGGCTGTCGACCTGCGTACGCCGTCGCTGGACGCGGTGAGCTCGGTCGGCAGCCGGCTGGCCGACACGATCACGTGCGTTGTCCTGCTCGTGGTCCTGATGCTCGTGCTGCGCTGGTGGCTCGGCAGGTGGCGAGAGTCGCTCGTGCTCGCGGTCGCCATCATCGGTGAGCTGCTCATCTTCCTCGTCGTGACTTTCGTCGTGCACCGAGATCGCCCCGACGTCCCCAAGCTCGACGCTGCTCCACCGACGTCGAGCTTTCCCTCGGGCCACACCGCTGCCGCTGTTGCGATCTACGGTTGCCTGGCCTTCATCGTGTGGCGGCGGATGGACAACCGCGCGCTCGCGGGTGTGATCGTCGTGGTGTGCTGCGCCATACCCTTCGCCGTCGGGCTCTCGCGCATCTATCGCGGCATGCACCACCCGACCGATGTCGTCTTCGGCGCGATCGGCGGCGGCCTCTGGCTGCTCGCTGTCGTGTCGACTCTTCTCCCACGCTCGAGTGCGCCCAGGTCGACCGGTCCGGCGCCCGATGCGGAGCTGAGACCGAATGAGGTGTCGCGCCCGTGACGTCGCACGCCACCTCTCCCGGCATGCCGAACGACGAGCCGCATGACGCCGGACCTGTCGTGGATCTCGAGGAGGTCGTCGACCCGCGGTCGCCCCACATCCGCTCGCAGCTCGCCGTCGGACTGACGGCTGCGGCTGCAGTCGGAATCGTGACGATCGCCGTCGGGGCGCGCGGAGGACTGCTGTCTGGCTGGGACCAGGCGGTCCATGACTGGGTGCTCGCTCATCGAGGACCGGGAGACATCACCCTGGCGACCATCGTCACCACCGGCGGGATCACGGCGCTGACGCTGCCCGCGCTGGCGGTCGTGGGCGCGGTCGCGCTTCCCGGTCGGCGGTCGTGGCGTGCGCGCCTGGCCGCGGGTGCGCTCCTGGCCGGAGTGGGTGCCGTCGGGGTCTACGCCGGTCTCCTGCTCAACGGCGCCACGGGTCGAGAGCGTCCTGCGGTCGCTGACTGGGCCGGAGCCGCAGGCGGGCCGTCATTCCCGTCCGGACACACCACGGCCGCGACGATCTTCGCGCTCTGCTGCGCCTGGGCGCTGTCGGCACGCTTCCTCGGCCGCGGGTCGCGTCGGCTCATCTGGACCGCAGCCGTGCTCTGGTCGCTCGCAGTCGGATGGTCCCGGGTGTGGCTCGGTGTGCACTGGCCGAGCGACGTCGTCGGCGGCTGGCTGTTCGCCACCGCGTGGTGCGCCGTTGCTGGAGCCGTGGTCGCCCATCTGCGTCACCGCTCGATCGCACCAGCGAAGGCCTGATCGCCCCGTCGTCGGTTGCGTGGAGAACCTTCCGCGTTGGACGACCGGTGTTGTCATGGCGAGACGATGAGCAGCTCGTGATCGGCTTTCCCCAGGGCGTCCCCAGCGCTGAGCCGGCGTCGACTGGCAGCACTGTCAGACCCCCCTGCCATGATGGTGGTCGGACGGTGAGTGACAACGCCGTAACCCTCTGTGTGCCAGCCACTTAGCCGAATATCGCTGTGACATGTTAGAACTGATGTACTAATCTGAGGTCACTCGATGAGGTGCCATGACTGACCCGTCCCACGACGACCCCGCAGCGTCTCGCGACGACGCGTCGGCGGTGTCTGAGTCGTGGTCTGACGTGCGCTCGGATGGTCACGGGGATGGGTGCGGGTGCCGGTGCGAGGTCCTCGGCTTCGAGGGTTGCCTCGATGGCGTGGGGGGTCCCTCACCGTTCGATGACACCACGGTGATGGACGCGGAGGGTGCTGTGCAGCTGCGTGCGGACGCGATCGCTGCGTTCGAGGAGCAGGTGGTGTCGGCGTCGTTGGGGATCTTCGAAGCCCAGTTCCAGAGCGATGACGAGGTTGTTCTGGGTCTCCCCGTGCAGGTGTCGACCGCGGACCTTCATGTTCTCGAGTCGATCGATCCGGTGGGCCTCACGACTCCGCTCGCGGTGCTGGCCTACATCGCGCGCGTCGATGCGGTCTCAGCGATGCTCGCGGGGAAGCGCCGGGCCGCGGTCGTCGAGCTCGCGGGTGTCGTCCCGAAGCTGGTGTATCTGGAGAATCCTCATGTCGAGGAGGAGCTCGCGTGTGTCCGGCGGACCTCGACGACGTCGGCGGCGTTGGAGATCGAGCGGGCCCGGGCGTTGCGGCAGCTGTTCACCGGTTTCCAGACAGCGCTCCTCGCCGGTGAGGTCAGTGCGTCCCATGTCGCGATCCTGGTGGAGAAGTGCCGGGTCGTGGTCGACCCGACACTCCTGACCCGGATCGAGGCCCTGGTGCTGCCGAAGGCGAAGCGGCTCCCACCGGGGGAGTTCGCCCGCCAGGTCGCCCGGGCGATCACCAAGCTCGACCCCGACGCTGCCCGTCGCCGGGTCAAGGCGCGGAAGAGCCGCGGGGTGTGGTTCCGGGCCGAGGACGACGCGATGGCCAGCCTCACCATCTACGGCCCCGTGGAGTGGGTGAAGCCCGCGTTCGACCGGATCACCGAAGACGGTCGAGCCCTGCAGCTCACCCGCGGTGGT
>JANMBJ010000021.1:0-2151 GCA_031360335.1 Candidatus Nanopelagicales bacterium
GGAGATGTTCGGCTACGTCGGAGATCTCCGGAGCAAGACCCAGGGACGGGCGAGCTACTCCATGCAGTTCGACTCCTACGCACAGGTTCCCGGCAACGTGGCGACCGAGATCATCGCAAAGGCGCGAGGCGAGTAAGTCGCTCGCCCGCGCACCGGGGTGATCGATCGCTAGAGCGTGAGAGAGCCCGAGCCACACCGCACCACAGCACCACCCAGCACCACCCGACCCCGATCCATCAGGACCTACGTCGTACGGCGTAACCATCCGCAATGTCCACAGGAGGACACCGTGGCGAAGGCGAAGTTCGAGCGGACCAAGCCGCACGTCAACATCGGCACCATCGGTCACATCGACCATGGCAAGACGACGCTGACAGCGGCGATCACCAAGGTGCTGCACGATGCCTACCCGGACGTGAACCCGTTCACGCCGTTCGACCAGATCGACAAGGCGCCCGAAGAGCGCCAGCGCGGCATCACCATCTCCATCGCGCACGTCGAGTACCAGACCGAGGCGCGCCACTACGCCCACGTCGACTGCCCTGGTCACGCTGACTACATCAAGAACATGATCACCGGCGCGGCCCAGATGGACGGCGCGATCCTCGTGGTCGCCGCCACCGACGGCCCCATGCCGCAGACCAAGGAGCACGTGCTCCTGGCCCGTCAGGTGGGTGTCCCGTCGCTGGTCGTCGCGCTCAACAAGTGCGACATGGTCGATGACGAGGAGATCCTGGAGCTCGTCGAGCTCGAGGTCCGCGAGCTGCTCTCTGCCTATGAGTACGACGGCGACAACATCCCCGTCGTGCGCGTGGCGGCTTTCCCGGCGCTCAACGGCGACGCGAAGTGGGGCGAGTCGATCATGGAGCTCATGAAGGCTGTCGACGAGAGCATCCCGACCCCCGAGCGTGAGACCGAGAAGCCGTTCCTCATGCCCGTCGAGGACGTCTTCACGATCACTGGTCGTGGCACTGTCGTCACCGGTCGCATCGAGCGCGGCATCATCAAGGTGAACGAGGAGATCGAGATCGTCGGCATCCGCCCGACCACCTCGAAGACCACCGTCACCGGTGTGGAGATGTTCCGCAAGCTGCTCGACGAGGGCCAGGCCGGCGAGAACGTGGGCCTCCTTCTTCGCGGCACCAAGCGTGACGACGTCGAGCGTGGACAGGTCCTGTGCAAGCCGGGCTCGGTCACTCCTCACACGGAGTTCGACGCCAACGTCTACATCCTCAGCAAGGACGAGGGTGGACGCCACACGCCGTTCTTCAACAACTACCGTCCGCAGTTCTACTTCCGGACGACTGACGTCACCGGCGTCGTCACGCTGCCCGAGGGCACCGAGATGGTCATGCCTGGTGACAACACCGAGATGAAGGTCGACCTGATCCAGCCGATCGCGATGGAGGAAGGCCTCCGCTTCGCGATCCGCGAGGGTGGCCGCACCGTCGGTGCCGGTCGCGTCGTCAAGATCATCAAGTAGTACCTGCACCACCAGCACTGCCAAGACACCTGGTGACCGCGGTCGGGCCTGACCGCTAGCGCGACAAGGCCCGACCGCGTTCCCACCGGGGCACGCCCCTGACCGGGGCTGCTCCTCCCAGCGGCACACGAACGATAAGGAACCGAAGCCATCATGGCGGGACAGAAGATCCGCATCCGGCTCAAGGCCTACGACCACGAGGTCATCGACAGCTCGGCGCGCAAGATCGTCGAGACGGTGACGCGTACTGGTGCGAAGGTTGCGGGCCCGGTGCCGCTGCCGACGGAGAAGAACGTCTACTGCGTCATCCGCTCGCCGCACAAGTACAAGGACAGCCGCGAGCACTTTGAGATGCGCACCCACAAGCGTCTCATCGACATCCTCGACCCCACGCCGAAGACCGTCGACTCGCTCATGCGACTCGACCTTCCGGCCGGGGTCGACATCGAGATCAAGCTCTAAGAGCGCCACGAAACCGCAGAGCGCCAACAGACATCGAGGTACGCAGCAGTCATGGGTAAGCAGATGAAAGGGTTGCTGGGCGAGAAGCTCGGCATGACCCAGGTCTGGGACGAGAACAACCGAGTCGTCCCCGTGACCGTGGTCAAGGCCGGGCCCTGTGTCGTCACGCAGATCAAGACCCCCGAGCAGGACGGCTACAGCTCCGT
>JANMBJ010000073.1:0-9634 GCA_031360335.1 Candidatus Nanopelagicales bacterium
ACGAACCGTCGGGAGCCGACCGGGTCTCCCGCCCGCCAGGAACCGCTGGGGGGAGGGAGTGCACGACGTGGAGGCATCAGTGTTAAGACGCCCTTGGCAGCGCGGAAGCCGGCGTCGAGGTCGGCAAGGATGTCCTCGATACCTTCGATGCCGACCGCAAGACGCACGAGGCCCGGCGTCACCCCGGCCGACAGCTGCTCGTCCGGCGAGAGCTGCGAGTGGGTCGTCGATGCCGGGTGGATCACGAGCGAGCGCACGTCACCGATGTTGGCCACGTGGCTGTGCAGCTCGAGGGCCTCCACGAATGTCGTGCCAGCCTCGATGCCGCCCTTGATCTCGAACGAGAGCACGGCGCCGGTGCCTTTGGGCGCGTACTTCTTGCCGCGCTCGAACCACGGTGAGGACGGGAGCCCCGCATAGTTGACCGACTCGACCTCGTCACGCGCCTCGAGGAACTCGGCGACCTTCTGCGCGTTCTCGACATGGCGCTCGATGCGCAGCGACAGCGTCTCGATCCCCTGGGCGATGAGGAACGCGTTGAACGGTGAGACGGCCGAGCCGAGGTCGCGCAGCAGCTGCACGCGGGCCTTGAGGATGAAGGCGAGGTTGGCGCCCAGCGCCGAGCCCACACCGAGGTCTCGCGCGTAGACGAGCCCGTGATAGCTCGGGTCGGGCTGGTTGTAGTTGGGGAACCGCTCGGGGTCCTTCGCGAAGTCGAAGTTGCCGCTGTCGACGATGACGCCTGCGACCGCGGTGCCGTGACCGCCGAGGTACTTCGTCGCCGAGTGCACGACGATGTCGGCACCGAACTCGATCGGGCGGATGAGGTAGGGCGTCGCCACCGTGTTGTCGACGATGAGCGGCACGCCGGCCTCGTGCGCCACCCGGGCGACACCCTCGATGTCGAGGATGTCGTTCTTGGGGTTGGAGATCGTCTCGCCGAAGAACGCCTTCGTGGAAGGGCGCACGGCCGCACGCCACTGGTCGAGGTCGTCGGGGTCATCGACGAACGACACCTCGACACCCAGCTTCGGGAACGTGTAGTGGAACAGGTTGTAGGTGCCGCCGCAGAGCGAGGGGCTCGACACGATGTGGTCGCCCGCCTCGGCGATGTTGAGCAGCGCGATCGTCTCCGCCGCCTGGCCGCTCGCGACGAGCAGGGCAGCGACGCCGCCCTCGAGCGCGGCGACGCGGTCCTCGACCGCTGCCTGCGTCGGGTTCATGATGCGTGTGTAGATATTGCCGAACTCTTTGAGCCCGAACAGGTTCGCGGCGTGCTCGGTGGAGTTGAAGGTGTAGGACGTGGTCTGGTAGATCGGCAGTGCCCGCGCGTTCGTCTGGCTGTCGGGCGTCTGCCCCGCGTGGATCTGCTTGGTCTCAAAGCTCCAGGTGGCGCTCATGTCATGTCTCCAGTCGTGGTGCCTGCGTGTCGGGCGGCGGTGAGGGTGGGAGGAGGTCGACAGGTCGTCGTCGACCCGAGGACAGGTCCAGGAACGACGAAGGCCGGAGATACGATCTCTCCGGCCTGGACGCTCGCGGGTGTCGGTCAGGGACAGCCGGGCATGCGCATACCGGTGTCGCGACACATCTGGCTGGCCACTCGTCGCAGGTCGACGAAGCGGCGGGACACCAGGTGGATCCGGGGGCGCATGCCGGAGAGGCTACCAACGTGCGACAGGAGGCACCACCACGGCCCTCAGCGTGAGACCACTGTGCACCGGTGAACGTCGTTGCAACTCCTTCGCAGTGCACAACGCCCGACCCGCTCCGGGAACGTGGCTCGCTCAGATCGGCAGCCGGCGAAACACCGCGCGCGGCAGGTGTCGCAGCCCCGACATCACGACGCGCAGAGCTGCGGGCACGTACACCACGGTGGAGCCGCGGCGCAGACCCGAGACGACCGCGTCGGCGACCTGCTCGGGAGTCGCGGACAACGGAGCCGCCTCCAGATGCGCCGTCATCGAGGTGTGGACGAAGCCGGGTCGGACGACGAGCACGTGAACTCCGGTGCCCTGCGACGCGTCCGCCAGCCCGCTCGCGAGCGCATCGAGGCCGGCCTTGGTCGAGCCGTAGACGAAGTTGCTGCGTCGCGCACGCTCCCCCGCGACACTCGACAGCACCACGATCGACCCGTGACCCTGAGCCCGCATGCGCTGGGCGACGCGCAGGCAGACCGACACTCCTCCGACGTAGTTGACCTGAGCCGCCTCGACCGCATGGTCGGGGTTGTCCTCGAAGTCCTGCTGGTCGCCGAGAACACCGAAGGCGACGATCACCACATCGAGGTCGGTGGAGTCGAACGCGGCATCGAGCAGCTCCTCGTGCGACGACGTGTCGGCCGCATCGAAGTCGAGTGCCTCGACGCCGGAGAAGCCCTCCGACTCGAGCAGCGTGACCGTCTCGTCGCGCGCGGGAGACGGGCGGGCGGCGAGCACGAGGCGGCTGAGGGCGGGTGACCGCATCGCCCGCACGGTGGCGAGGGCGATGTCGCTCGTTCCACCCAGCACGAGAATCGTTGCGGGTCGGTCGAGTGCGTCGCTCACAGGGCCAGTCTCCTCGAGAGGTCGGAGACGAAGACCCCACGCGGGTCCACGTCGTTCTTGACAGCCCGGAACTCACCGAGCCGTGGGTAGCCGGCCGTGATTGTGGCCGGCACAGCACGTGAGTCCTTCGCGAGGTAGAGCCGGCCACCCGCGACGAGCACCTCCTCGTCGAGCTGGTCGAGGACCGCACCGAGTCCTGGTGTCCGGGCCGGCAGGTCGATCGCCAGGGTCCAGCCGGCGAGGGGGAACGACAGCGGAGACTGCGTCCGGCCGGGTCCGAAGCGTTTGAGCACGGAGAGGAACGACGGTGCTCTCAACGCCGACAGCCGTTCGAGAGTCCGTCGTACGACGTCGGATCCCGAGTCGGGCACCGCGAACTGGTACTGCAGGAAGCCACCCTGGCCGTAGAGCCGGTTCCATCCGCCGACGGCGTCCAGCGGATAGAAGTACGGTGCGATGCCCACGATCTCGGCCTCCCGCAACCGCGGTGCGCGCCGGAACCACGCCTCGTTGAAGGCGGCGAGCGACAACCGGTTGAGCGGACTCACGGGGACCTGTGGTGCTGTCAGCCGGGGCTCGTCTGCCAGCCGTCCACCAGCGACGCCCGATCCACGTCGAGCCTGCAGCACCTCGTCGGGACGCGCGTGGTCGCCCAGTGTCAGCACACCTCGACCGAGTCTCCGTCCGCGCGACATGGCATCCACCCAAGCGACGGAGTAGCGGTGCGCGTTGTCGTTGTCGACCATCAGCGCCATGAGGCGGTCGAGGTCGTCGACCCGCATCGTAGTGACCCGTACCGACGCGGTCGGTGCCTCGATCGTGGCGAACCGGGCGGCCAGCAGCACACCTGTGAGCCCCATGCCGCCCATGGTCGCGTGGAAGAGGCGCGGGTCGGCGTCGGTGGGGCTGAGGCGACGTACCTCGCCGTCGGCGGTGAGCAGGTCGAGCCAGCGCACATGCGCACCGAACGAGGAGTCGACGTGATGGTTCTTGCCGTGGACGTCGGCCGCCACCGCACCGCCGACAGTGATCCAGCGTGTCCCGGGAGTGACGGGAAGGAAGCGTCCGCGGTCCAGCAGCCGAGGGACGAGGTGGCCCAGGACCACTCCGGCTCCGGCAATCACGTCTCCGTCGTCGCACAGGTCGATGGAGTCGAACGCGGCAAGGTCGAGCACGGTGCCACCACCGTTCTGGGCACCGTCGCCATAGGTGCGCCCTGCACCGCGCGCCAGGACACCTCGCGGTCCGGCAGCGATGACGAGCTGCGCCACCTCGTGCACCGTCCGCGGCTGGGCCACCTTCGCGAGGCTGGGCATGGTCCTTCCCCAGCCGGTCAGGACCTGGTCATGGGTAGGCGTGCTCACGCGGCCTCGACCGCGATGAAGTCCTTCTTGAAGCGCTGGAGGTAGGTCGAGGGAGCCCGCACGACGAACGGGTTGATCCGCTGGCCCACGACGCGGCTCCCTTGGTGCGAGTAGACGAATCCCGTCGGCCACGACACGTTCATGTCGAGGTCGATCGCCGACACCACGCCCTGCGCCACCAGCCGGTCGGCGAGCGTCGCGGCGGTGACGAGATGCGCGAACACGAACAGGTAGGCGCCATCCGGCAGGATGCCCAGCGCTGAACGGTTGGCACGTGGCCGGTTGCCGTTGGCGATCCCCCACGTGCGAACCCCGTCGCGCGGGGTCGCCTGCGCGACACCGTGGTCGACCAGCGGTGGGAGGTTCTGCCGCACGACCAACGTGTCTGCGGTCATGGACATCTCACGTCCCCAGGCACCGACGGCGAGGGTCCCGTCGCTGTGCACCACGAGCGACGCGAGACCCGCACGCAGCGGAGCGACGGTGCGACCCTGGTAGTAGTAGCCGCCCACGTGGTCGCTGAGCTTGTAGCCGCTGTCGAACCCGGCGACCAGGCGTGGCACCCACGTCGAAGGGGTGCGGTCGGCTGCCGTGGCAGGACTGCCCTCGGGCACCGAGTAGCCGGGCACGAACCGGAATCGCAGGTGCGCCGGGTCCATCCACAGATAGCTCGTGAGCCCGTCTGCCGATGTGGCGACCTGCGCCGACGTCGACGTCGGCGATGCACGCCAGGCAAGTCCCATCGGAGGAACCCGAGGAGCACCGGTCGCGGGCGCGACGTTCGCGACCGGCGCGACAGGCGCAGGAGCGGCCGCGGCACTCGTGGTGGACGCCAGCGGGGCGGTCGACACGGGCGCTGCAGTGGCGGTCGAGCTCGGTCCGGGCGCGCAGCCGCCGAGAACCAAGGTCGCAGCGACCAGCGCGGTGGATGAGGCGAGCCACGACACGGACGTTCGAGGCTCGGACACGTGGAGAGTCTCTCGGAAGCGCCTGAGACCACGCTGAGAACCGGCAGTGAACTCCCTCCGGCGTCGGGCCGCCGGGTTCTCGACGACACGACCCTGCGGCTGGTCGCTCGGGCTACCGTGACTGCATGCCGACCCCTCGCGACGCTCGACGCCCGCGTCTCCGCGCATCCTTCGGGGTCGTGGTGCTGGCCGCGACTGCGCTCGTCGCGGGTTCGGGCAGCGCATCGGCCGGTGCCCCGCCGAGACAGTCGTCTGCCGTGCCACCGCCAGCGACGCCGTCGTCAGGAGGAGTGCCGTCGACCCGTCCGGGAGCCACGAGAATCGTGTGGACCCGGCGGACGATAACCGCCGGTGGTGTGACGCAGTGGATCGAATGCGGTGGCCGCGGTCGAGTCACCATCGTCGTCATCCCCGGCCTGCATGCCACGCATACGATGTGGTCGAAGGTGCTGCCGGCATTCGCGTGGACGACGCGCACCTGCATCGTCGACCGGGCAGGTCTGGGGATGAGCCCACCTCGCCACCCGCACCGCACGGTCAACGCGGGGTTGCACGCCGCCGAGCTCTGGGCCGTCCTGACCAAGGCCGGGGTTCGCGGTCCGCTCATCGTGGTGGGCCACTCCTACGGCGGACTCATCGCCCGCGCGTTCGTCGCACGGCACCGCGCCGTGGTCGTGGGGCTGATGCTCGTCGAGGGCGTCGCACCGTATGACCGGCTCTCGCACTACTGGGCTGAAGGCGGCGACCGCGTCGACACCTGGGCGTCGTCGAAGGCGGCTCTTCCACTGCGACTCGGGTCGCTGCCACTGGTGGTCGAGTCGGCTCAGGATCCGGACCGCAGCTATTGGGGCGGACCCGTCTACGGCGGCAGCGCCAGCGACATCGCCGACTGGAAAGCCCACCAGCTCAGCGCATCCCGGCTGTCGACGGACGGAGCCTTCGTGATCGTCCGGCACTCGGCTCACGTCATCGAGCACGACCAGCCCGCTGCGGTCATCGCCGGTGTCCGGCTGCTCGTCACCGCCGCCGCGTCCAGGAAGGTGATGCCGCGCTGCGCTCTGGCGGCCTATGGCAGCCAGCCGCGCTGCGCGTGATCAACGCGGTCAGATCCCCGCAGCACCGAGGGCGAACATCACGACCCACACGACGGCCGTCACCTGGAGCACCCGGTCGCCGAGAGCAACGTCTTCCGGAGCCCCCGCATCACCGCGGTCGATGTCGAGAGCGACTCGGAGCACGGCAAGGATGAACGGCACGACGGACCAGGCGGCGAAGGGAACCGTGCCGCGGTCGCGCAGACCGACCTGGAAGGCCCAGAGGCAGTAGGCCGTCAGCATGATCCCCGCTGACAAGGACCACACGAACCGCAGATACGAGGCGGTGTAGCGAGCGAGCGCGGGCCTGGTGGCCCGCTCGGCACCGAGCTGCATGAACTCGGAATAGCGCTTACCCGCAGCCATGAACAGCGACCCGAATGCCGCAACGGTGAGGAACCACGGTGACATCGGGATCCCGGTTGCGGTGCCGCCCGCGATGGCCCTCAGCACGAAGCCGGCGGCGAGCACCGCTAGCTCGATCACGGGCTCGTCCTTGAGCTTCCACGAGTACGCCACCGTCGACGTGAGGTAGACGAGCAGCGTGACAAGAAAGCCGGGGTAGGTCGACAGCGCTGCGCCCGTGACACCGAGGATCACCAGGAACGCCGCGGTGACGAGGGCGAGGCGCGGCGACACCTCGCCCGCGGCGATCGGGCGGAACCGCTTGCGGGGGTGGGCCTGGTCGGACTCGATGTCGAGGACGTCGTTGAGCAGGTAGGTCGCGCTGGCCACGAGGCAGAAGCAGACGAAGGCGACCGTCGTGTCGACGAAGACGTCGCGGTGGGTCAGCTGACCGGCTGCGAGCGGCACGGCATAGACGAGGAGGTTCTTGACCCACTGCCTCGGCCGCATCGCCACGAGCAGCGCAACCGGCAGCGGCCGTTGAGGTTCTGGGTCGCCGGGCGTGAAGTCCGTGCCTGCCACGAGGTCGCCCGGAACTGCACGGGACGGGATGCGTCTCATCATCTGCATCCAACTCCCCTCTGGACGGCATCTCGTGTGAGCGCCCTGTGAATGACCTATGAACCCTGCGCTGGGGGCTCTCCTGGCTTGTCCTCGCGGCCGGGCTGGACTCTCATGGTCAGCGCAGCGGGTGCAACGCGCACTTCGCTGACGATCTCGAGCAGGAGCCTCCGTGCGACGACGTGCCAGCAGCCGCCCGAAGGCGTATCGGTCACCGCGCCCACGCTGGGCGTATCGACTCCGGCGCGGAGTGCTCGCCGTCGTGCTCCTGCTGCTCGCGACGACCACCTGGTCGATCGTCGGCGCCCTCCGTGCACCCGGGGACGACGCCGCATCTGTCAAGCTTGCCGAGTGGGCGCGCGACCACTACCTCGGTCCCGTGGTGACCCTCGCGGAGAACGTCCAGTACAAGCTCAACCCACCGGTCACGGGCGGGGCACCCGACAGCTCCGAGCTCGCCGCCGCAGCGAAGGAGGGCCCGGCTCAGCCTTCCCCATCAGGACCGGCCGGCACCTCTCTCGTGGCGCGACAGCCGGCGATCGTCCCTCCGGTGAGTCCGGCCCTCCCGGGTGAGGGTGTCTACGTCCCCGTGGTGAAGTCGACCAAGGGCGACCTCGTGCAGTTCACCTATGTCCGACCGGACTCCGTGCACACGTCCTACCTGACCGGTGTCGCTTGGATGAGCCACACGCTGAAGTTCGTTCTGCACCCGGGATTCCAGGACCCCGGGTTGACGGGGATGTCGCAGCCCGACCTCATCGGACCGTCACAGATGCCGGCGCTGGCAGCGACGTTCAACGGTGGCTTCAAGCTCAAGGACGCCCAGGGCGGCTACTTCGACAACGGCCACACGGTCGGCAGCCTCACGGGCGGGGCCGCTTCCCTCGTGATCTACAAGGACGGTCACGCGACCGTCGGGACCTGGGGCAAGGACGTCGCGATGACCCCGGATGTCACCTTCGTGCGCCAGAACCTCAAGCCCCTCGTGTCCAACGGCCAGGTCGCCGACAACCTCGACGCGAACGTCGAGAGCACGTGGGGTGCAACGATCGGAGGCGCCCTGGCCGTGTGGCGTTCCGGCATCGGTGTGACCGCGACGGGTGACCTGGTCTACGCCATGGGTGACGCGATGAGCGTGTCGGACCTGGCAGACGTGCTGCACCGAGCAGGTGCCGTCACCGCCATGCAGCTCGACATCAACCAGGCATGGGTGTCCTACCTGTGGTACTCGCACACAGGAGCCACCGCCGTGCCGCACAAGCTGGGAAAGTTTCAGCGGCCGGCTGATCGGTATCTCAACGACACCAGCCGCGACTTCGTGGCGGTCTACCTTCCCTGAGCCGCAGACGGCACCTGTGGCGGCGGCATCGGCGAGCTGGGCCTCGGCGACGTCCGTTGCGCTGACCGAGCCGAGCCAGGACAGCCACCGCGCGGCGGCTCGCCGGTGGCGAGCAGCTAGCGGTCCTCACCGGGGAGCACGCAACGGTCGACGAATTCGTTGCCCAGCACCCCGTGGGGGTCGTAACGCCCCACGAGGTCGGCGAACTCCTCGATCTGGGGATACCTCGCGCCGACGTGAGACGGGGTGAACACCTTGCCCCAGTGCGGCCGCGGGTCGAAGGGGGCCAGCACCTGCTCCAGCGCCCGCACCACGGGCAGCACCCGGTCGGTGTCGGCGATCCAGGTGAAGTGCAGTCCCAGGCTGTCCCTGGCGTAGGCGGGTGACAGCCACAGGTCGTCGCGCGCCACACTCCGGATCTCGGAGATCAGCAGCACCGACGCGACCTGCTCACGGATCGAGGCCACCGCGCGCAACGCGTCGACGCCGTGCACTCGGGGCACGAGGTATTCGGTCTGCAGCTCCTCGCCGTTGCTCGGGGTGAACTCGAGCCTGAAGTGCGGGACGCGCTCGAACCACGGACCGACGACGCCGCCCTGCTCGGTGCAGTGGAACGCAGGTGTGCCCGGCACTGGGTGACGTGGGCCGTCGGCCGGCACCGCGCCTGTCCACGTCAGGTCGACGGCAGCCTCTCCGATACGCTGCTTGACCCAGACCTGCTCGAAGCCCTGACCCTGCCAGGTCGTGAACAGGCTGACGCTCATCGCGGCGCCCATGATGTGGTCGAGGTGTTCGAGTGCGGCGTTCCACGGCAGTGCGTCGTAGACGACTTGCGCGACGTCGTAGGTCGGCTGAACATCGAGAGTCAGAGACGTCACGATGCCGAGGCGACCGAGGGCCACGACGGACCCTTCGAAATCCCTGTCGCCGCGCGAGATCCGGACAACGTCCCCCGACGGCACCACCATCTCGAACGAGGTGACCGCGGATGCCAGACAGCCGTTGCGGTCGCCCGACCCGTGAGTGCCGGTCGCGATCGAGCCGGCCACCGAGATGTGCGGCAGCGAGCCCATCGTGTGCACGGCGTAGCCAGCGGCATGGAGCTCAGGAGCCAGCTCACCCCATCGCAGTCCGCCGCCCACCGTCACTGTCGACGTCGAAGGGTCGACCGCGACGACACGTGGCAGGTCAGCGACCGTGACGAGCTCTCCGACGCTGTCGGCGACGGTCGAGAACGAGTGAGCGCTGCCGAGGGCCTTGATCCGCGACGCGTTCGCGACGATGCCCTGCAGCTCCGCGACCGAGGTCGGTCGGTGCAGGCGCGTGGCGGTGAACGTCACGTTGCCCGCCCAGTTGCGGA
>JANMBJ010000077.1:0-1913 GCA_031360335.1 Candidatus Nanopelagicales bacterium
GGCGGTAACCCGGTTGCGTGCGCAGCTGCCCTGGGTGCCATTGCGACGATCGAGGAATTCGACCTCGTCGGTCAGGCCCGCGCCATCGGCAACACGATGGTCGCTGCGCTGACCGAGATGGCGACTCGCTACCCGGTGATCGGCGAGGTACGAGGACGCGGCGCGATGATCGCCGTCGAGCTCGTCAAGCCGGGCACCAAGGACGCGGACGCTGCATCAACCTCGGCCGTCGCTGCGTTCTGCCACCGCGAAGGGGTGCTCGTCCTCACCGCCGGGACCTACGGCAACGTGCTCCGCTTCCTGCCGCCGCTTGTGATGCCGCAGCACCTGCTTGAAGAAGCCCTCACCGTCCTCGACAAGGCCTTCGCCTCCCTCGGCGGCTAGCCCCTGCCGGTGAGCTCCACTGTGACCTACGACGTCCAGGCGACCTGATCTCAGGGTGCACCAAAAACGGCCCACTCGGGGATACCTGCTGCGGGTGGCGGTCGTCGTCCCGCGTGGGTTCGTGGGGTGAAAGGTGTTGCTGGGTCTGGGGTTTTGGGTTGGATCGGGACTGTCGGTGCCTCGGTCTAGGGTTCAGGTATGGCACTTCACGTGGACTCCTCCACACTCCTCGCGCCGCCGTCGGATGACTGGTCGGTGGGGTCGTCGACGTGGTTGGGGCTGCTCGCCCCCGCCGCCGCGGCCACCTCG
Organism: Candidatus Nanopelagicales bacterium; assembly: GCA_031360335.1. Lineage (GTDB taxonomy): Bacteria > Actinomycetota > Actinomycetes > S36-B12 > CAIYMF01 > Longivirga. Next base: position 694 of record JANMBJ010000077.1, read on the forward strand.
AGCGACGGGCCGGACGGTCCCGCGGACGGCCCGGACGGCCCGGACGGGTCGTGTGCGTCGGCTCGGGTGGTGTTGGACCGGGTGTTGGAGTGGGGTCCGGGGCCGGACACGTTGGCGGCCCTGGAGTGGTTGGACCTGGCGGATTTGGGCCCGTACGAGCGGGTGTCCTACCTTGCCGCACTGGACGCGCACGCGGCGTGGGTGGAGTCCCGTAGACACGCGGCGCTGATCGCGGTCGCCGGGTTGGACACCTCCCACGACGGCGACGTCCGCGAAGAAGTCGCGTTGGTGTTGAAAATGGCCCCGAACACCGCGCAGATCCGGATCGACACCGCGCGCACGATCACCCGGTTCCTCCCTCGCACCGCCGACGCGTTAGCCGGCGGGCAGTTCTCCCTGGCGCATGCGACGGTGATCGCCGACGGGGTCGACCGGGCCGTGGCCGGCGCCGGGTGGAACCCCCACCTAGCCGACGGCGGCACCCACGGTGACGTGGACCTGACCACGGCCCTCGCGGCGGGGCTCGAGGCCAAGATTTTTCCCCGCGCCCTGAACCAAACCCTGGCCGAGCTACGCCGCGCCGTCGCCACGGCCCTGGCCCGGCTCCGCCCGATCGACCACATCACCGCCACCAAAGTCGCCACCGCCGGACGCAACGTGCGCCTCTACGCCGGGGAACACTCCATGGCGACCCTGGTCGCTGAGCTCCCCGCAGCTGATGCCCAACTGATCTGGCTCACCCTGACCAACACCGCCCGCACCGACCCCCGAGACCTCCCCTTCGACGCCAAACGCGCCGACGCCCTGACGACCTGGGCCACCACCTGGACCACCCACCCCCACCCCAGCACCACCAACCTCAGCAACCCCACCCCCCAAAGCGACCACAACGGCCCAGCAGAGGCAGGCTCCGGCGACTGCGAGTGGGCCCACGATGCTTCCCAGCTCGGCCCTCCCTTGCCATGAGATAAGAGCACCGCCCGCAACGATGGCAACCATGCCGAAGGCGATGCGCCGGTCGAAGTTCTCGTGAAAGACGAACCAGGCGAGAAGGGCAGTCAGAACACCCTCGAGGTTCAGAAGCAGGGATGCGGTTGAAGCTGGGGTGCGCGACAAGCCGATCATCAGGAGCACCGGGCCCAGCACGCCACCTGCCGCGATGGCGCCGGCGAGCCAAGGCATGTCACGGCGGGCGAGCGGCGCCTCAGCCGACGATCGGC
>JANMBJ010000116.1:0-5672 GCA_031360335.1 Candidatus Nanopelagicales bacterium
TTTTTGTTTTGGGGGCTGCGTCAATCCCCCCCCCCCCATAAACCTCGACGGTCTGGTCGGACGTCACCACGCGATGACCTCGCGGTCTTCCCACAGGAGACCGGTCTCCGTCGCGTCGTCGCGCGGGCGGGCGGCGAGCCAGACGGCAGTCGCTGCTCCTTGCGCTGCGCTGCGCGGAGCATCCGGTCCGCCCATGTCGGTGCGACAGTGCGCCGGACACATCGCGTCGACGAGCACTCCGCGACGACCGCCGCCGAGCTCGGCAGCGAGGTTCTTGGTGTACGCGTTGACCGCGGCCTTGCTCACCCGATAGGCGGCGAGCCCGCCCGACGTGCCCGGCCCGCTCATCCGACCCAGGCAGGCGCTCACCGTGACGATGCGACCGTCGCGGCGCTCGGCCATGCCCGGTCCGAAGACGGAGACGACGTGGTGCACTCCGTCGAGGTTGGTGCCCATCACGTGATGCCACTCCTCCGAGGAAGTCCGCAAGGTCTTCGCCGTCTTGTCGCTCATGACCCCCGCCGCGCAGACGAGGATGTCGACGGCCGCGAGCGGGCCGAGCGAGTCGCGCAGCCGTGCCACCGCGGGTGCGAACGCGACGTCACACCCACGCCCGACCGCGTCGTGGCCGAGGTCGACGAGCGACGCGGCCGCCTCCTCGGCGCGGGCAGCATCGCGACCGACGAGCACCACGGTCGCACCCAGCCGACCGAGCTGGAGTGCCGCGGCGTACCCGATCCCGCGCGAGCCTCCGGTCACCACGGCGACGCGACCATCGAGGGCGTCCGGGGCGATGTCATCGAGCACGCGGTCGGGATCCATGTGCTCAGCGTGGCCGGACGCCGGGGGACCCGCATGTCGGCGGCGGATCGCGGTGCCATCATCGCGCCATGGACTTCCGCATCCCGGCCGAGCTCACCGCCCTGCGCCAGTCGTTCGCCTCGTTCCTCGACCGCGAGGTGCGTCCGGTCGAGGAGCGGCTGCAGCCGGAGATGTGGAGCTATGCCCCCGACCGCGACCTGCTGTACGCCGGGGCACGCGAGGTCGTCGCGCGCTCGGTCGACGCGGGGTTCTACGCGGCGTACATGCCGGAGTCGGTCGGCGGTCAGGACCTCTCGACCCTTGGCACGGCACTCCTCGTGGAGGACGCCGCCGCCTCCGGGATGCGGCTCGCGATGGCGGCCATCGCACCGCCCAACCCGAGCGGTCCGACGCCGCTGCTGCTCGGGATGCCGACGCACCTCTGGCCGCGCTATGTCGAGCCGATCGTGCGCGGCGAGTCGACGATGTGCTTCGCCCTCACCGAGCCCGAGGCCGGATCCGACGCCCAGGCGATCCGCACGCGGGCGACGCAGCAGGACGACGGCAGCTGGCTGATCGAGGGGCACAAGCACTACATCACCAACGGCGACCGCGCAGACCTGGCGATCGTCTTCGCCGTGACGGATGCCGACAAGCGCGCGGCCGGTGGCATCACCGCGTTCGTCGTGCCGGGCGACCGGCTCACGCGCGGCAAGGTCCAGTGGACGATGGCCGACACCCATCCCGCCGAGATCATCCTCGACGACGTCCGCGTGCCCGCCGACCACGTGATCGGAGAGGTCGGGCTGGGGTTCGCGGCCGCGATGTCGTTCCTCAACTCCGGTCGCGCCTTCATCGGCGCCCAGTCCCTGGGTCTCGCGGAATACGCACTGCGTCAGGCAGTCGCGCACGCTCAGACACGCACTGCGTTCGGGAAGCCGATCGGGAAGTTCCAGGGTGTCTCGTTCCCGCTCGCCGAGAGCGCGGCCGACCTCGAGGCGGTGCGCTGGCTGGTCTACCACCTCGCGTGGGCGGTCGACGAGGGCGAGGCGCCGATGCTCGACGCGTCGATCACGAAGCTGTACGCGACCGAGAAGTGCTACGCCGTCGCCGACCGTGCCGTGCAGGCGTTCGGCGGCATGGGTCTGCTCCGCGAGGGACCTGTCGAGCGGGTCCTGCGCCACCTGCGGATGCTGCGGGTCGTGGAGGGTTCGACCGGCATCCAGCAGCTCGTCATCAGCCGGAGCCTGGGCCTCTGACTCGGGTCCCGAGCGGCTTCTGCGCACTGCGCGGCGGCCCGGGAGCTGTGGGTGCCACCACGTCGGCTGCCAGGAAGCCGGGCACACGCGGGCGTAGGCTTGGGACATGGTCCCGGCGTGTCCGCCGGGCTCTTCATGCGTGCCAGCGAAGGATCGTCGATGTCGGTGTCGGACCCGTCGGACCACAAGTCGCCCGAGCAGAAGCTCGCGGCATTCGGGCCGAACGAGTGGCTCGTCGACGAGATCTACCAGAACTACCTCACCGACCCGTCGAGCGTCGACGCCGCGTGGTGGGACTTCTTCAACGACTACGTCCCGACCGAGCACGCTGGCGCCGACCTCGTCGCCGCCTCGGCCGCAGTACGCGCTGCCGCGAAGGCTGAGGCCGAGGCCGCCGAGCTCGCCTCCGACGCGGTCATCGCGGCGCACTCGTCACCGCAGGTGCTGGCAGCCGAGCCGGTCGTGGCGCCCGTGGCACGTGTCGCGCCTCCGCCCGTCGCACCGCCTGTCGCGGTCGTGGCCACGGCGGTCGTGGCGATCGAGCCCACACCCCTGCGCGGGGCGGCGGCCCGAGTGGTCACCAACATGGAGTCGAGCCTCACGGTGCCGACCGCGACGAGCGTGCGCGCCGTCCCGGTGAAGCTGATGATCGACAACCGCGTCGTCGTCAACAACCACCTCGCCCGGGGACGTGGCGGCAAGGTGTCGTTCACCCACCTCATCGGCTGGGCGCTCGTGCAGGCGATCAAGACGATGCCCGAGATGAACTACGGGTTCGTGGAGGTCGAGGGCAAGCCCGCGATCATGAAGAACGAGGCGATCAACCTCGGCATCGCGATCGACCTCGCGAAGTCTGACGGCACTCGCCAGCTCCTCGTGCCCAGCATCAAGGGAGCGGAGTCGATGGACTTCGCCGCATTCTGGTCGGCCTACGAGGAGGTGGTGCGCAAGGCACGCGCCGGCAAGCTCGAGGTCGTCGACTTCCAGGGCACGACCCTCAGCCTCACCAACCCGGGCGGCATCGGCACCGTGCACTCCGTGCCGCGCCTCATGTCGGGTCAGGGCGCGATCATCGGCGTCGGCGCGTTCGACTATCCCGCCGAGTGGCAGGGCGCCGCGCAGGAGACGATCGACCGCCACGCGATCAGCAAGATCACGACCCTCACCTCGACGTATGACCACCGGATCATCCAGGGCGCACAGTCCGGTGAGTTCCTGCGCCTCGTGCACCAGCTGCTGCTCGGCGAGCACGGGTTCTACGACGGCGTCTTCGCTGCGCTGAAGATCCCCTACGAGCCCATCCGCTGGGCCGCCGACATCGCGACGGCGCACGACGACGACCTCGACAAGACCTCCCGGGTCCACGAGCTCATCCATGCTTTCCGGGTGCGCGGTCACCTCATGGCCGACACCGACCCGCTCGAGTACAAGCAGCGCGGCCACTCCGACCTCGCCGTCTCGAGCCACGGCCTGACGCTGTGGGACCTCGACCGCGAGTTCGCGACCGGCGGCTTCGGCGGCCGCCCGTTCAAGAAGCTCCGCGACATCCTGGGCGTCCTGCGTGACGCCTACTGCCGCACCATCGGCATCGAGTACATGCACATGCAGGACCCGGAGCAACGCGCCTGGATCCAGTCGCGCGTCGAGCGTCGCTATGACAAGCCCGAGCGCACCGAGCAGCTGCGCATCCTGCGTCGTCTCAACGCCGCCGAGGCCTTCGAGACCTTCCTGCAGACGAAGTACGTCGGCCAGAAGCGGTTCTCGCTCGAGGGCGCCGAGTCGACCATCCCGCTCATGGACGCAGTGCTCACAGCGGCCGCCGAGGCTGGCCTCGACGAGGCGTGCATCGGCATGCCGCACCGCGGGCGACTCAACGTGCTGGCCAACATCGCGGGCAAGTCCTACGGCCAGATCTTCCGCGAGTTCGAGGGCGACTTCGAGGTCGAGGGCTCGGTGCAGGGCTCCGGCGACGTGAAATACCACCTCGGCACCCACGGCACGTACCGCACCGAGGCGGGCACCGAGATCCCCGTCTACCTCGCGGCGAACCCCTCACATCTCGAGGCGGTCAACCCGGTGCTCGAGGGCATCGTGCGTGCCAAGCAGGATGTGCTGCCTCGCGGCCGCGTCTTCTCGGTGCTGCCGATCCTGCTGCACGGCGACGCGGCATTCGCCGGTCAGGGCGTCGTCACCGAGACCCTCAACCTCTCGCAGCTGCGCGGCTATCGCACCGGCGGCACCGTGCACATCGTCGTCAACAACCAGGTCGGCTTCACCACGGCGCCGGAGTCGTCACGCTCGTCGGTCTATGCGACGGACGTCGCGCGGATGGTGCAGGCGCCGATCTTCCACGTCAACGGTGACGATCCCGAGGCCGTCGTGCGCGTGGGTCGCCTGGCGTTCGATTTCCGTCAGGCGTTCGACAAGGACGTCGTCATCGACATGGTCTGCTACCGACGCCGCGGCCACAACGAGGCCGACGACCCGTCGCTGACCCAGCCACTGATGTACAACCTCATCGATGCCAAGCGCTCGACACGCAAGCTCTACACCGAAGCGCTGATCGGTCGCGGCGACATCAGCGTCGACGAGGCCGAGGCGGCGCTGCGCGACTACCAGGAGCAGCTCGAGCGAGTCTTCACCGAGACTCGCGACGCGATGGCGCACCCGACCGAGAAGCACCACCCGGTGCCGGCAGCGTTCCCGGCCGTCGTCGAGACGGCCATCACGCACGAGACCGTGAAGACCATCGTCGACACGCAGGTGGTCATGCCCGAGGGCTTCACGGTGCACCCGCGTCTGCTGCCGCAGCTGCAGCGTCGCGCGCAGATGGTCGCCGACGGCACGATCGACTGGGCGATGGGCGAGACCCTCGCGCTCGGCTCGCTGCTCATGGACGGCCGCACCGTACGCCTCGCTGGGCAGGACTCGCGGCGTGGCACGTTCGGTCAGCGGCACGCTGTCATCGTGGACCGCATCACCGGCACGGAGCACACGCCGCTCGCCGGCCTCGCCGACAAGGCCAACCTCAACTTCTTCTTCATCTACGACTCGCTGCTCTCGGAGTACGCCGCGATGGGCTTCGAGTACGGCTACTCCGTCGCCCGCCCTGAAGCGCTCGTGCTCTGGGAGGCGCAGTTCGGTGACTTCGCCGACGGCGCTCAGACGATCATCGACGAGTTCATCACCAGCGGTGAGCAGAAGTGGGGCCAGAACTCCGGCGTCGTGCTGCTCCTGCCGCACGGCCACGAGGGACAGGGGCCGGATCACTCCTCCGCACGGATCGAGCGCTATCTGCAGATGTGCGCGCAGGACAACATGACCGTCGCGATGCCCTCCACGCCGGCGTCCTACTTCCACCTGCTGCGCTGGCAGTCGATCGCGCCGCACCACAAGCCTCTGGTGGTGTTCACGCCCAAGTCGATGCTGCGGCTCAAGGCGGCGGGCTCGGCCGAGTCGGACTTCACGTCCGGCACGTTCCGTCCGGTCATCACCGACGAGACCGTCGACCCGGCCGCAGTGACACGTGTCGTCATCGCCTCCGGCAAGGTCATCTACGACCTCCTCGCCGAGCGCGAGCGCAACGGCCGCACCGATGTGGCCATCGTGCGC
>JANMBJ010000136.1:0-6613 GCA_031360335.1 Candidatus Nanopelagicales bacterium
CCCTCTGCGGATATACGAGGTGCACCTCGCGTCGTGGCGGCAGGGGGTGCACACCTACGTCGAGCTCGCCGAGCAGCTGGCCGACCACGTCGGGTCGCTCGGGTTCACCCACGTCGAGCTGCTGCCCGTGGCCGAGCACCCGTTCGGCGGCTCGTGGGGCTACCAGGTCACCGGGTACTACGCGCCGACGTCGCGGTTCGGCAGCCCGGACGAGTTCCGTCACCTGGTCGACAAGCTGCACCAGGCCGGCATCGGCGTGCTGCTCGACTGGGTGCCCGCGCACTTCCCCAAGGACGAGTTCGCGCTCGCGCGCTTCGACGGAACGCCGCTGTACGAGCACGCAGACCCGCGCCGCGGGGAGCAGCCCGACTGGGGCACCTACGTCTTCGACTTCGGTCGTCGCGAGGTGCGCAACTTCCTCGTCGCCAACGCGTCCTACTGGCTCGAGGAGTTCCACATCGACGGCCTGCGGGTCGACGCCGTGGCCTCGATGCTCTACCTCGACTACTCGCGCAAGGCCGGCGAGTGGACGCCCAACCAGTTCGGCGGGCGCGAGAACCTCGACGCGGTCTCGTTCATCCAGGAGGCCAACGCCACGGCGGACAAGCGCTCTCCCGGCGTCGTCATGATCGCGGAGGAGTCGACGGCGTGGCCGGGTGTCACGCGACCCACCCACCTCGGTGGACTCGGGTTCGGCCTGAAGTGGAACATGGGCTGGATGAACGACACGCTCCACTATGTGGCGCGTGAGCCGGTCCACCGCCAGTGGCACCACAACGAGATGACGTTCTCGTTGGTCTATGCGTGGAGCGAGCAGTACTGCCTGCCCATCTCGCACGACGAGGTGGTGCACGGCAAGGGATCGCTGCTGTCGAAGATGCCGGGCGACCGGTGGCAGCAGATGGCCGGTCTCCGCGCCTACCTCGCCTTCATGTGGGCACACCCCGGCAAGCAGCTGCTGTTCATGGGATCCGAGCTCGCGCAGTACGCCGAGTGGAGCGAGGCCCGTGGCCTCGACTGGTGGCTGCTCGACAACGCCGACCACCGCGGGGTACAGCAGTGCCTCGCCGACCTCAACCGGGTCTACAAGGAGACGCCAGCACTGTGGTCGAAGGACAACGACCCGAGCGGCTTCGAGTGGATCGACGCTGACGACTCCGCCGGCAACTCGTTCTCCTGGCTGCGCTGGGGCAACGACGACGCGGTGATCGCCTGCCTCGTCAACTTCTCCGGTGGCCCGCACGAGAACTACCGCGTCGGTCTGCCCTACCCCGGCATCTGGCACGAGGTGCTCAACACCGACGCCGAGGTCTACGGCGGCTCCGGCGTCGGCAACATGGGTGCGGTGCACGCCGAGGCGATCCCCTGGCACGGGCGCCCCTACTCCGCCCTCGTACGCGTCCCCCCGCTAGGTGCCCTCTGGCTCCGCCCCGAGTAACCCACCCCGTCGGTGACCCTCTCGGCGCTCGCGACCGCAGCCGGGACCTCATGCTCGCGGCGGCGACGTTCGCCGCCGTACGCTCGGCGACCGTGCCGCGCACAACGCGGAGCCAGCGCTTCTCACTGGGCTGCGCGGTCGGAGCAGCCCGCTGCGCATCGAGATCCTGTACGGCGCGGTGACAGGGTCTTGTCCGTCTGGCCTCCGGGGAGCATGCTCGTCCTGTCCCATCCCGACGGGGAGGCTGCGATGCTCACTGGCGCCGTCATCACGACGATCCTTCAGGTACGAGACGCCACCGGCGCGGTGGCGTTCTACCGCGACCGCCTCGGGCTCGACTACCAGGGCCGCAACTCCGAGGGTCAGGAGATGTTCGGTCTCGGTGGTGGCTCGTCGCTCGCCCTCATGCCCGGCCCGTACGCCGAGCCCACGGGGCGCACCGAGCTCTCCTTCGAGGTCAGCGACATCGTCGCCGAGATCCAGGACCTCGAGTCGCGCGGCGTGAGCTTCGCCGACTACGACCTGCCGGGTCTGCGTACGGTCGAGCACGTGTGCGTCCTCGGGTCGGAGAAGGCCGCCTGGTTCACCGACCCCGACGGCAACGTCCTCTGCCTCCACGAGCTGCTGCCCGCGTAGCCCCCGCGAGATGTGTGACCACAACCGGCCATACCGTCGTGTGGTCACACATCTCGGGCGCGTGGCCGGGCTCGCGCCGCTGATGTGTAGTCACGACCGGCTCCAGGGCCGCGTGGTTACACACCTGCGGGGGTGAGGGCTCCGTCGAGGTAGGGCGGAAGGGGTTGCGTGCGCACGACCTCGAGGCGGTTGGTCGCGCGGGTGAGGGCGACGTAGAGGTCGGCGAGACCGCTCGGTCCGGCACCGATGACGGCAGGCTCGACCAGGACGACGTGGTCGAACTCCAGTCCCTTGACCTGGGTCGCGGTCATCACGGCAACTGCTGAGTCGAGGCCGGAGGCCCCGACACCGGCATCGATGCCGGCAGTGACGAGTGCGCCGTGCAGCTCGGCAACGATCGCCACCGGAGCCACGACGACCGCACGCCCGGGCTGCGAGACGACATCGCGTACGACGCCGATCACGCCGGTGACGATGTCGGTGACGAGGTGGTCACCCGGGTCGTGGTCGCCCTCGCGCACTGCCTGCGGCGCTGTGACGTCACGGTCCATCGCCGCGAGCACCCGGTCGGCGACGACCGCGATGCGAGCCGGCGTGCGGTAGTTGATGGTGAGCTCCTCAATGCGCCAGACACCACGCGTCACGGTGTCGAGCGCTTCGGCCCAGCTGCGAGCACCAGCGTGGCTCGATGTCTGCGCCAGGTCACCCACGACCGTCATCGAGCGAGACGGGCAGCGTCGCGCGACCGCGCGCCAGGCCATCGGCGAGAGCTCTTGCGCCTCGTCGACGACGACGTGCCCGTAGGCCCACTCGCGGTCCTCCGCAGCGCGCTCGGCCAGGGTGCGGACCGGACCGCTCTCGGCGAACCGTGCCGCGAGCTCACGTCCGGACACCATGGAGGCATAGGCCTCGAGGCCGTCGTCGTCACCGTAGGACTCGGTCTGCTCGAGCGAGCGCGTGGCATCGGCCTCGGCGCGCTGCTCGGCGGCCGCGCGGCGGGCCGCATCAGCGTTGGCCGCCACCGGATCGTCGCCGAGCAGCTCAGCGAGCTCGTCGAGGAGCGGCACGTCGTCGACCGTCCACGCCGCATCCGCACCCCGGATCAACAGCGACTGCTGCGCAGGGGTGAGAAGTCCGCGTGCCGCCTCGGCGAGCAGCTGAGGCTGTGACCACAGGTCGCGCAGGACGCGCTGAGCCGTCAGCGGCATCCACAGCAGGTTGAGCTCGCGGCGTACCGACCTCGTCTCGCGGAGCTCGTCGAGCAGCTCCTCGCGCACATAGCTGTCACCGGGGTCGAGCCGACGCTTGCGCGCGAGCCGGGTCGCACCCTGGTTGAGCATGTGGGTGAGGAAGGTGATGCGCGAGGCGTTGTGGCTGTCGTGGTCGGCGCGTGCCTCCCGACCGGCACGAGAGATCACCCCGGCGCTGAGGTGCACATCGACGTCGGTGACGCGCATCGTGATCCCGCCCGACGGAACACGTTGGCGCCCACCGACTGCACGCTTGAGCACGTCGGCCATCACGACGTCACCCTTGACTGCGGCTACCTCGTCACGGTCGCGCGACACAGCGACGACACCGGGGACGAGCTCGGCGATCGAGCTGAGCACGACACCTGTCTCACCGAGGGAGGGCAGCACCGCCTCGACGTAGCGGAGGAAGACGCTCGTCGGCCCGAGCACCAGCACGCCGGAGCTCTCGAGCCGGTCCCGGTGGGTATAGAGGAGATACGCGGCACGGTGCAGCGCCACCGCCGTCTTGCCCGTGCCCGGTCCGCCCTGCACGACGAGTGCACCCTTGGCGTCGGAGCGGATGATGCGGTCCTGCTCCGCCTGGATCGTCGCGACGATGTCGCCCATGCGACCCGTGCGCACGGCACCCAACGCTGCCAGGAGCGCGGAGTCGCTGCTGTCGGCGACTCCCTCGACGCCGACGAGGTCGGGGTCGAGCACCTCGTCGCTGATCGCCGCGACCGAGCGCCCGGTGGTGGTGATGTGGCGACGTCGCTGCAGCCCCAGGGGGTTTGCCGCGGTCGCCTGATAGAACGCCGCCGCCGCCGGGGCTCTCCAGTCGATCTGCAGGACCTTCTGCGACTCGTCCGTGAGACCGATACGCCCGATCCACGTCGACTCCGCCGCGGTGTCGGTGCGCCCGAACACCAGGCGTGACTCGACCGCGTCGAGTGCGGCGATGCGGTCGGTGTACATGCTCACGAAGGAGTCGCGCTCGGAGCGGTTCTGGTGCGTCCCAGACGATCCCTGGCTCATCGCATCGGCGAGCCGGTGCCGGGCCAGCGCGCGTAGGGCGTCGAGCCGGGTGTAGGTGACGTCGAGGTGCAGCTGCTCGTCGACCGTGTCGGGATGCGGCTGGTCCATGCTCGCGGTCATCGCTGGCACCGGTGCAGTCTCATCGATGCCGGTCCCGTGTCGACCGCCGTGGTGCCCGACTTCGTGAGCCATGCCTTGAGGTAGGCCGACACCTTGTCGCGCGCCGCCGTGTCGACGAAGGTGACGTCGTCGGTGAAGCAGACCTGCGAGGTGTCGCTGCTCTCCGTCGCCACATAGGCATCGCCGGTCCAGCCGTCGAGCTGGTGGATGTCGTCGGGATTCGGGTCGCCGCCGTGGGCCGTCATCCAGAGCCCGAGGACTCCGAGCACGCCATAGTCGGCCGTATCGGACTTCGCTCGACCCACGTTCGTCGGCAGCGGCGGCTTCGTCACCTGGGGGAGGGTGCCGGCGATCCAACCATCGGGGTTCACGAGGTCGCGGGTCCACCTCGGCGGCGACGCGTAGGCCTTGGTGATGGCCGCGCTGCCCCCCGAGTCGCGCAGGCGAGAGACGAAGCCCTCGCCGGCCTGATACGGGAAACCCGCGAGCGTGTCGACGACCGGGATGTCGGAGGCCGTCGCACCCGACGAGCGCTCGTCGACGGCAGCCTGCCACGCCGCGTTCTGGCTCTGGTAGTAGTCATCCGCCACGAGCGAGGCCTCGCCCTCGACCAGCGCACGCAGGGCGGTGGCGGACTCGTCGTCGGAGCGCGTTGCGTCCCACATCGTGCTGAGGTCGAAGCTCTGGTCCTGGTTAGCATGGGTCAGCTCGTGGACCAGGGTGTACTCGAGATCGGGCGACCAGGCAGCGCCACGGACGACGAGCCGCCCGGTGCTGTCGTCGTAGAACCCCACGACGTTGTCCGTGGTGCCCTGGTCGCTGGCGGCCCAGAACTTGTCGGCACTCGGAGCGAGCCCCATCGCCGCGACGGTCACGCCGAGGTCGTCGTTGTCGTCCGCGGGGACGTTGCCGCTCGAGGTGCTGCCCGACCCGCTGCTGTCAGCCGGACCCATGAGCGCCTCGACGAAGGCGCCGTCGTCGAGCACCTCCGGCGTCACGGCGTGCTTCCACGGGCGAGCGGTGGTCGACGCCACGAACTTCTCGAGACCGGGCAGGTGCTCGGTCACGGCCGCGGTGGCAGCCGCGAGCGCCTCGGCGCGCCGCTGGTCGCTCGAGCGCACGGCCAACGCCGAACCGCAGAGGGTCGCGACAAGCACCGCGCTCGCCGTCACGACCGCAATGACAATGGTCCGGCGCCGCATCCGTCGCGGAGGTGCCACCGGCGGCCACGCAGCAACGGGCGCGTACCCGTACGGCGCGTAGCCGTCCTGCGGCGCACCGTACGGCTGATAGCCGTACTGCGGCGCCGCGTACGGCTGGGAGCCGTAGCCGGGTGCTGGGGAGGGCTGACCAGCAGGTGCCCAGGTCGGCGCCGGGTAGACCGGCGGGGGCCATGCAGGCGGCGGCCACGACGGCGAGCCGGAGCCCGCAGGCGCCGGCGGCCCGGCAGGCGGGAGGGGTGTCATGGCCGGATCGACCGGCGGGAACGCCGGTGGTCGAGCATCGATGTCGCGTTCCTCCCCCAGCACCCCGGCACGCTAACACCCGGACGCGCACGCCCACGTCAGCCGAGCGGTCGAGGTGACGACTGCTCCGGCCCCGTCCGCCCGCGCTGGAGTGCGGTCGAGCCCGGCGCGGCCGACGCGAGACGTCGGCGCCCCGACGACCACGGCCAGCGGACAGTCGCCACGACCCCCGGGAGGAGGGGTCATCCTGGGCGACGAGCACGTGCTGGGCCGGCGGGGGATGGCGCGACCCCGTCGTGATCGAGGTCACCCCTTCGGCGGGGAACCTGCGCCGTCGTCACCGAAACGTGACGACTCATGAGCGTCTCGATGGGTCTCCCCCGGGAATTCTCATGATTAACACAGAAACGAGGGGTCAGATCAGTCCTACGGCGTGATGCCACCACACCGCAGCAACCGAGAGGCACCGACGATGAGCTACCAGCCTGACTACCCGGGTCAGCCGAACCCGAGCGCCCTGCCGGACGCCTGGACGTCACCTCTGTGGGCGAGCCCCGACACCGTCGGCGGTCACTGGGTCGACGAGGGCGCCACTCGACTGCTCCCACCCCTCACGATCCCCGTGCACGCACCGCTCGAGGCGAAGCGCAGCTCGCGCCGCATCGTGGCCGGAGTCGCGCTCTTCA
>JANMBJ010000144.1:0-8775 GCA_031360335.1 Candidatus Nanopelagicales bacterium
GGCCGGAGAAGCCACCGGGACGCGGGGCACCGAAGCCACCACCCGCACCGCCACCACCGGGTCCGCCGGGTCCGCCGGGACGTGGGGCGCCGAAACCGCCGCCACCACCGGGACGACCACCGGGACCACCCGGACGTGCACCGGGACCACCGGGGCCGGCCGGACGACCCGCACCCGGGCCACCGGGACGACCGGCACCGGGACCACCGGGGCCGCCGGGGCGACCCGAGGGAGCCGCGCGCATGCCCGGCATCATCCCCGGGTTGGGGCGGGGGGCTCCGGGGACGCCGCCACCGGGACGCTGTGCCGGACGGGGCGCGCCGGGCACACCGCCGGTGGCCGCAGGGCGCTCGGCACTGCGGTCGGTGAAGGGGTTGTTGCCCGGTCGCGCGGGACGAGGCGCACCAGGGACGGCACCGGGCACAGCGGGACGGGGCGGGGCCTCGACGCTGCGGTCGGTGAAGGGGTTGTTGCCCGGACGCGGCGCACGCGGAGCGGCCGGCGCAGCAGGTGCGGCAGCCGCGGCAGGTGCCTCGGGAGCGATCGGAGCAGCGGGTGCCGGTGCCGCAGGCACGGGAGCAGCGGGTGCTGCCGGTGCCGCGACGACGGGAGCGGGCTGCATCGGAGCGGCAGGCGCGGGAGCGGCGGGCTTGGGAGCTGCCTTCGTCGCCGGCGCGGGAGCGGCGGCGGGTGCGTCGGGGAACGCCTCACGGAGGCGTCGTACGACGGGGGGTTCGATCGTGGAGCTCGCCGAACGGACGAACTCACCCATTTCTTGGAGCTTGGCCACGACGGCCTTGCTCTCGACACCGAGCTCCTTGGCGAGCTCGTAGACCCGGACCTTCGACACAGTTCTCCTGATCTTCGGTCCGGAATCGGGGGGCGACCCGGACCACTAGACGTGCACGGACACGCTCATCGCTGGGCGTTCATCGGGTGCTCATGTCCTCGTCGCTCCAAAGTGGGACGGACGGATGCTGGTAGAGCCGTGCGGCGGTATCGGACCGTCACACGTCATGCGGGGCCGAGCTCGGGGCCGAGTGCTGGTCGGCGGACCGACGCTCGATCTCGAGCCGTACCGCACCGTCGTCGAGCGGCACCGTGACCTTGAGGGCCTTCGGCAGCGCCCGCCGACGAACGGCGAGGTCGAGACAGTCCAGATCGGGGTGCAACCAGGCACCTCGTCCGGGGATGCGCGCCCGCGGGTCGGGGACGAGAACGCCCTCGACGACGACGACGCGCACCAGGTTGGAGCGGCCGCCCCTGCCCCGACATCCCACGCAGGTGCGCACTGGGAGACGGGTGGCCGGGCGACCGGCCGCAGATGAGTCTACCCCGCCAGGCAGGTCGTCAGTCACGAGCACGTGTGGCGTGGGCACCGCCGTCGTCGTGCTCGGCGTGCTGAGCGGGGCGCTGGTCGGCTCGGTGGTCGGGGCGCTGGTCGGCGTCGGAGCCGTTCGGCGCGGTGTCGGACCGGATGTCGATCCGCCAGCCGGTGAGGCGGGCGGCGAGGCGGGCGTTCTGACCCTCCTTGCCGATCGCGAGGGAGAGCTGGTAGTCGGGGACGATCACCCGCGCCGAGCGGGCCATCTCGTCGACGACCGTCACCGAGGTGACGCGGGCCGGTGAGAGGGCATAGCCGACCATCTCGGCAGGGTCGTCGGACCAGTCGACGATGTCGATCTTCTCGCCGTGCAGCTCGGCCATGACCGCGCGCACCCGCTGGCCCATGGGACCGATGCACGCGCCCTTGGCGTTGAGCCCCTCGACGGTCGAGCGCACCGCCATCTTGGTGCGGTGACCGGCCTCGCGAGCCATGGCCATGATCTCGACCGAGCCGTCGGCAATCTCAGGAACCTCGAGTGCGAAGAGCGCCTTGACCAGGTGCGGGTGGGTGCGCGAGACCGTCACGCGCAGGCCGCGCGGGGTCTTCGCGACCGAGACGACGTGGCACTTGAGGCGCGTGCCGTGGGTGTAGCGCTCCCCCGGCACCTGCTCCTGCGGAGGCAGCACGGCCTCGATCTTGCCGAGGTCGACGAGCACCATCTTCGGGTCGTTGCCCTGCTGCACGATTCCCGAGACGAGGTCGCCCTCGGTGCCGGCGAACTCGCCGAACGTGACCTCGTCCTCCGCCTCGCGCAGGCGCTGCAGGATCACCTGACGTGCGGTCGTGGCGGCGACGCGCCCGAAGTCGGTGGGCGTGTCGTCGTACTCACGACCGGGCGTGCCGTCTTCGGTGGGCTCCTCGCGGGCCCACACCGTCACGTGCCCGGTCTTGCGGTCGAGGTCGACGCGCGCCTGCGACATCGCGCCCTCGGTGCGGTGGTAGGCCAGCAGCAGCGCCGACTCGAGGGTCGACACCACGACGTCGAGGGAGAGCTCCTTCTCGCGCACGAGCGCGCGCAGTGCAGAGACGTCGATGTCCATGGTGGTCAGTCCTCGGTCTCGTCGGTGTCGGTGTCGGTGTCGTCGTCGGTGTCGTCGTCGGTGTCGTCGTCGAGGGGCTCGTCGTCGGCGCGGTGCTCGTCGGTGTCGGCCTCGAGGTCGACTGCGGCGACGCGCGAGAACTCCACCTGCACGACGGCACGGGTGATGGTCGGCAACGCCAGGGTCGTGCGGCGCTTGCGACCCTTCTCGTCGATCTCGAGGGTGACCTCGTCCTCGTCGAGCTCGGTGATGCGACCGGTGGTCGACTTCCCGCCGTCCTGCGTCACGGTGACGAGGCGTCCGACCGACCGACGCCAGTGCCGGGGCAGGGTCAGCGGGCGGTCGACCCCGGGTGAGGACACCTCGAGGGTGTACGGCTCGTCAGAGAGCACGCGGCTGCCGTCGAGGGCCTCGGACACCGCGGTGGACGCGGTGGCCACCTGGTCGAGGCTCACACCCGTCTCGCTGTCGACGAGCACCCGCATGACGAGGCGGCGGCCGACCGTACGCAGCTCGACGTCCTCGAGCTCGAGGCCCGCCCCGGCCACGACCGGCCCGAGCATGGCGACGACGGCGTCACGGCGACCGGAGTCGGGCGTGCGCGGAGCGGAGCCTCGGGAACGGCGAGCAGCAGGGGGAGCGCCGGGCTTGCGGCCGTCACCCTCCTGCGGCCTGCGGCCGTGTGGGGGTCGCGCGGTCATGGTCGCCTCCCGGTGGCACGGACGGCGCAGGACGCCGCGTGCTGTGCTGTTGTGGTCGCTCAGTTGTCGTGCTCCACCTTACCCGTGCCCCAGCAGCGCACCCGTCACGTCACCGGACGCGAGGAGTCGATCGGGCGGTGGCTGCCCGAGCGGTGAACCCTGTGCCGATCGGTCACTCCAGGGGCTACACAGGCGGGCGGGTTGGGGCAGGAGGCGGTGCGCGTCGTGAGAGGCTGCCGGTCGTGCCTGATCTGCTGCTGCTGACCCGACGCGACGTGCTGCGCCTGGGCACGGCCGCAGCCGCGGGAGCCTCGTTGGCGGCCTGCACCACTGCCAGCAACACCGGTCAGCCGCAGAGCACTCCCCCGACGCCGGGTGCCCCCGACGACCCTGACGCGCAGCTGCGCGTCACCGTCTCGGGCGGTGAGCAGGTCCTGAGCGGCCTCTACCAGTACGTCGCCACCCTGCTCCCGGCGAACGCTGCCGCGAAGGTCACCGCGCTCGGCGTCCGGCACGACGCCTACCAGAAAGCCATCTCACCCCACGCAACCGCGTCGATCCCCTCACCCGAGCCGCAGTCGGGCAAGGACCCCGCGGCACTGATCAAGCGCCTGCGCACCGCCGAGACGCAAGCTGCTGCGGAACGAGCCCAGCAGTCGCTCACGGCGCAGGACACCGAGCTCGCCCGGCTCATCGTCCTGGCGGGGGCGGGCGCCGCCTCCGCCGCCGAAGTCCTCCGCACGGTGACGACATGACCGAGGTCGAGTCCGCCGCCCTCGTGCTCGACGGCACCAACGCCGCGATCTACGCCTACGGCCTCGTCGCCGCGCGCCTCACCGGCACCGAGCAGCAGCGCGCGCTGTCGGCGATGGCCGAGCACCGCCAACGCCGTGACCAGCTGCGGACCCGCATCGCGGCCCAGGGCGCCACACCCGCGGCTGCGGCGCCGGCGTACACCCCACCCGTCGCGGTGTCGGACGCCGTGACGGCGCGCTCGCTCGCCGCCCTCGTCGAGGACCGCCTCGCCGGCCAGTGGGCCGGCCTCGCCGCAGCCTCGAAGGACCGGGCCCGGTCCGACGCCGCCCTCACCGCGCAGACCTGCGCCGTTCGCTCCGTCACCTGGAGCGGCACGGCCCCTCTCTGGAACGGCGCCCGCTGACCGCACAGCAACGGACCCGCCGTGCTGGCGCACGTGTTGCTGAGCGGGTGGCTTCAGCAGCAGGTGGGCCAGCATCGTGGGGCCGGTCGTGCGTCGGTCAGGCGTGCCAGAGGTCGTAGGTGAGCTTGGCCAGGAGGACGCCGACCACTGCGAGGAAGACGATGCGGACGAAGGCGCTGCCGCGTCGCACGGCGGTGCGGGCGCCGACCACGCCGCCCACCAGGTTGGCAGCGCCCATGGTGAGGCCCAGCGCCCAGAGGACGTGACCACCGAGACCGAAGACGATCAGGGCGGCGAGGTTGGTGGAGACGTTGACGATCTTCGCGATCGCCGAGGCGTTGAGGAACGAGTAGCCGAGGAGCGCGACGAGCCCGAACACCAGGAAGGTGCCGGTGCCAGGCCCGAAAACCCCGTCATAGAAGCCGATGACGGCACCCATGCCCACCGCGGCGACACGGTGGCGGGTGTGGTCGGCGCCGCCGTGCCAGCGCAGGTCCTGGTCCTCGCCGAGGGCTGGGCGAACGAGGGTCCAGCCGCCGACCACCACGAGCAGCACGAGCGCCAGCGGGCGGAAGATCGATCCCGGCAGGTGCGTCGCGATCACAGCCCCGAGCGCCGATCCCGCGAAGGCGGCACCCGCCATCGGCAGTGCGGTTGCGAGGTCGGTGACGGCCGCG
This sequence comes from Candidatus Nanopelagicales bacterium, assembly GCA_031360335.1. Lineage (GTDB taxonomy): Bacteria > Actinomycetota > Actinomycetes > S36-B12 > CAIYMF01 > Longivirga. Next base: position 4,965 of record JANMBJ010000144.1, read on the forward strand.
CGGCTGTAGGTCAGGGCCGCAGCCGACGTACCGATGATCGACGAGAGCTTGTTGGTGCCGAGCACGGTCGCCGGCTCCGCGCTCGGGAGGCCGACGAGTAGCGCAGGCAGCTGGATGAGACCACCGCCGCCGCTGACCGCGTCGACCCAGCCGGCGAGCGCCGCCGCGAGCACCAGCATCGCGAGGATGCCGGGCGCGACGCCGTACACCGCCTCCACGTCAGCCGGACTGCGCGGCGGCGTTCCACCGGCGTACGACGGCGAGCACGTCACCGAGCCGCTGCACGACGGCGTCGGGAGTGACGTCGACCGGCACCTGCTGGTGCTGGGGGATGTCGCTGTGCGGCACGAGGATCGCGCGCATGCCGACCTGCTGCGCGCCGTGCACGTCGTCCCACGGGCGGTCACCGACGAAGACCACGCGTGCCGGGTCGGTCGAGCCCACCGCGGTCATCGCCGCCTGGAAGGAGTCGGCGTGCGGCTTCCCCGTCGGCGTCTCGCTCGTGTAGATCGCGCCATCGATCAGACCGAGCACGCCGTCGCGCGCGAACACCGCCTCGTGGTGCGTACGCGGCCACATGGTGTTCGACAGCACGCCCACGCGGATGCCGTCACCGCGCAGGGCCTCGAAGAGGGGCACGACGTCGGGGTCGGTGTGGGTGTGGGGGTCCCAGGCCTCGAGGTAGGCGTCGATCGCCTCGGCGTGCTGCCAGGAGTCGACGTCGATGCCGCACTCGGCGAAGACCTCGTCGAGGTGGCCGGTGCCGTCAGCACCGGCGGAGTCGCGCTGGCGCCGCCACAGCGACTCCTCCGCGTCGAAGAGCCGCTGCGCGAGCTCGGCGCCGTGCACCGGGTCATAGACCTGGGCGTAGGCGTACCACTGGGAGACAAGGTCGATCGAGTGCCAGGGCGTCAGCGTGCCGCCCCAGTCGAACACGACCGCCTCGACCGGCCCGGTCATGCCGTGCAGACGCGCACCACGTGCGCGAGCGCGTCGGCCACAGGCACCTCGGTGCGCTCGCCCGTGGCGCGGTCCTTGACCTCGATCACACCGTCGGCGAGACCCTTGCCGACGACGACGATCGTGGGCACCCCGAGCAGCTCGGAGTCCTTGAACTTCACTCCGGGCGAGGCCTGCCTGCGGTCGTCGTAGATCACCCGGAGGCCGGCCTTCTCGAGGTCGGTCGCGAGCTGCTCGGCGTGGGTCCACACAGCGTCGTCCTTGGTGGTCGCGACGAGGTGAACGTCGGCGGGCGCGACCTCGCGCGGCCATCGCAGGCCGAGCTCGTCATAGCTCTGCTCGGCGATCGCGGCGACGGCCCGCGAGACACCGATGCCGTAGGACCCCATCGTGACGACCTGCTGCTTGCCGTTGGCGTCGAGCACCTTGAGGTCGAGTGCGTTCGCGAACTTGCGACCGAGCTGGAAGATGTGGCCGATCTCGATTCCTCGCGCCATCTCCAGCGCCGACCCGCACACGGGGCAGACGTCGCCCGGGACGATCTCGGCCGCCTCGATGGTGCCGTCGGGTGTGAAGTCACGACCGGCGACGAGATCGAACACGTGACGGCCGGGTGCGTCAGCACCCGTGATCCACCGCGTGCCCTCGACGACCCGGGGGTCGACGAGGTAGCGGATCTTCGACACCGACGCCTCCCCCAGGACGCCGGGACCGATGTAGCCCTTGACGAGGTCGGGGTGCTTCGTGAACTCCTTCTCGTCCATGGGCTCGGGCTCGTCGGGGTGAAGGACCGCCTCGAGCCGCTTCATGTCGACCTCGCGGTCACCGGGCAGTCCCACCACGAGCGGGTAGGTCGTGCCGTCGGGTCGCGTCACCTGCAGGACGACGTTCTTGAGCGTGTCGGCGGCTGTCCACGCGCGGTCGGCGCGCCGCTGGTGCTCGTTGGCGTACGCGACGAGCGTGTCGATCGTGGGGGTGTCGGGGGTGTCCTCGACGTGGGCCGCGGGTGCGTCGGCGTACGACAGCGCCTCGGGCACGGGGGTCACGACGGCCTCGACGTTGGCCGCGTAGTCGCCCGTGGTGCAACGGACGTAGGTGTCCTCGCCGTTCTCCGTCATCGCGAGGAACTCCTCGGACGCCGAGCCGCCCATGGCACCCGACATCGCCGAAACGATGACGTACTGCAGCCCCATCCGGTCGAACGTGCGGATGTAGGCGCCCCGGTGCTTGTCATAGGACACCTGCAGCCCGGCGTCGTCGATGTCGAACGAATAGCTGTCCTTCATGACGAACTCGCGACCGCGCAGGATGCCCGCGCGGGGACGAGCCTCGTCGCGGTACTTCGTCTGGATCTGGTAGAGCGCAAGGGGAAGGTCCTTGTAGGAGGAGTACTCCCCCTTGACCATCAGCGTGAACATCTCCTCGTGCGTAGGGCCGAGGAGGTAGTCGTTGTCGCGCCGGTCCTTGAGCCGGAAGATGTTGTCGCCGTACTCCGTCCAGCGTCCCGTGGCCTCGTAGGGCTCACGGGGCAGGAGCGCGGGGAAGTGCACCTCCTGAAACCCGGCGCGGTCCATCTCCTCGCGCACGATCCGCTCGACGTTGCGGTAGACCTGCCACCCGAGGGGCAGCCACGCGAAGATGCCGGGCGCGACCCGGCGGACATAGCCGGCGCGAACGAGCAGGCGGTGGCTCGGGACCTCCGCGTCCGCCGGGTCCTCACGCAGGGTGCGCAGGAACAGCGACGACATGCGGAGCAGCACGGTGATCTCCTCGAGGTGGGACGGACTCCCACGATATCGGGACGACCCCCACCGACTCGCACCTGATACACCACCCCCACCGGGGAACGGGATGCCCTCTCGGGCCAGAAAGCGCCCCTCACGGGCACTTCTTGACCCGAGAGGTCAACGTTCCGTGGGCTGGGAGCGCCGCACGGGGTCAGCGGGCGGTGGCTGGCTGTTCGCGGAGGGCGGGGACCTGGCCGAGGCTGGAGAACCAGGCACCGACCGTGGCGACGGCGAGCACGACGGCACCGACCAGCACGGCAGCGGGCGACCCGTAGACACCAGCCACGACACCACCGAGCAGGGCGCCGACTGGGCTGCCGAGTCCCCACGACAGCATCCGGCCGGTGGTGTTGACGCGGCCCTGCATCTCCTCGGGCGTCTCCTCCTGGCGGAAGTTGATGACGTTCATGACCGCGATGATGTCGGCGACGCCGAACAGGAAGACGATCGTCACGGTCACCCGCCAGTCGTGCGACCACGGCAGCGCCAGCAGGAGCGCCGACATCACCGTCATGGCGACGAGAGAGATGCGGGCCGGGGAGTACGTCGCGACGAACCGCCGCGACGCCGTGCCCAGCAGCCCGCCGAGGCTGAACGCCGCGAACACCGCGCCGAGGCGTACGTCGCCCTGGCGGATGTCGAGCTGCTGGTCGGCGAAGGGGACGAGCTGGCCGATGATGCCGCCGAGCGCGAAGGACGTCGCCGTGCCGACACCGGTCATCACGCGCAGGGTCGGATGCGCCCACAGCCACTTCACGCCAGTCAGCACGTCGTCGCGCAGGCGGTGGGTGACGTCGCGGTCGCCCGACATGCTGCGCCGGATCGCCCGAAGCAGAGCGGCGGACGCGGCGAAGGTGAACGCCTGCACCCAGTAGAGGCTCGAGGGTGAGATGACGGCGACGAGCACGCCGACGAGCCCGGGGAGTGCGACGTCGAAGACCTGGGCCGTGCCCCACACCGCGGCATTGGCATCCGGGATGCGGTCCTTGCCCACGAGGGTCGGCACAGCGCCGAAGTTGGCCGAGTCGAAGAACACGAAGACCGAGCTCGACACGAAGCCCACC
>JANMBJ010000170.1:0-1924 GCA_031360335.1 Candidatus Nanopelagicales bacterium
GCGGACTATCCGGCGACGCTGTTCATGGTCTTCGACAACGACACGCGCACAGACCCGATGCACGGGCGCAAGCTGTGCGCTGCTCTTCAGCACGCGACCTCGGCGACCCGTCCCGTGCTCATCCGGCAGGAGGGCGAGGTCGGTCACGGCGCCCGCTCGCTGTCACGCGGGATCGACGAGCAGGCCGACATGCTCGCGTTCATCGCGCGCTGGACCGGTCTCGAGCCTCGGTAGGCTCACCGCGTGACTGTCACCGCTGCACCGACCATCAGCGCCCTGCTGTCCGAGACGGTCTTCCAGACGTTCGGCAACTGGTTGCTGCGCACCGCCGTGGCGCCGCTCGTGACGATCCTCATCGCTGTCGCGATCTGGTGGCTGCTCGGTCGACTCATCAAGCGGGTCACGATCGACGCGGTGCGCCGGGCGAGCAAGGACCGACCGGCGAGCCTGCGTCGACCGGAGCACACGCAGGAGCTCACCGATGTCCTCATGGGTCAGCGCCGTGAGCAGCGTGCCCAGGCCCTCGGGCAGCTGCTGAGCTCGGTGATGACATTCATCGTGTTCGGCCTCGCACTGCTCATCGTCATGACCGAGGTCGGCATCGACATCGCTCCGCTGCTCGCCAGCGCCGGTGTGGTCGGCGTCGCACTCGGTTTCGGCGCCCAGACGCTGGTCAAGGACTTCCTGTCCGGGATCTTCCTCGTCATGGAGGACCAGTACGGTCCCGGTGACGTCGTCGACCTCGGTGCTGCCACGGGCACGGTCGAGGAGGTGTCGCTCCGCGTCACCCGGATCCGCGACATGTCCGGCGTCGTCTGGTATGTCCGCAACGGCGAGATCCTCCGGGTCGGAAACCGTTCGCAGGGCTGGACGATGGCCGTGGTCGACGTGCCGATCGCCTATAACGAGGACCTCGATCGCGTCCGCCGCATCGTCGAGAGCGTCGGCACCCGGATGGATGCCGAGACCGACTACGACGGCATCCTGTTCGGCACTCCCACCTATGCCGGCGTCGAGAGCGTCAGCGGTGACGCGGTGTTCGTCCGCGTCACCGCCAAGGCCGCACCCGACCAGCAGATGACGGCCGCACGTGCCTTGCGCGAGCAGCTCAAGCTCGCGTTCGACGAGGCCGGGATCCGGGTGCCGGTGCTCCAGCGACCGAACCTCCCGGGCTCGCCCGGGAGCTGGCCGTCCGGGTCACCTCCCCGACCCGGGTGGCCCCCGGTGGGGCCGTGATGTCGCTCGTCGCCGCAGGTGACGCCACCACCTCGCCCGCAGTGCGGATCGCAGTGATCGTCAACGGCCCTCCGGGCTCCGGCAAGTCCACGCTGGCAGCGGATCTGGCCCGCTCGCTCGGGCTCCCACTCCTTGCCAAGGACGCCATCAAGGAGACGCTCCTCGACGTCGTCGGCTATGCCGACCGTGCTGGGTCGCGGCGGCTCGGTGCCGCGGCCGGCGAGATCGGCTGGACCGTCCTCGCGACCTGCCCGCACGGTGGGGTCATCGACACCTGGCTCGCCCCGACCGCCCGCGACGTCGCGTCCGTCGGACTCGCCCGCGCCCGGGTCAACGCCGCGGTCGAGGTGTGGTGCGAGTGCCCAGCGGACCTGACTCGCCAGCGCTACGCGAGCCGGACCCGCCATCCCGGGCACTTCGACGCCGAGCTGCTCGACGACCTCGATGACGTGATCGCCGCGGCCGAGCCGCTGGCGATCACCCCGGTGGTCCGCGTGCGCACCGATATCAAGGTCGACATCGCCGACGTCGTACGCCGGATCCGAGAAGCCCTGCCTGGCGAGGTCGGGCGGGCACCGACAGACTGACCGCATGCGCTGTCTGGTCACCGGAGCCACCGGATATATCGGCGGACGACTCGTCCCTGAGCTGCTGGCAGCGGGCCACGACGTCGTCGTGCTCGCTCGTC
>JANMBJ010000191.1:0-2577 GCA_031360335.1 Candidatus Nanopelagicales bacterium
GCACTATCTGAGGCACGGCTCGGCGCAGCTCACCGCCGCACTGTCGCGCTTCGCCTGGTCGGACTCGGCCATGTATGTGCACTGCGCCGTCGGCAAGGACCGCACGGGGGTCGTCTGCGCGCTGCTCCTCAAGCTCGCTGGTGCGAGCGACCAGACCGTGGTCGAAGACCACCTCATGACGGCCGCGGCGGTGCGCTCCGTGATCGCTCGGCTCGGGGCACGTCGGGCCTATCGGCACCTGGCCACGCCCGACTGGGTCGCGCAATCACCGTCTGCAGAGGCCATGCGGCTCTTCCTGGACGACCTTGCCGCGCAGGGCGGGTCGGACCGGTGGCTCCTCGACCACGGGATGGAACCGGGCACGCTCGACCTGCTGCTCGGGCGGCTCGCGGCGACGCCGACCCACGACGTCGCCATCGCCGGCTGACACCCGCTGGCTGGCTTGCCCGTCGAGATGTGGTGCGGCTCAGTCGTTCTTGCCCTGAGTCCCGCCAGTGCCCGAGCCTCCGGTGCCCGATCCGGCGGTCGATGTCGGCGTTGGCTTCGGGGACTTCGTGCGCTCAGGAGTCGGGGTCGAGGTCGGGTTCTCGCCGTCGTCGTGCGAGTGCGAGGCTCTCGGTGTGGGCGTCGCGGCCGGTGAGTCATGACCAGCGCCGGGCGTGGCCGCGCTGTGGCTGCCGTGCGGCTGGGGTGACTGCGACGGATGCGCGCGCGGGCTGGCGGGTATCGCGCCCCCGTCGTGCGAGGCGCTGGGAGTGGTCGACGGCGTCGGCTCCGCGGACACCGTGCCGTCCGGTGGGGGGGTGGGGGCCAGGGTCGGGGTGAGCGGAGGTGCCTGGTCGCCGAGGTGCGGCAGCGAGATGAGCACGAGGTCGTCGCGGGTCCACCGGGTACGCAGCGCATCGGCCTGGTCACCGGAGGCGCGCTCGAGGATGGGATGGATCGTCCCTATCCGTCGGGCGAGGGCCGTACGCGCGGACTCGGTGATTCCGCCGGCCTGCTGCGCCTCGCCGATCCGCACCTCGATGCGATCAAGCTCACTCTCGACGTCGGCGAGGCTCTCGGGGACTGCGGGCTCCTGTGCCCCGCCGAAGGTGGCTTCGCGTACGGGATAGAAGAAGGAGCCGGGAGATGCTGCGGCGACACCTCCGGCGGCGACGAGGAGCACCCCGGTCACGCCGACGACGATGAGGTTGCGACGGGCATGGCGCGCGGCACGTCGGGGGGGTCGGTGCGCGACGGGCGACTCGAGCGGCGGTTCGTTGAGTCCGGTGATGAGCGCGGTGATCGTGCCGCGATCGACCGGTGCCAGCGAGGCCAGCTCGCGATCGAGACGCTCGAGCATGGCGATGACCGACGGCGACAGCGGGTCGCTGGCCCCGAGGCTGCGTGCGGCCGCGTCGGTGAACCAGGCGTCGCTGTCCTGCAGGTCACGCAGGTCATAGAGGCCGTCGAAGTCGTGGTCGGTGTTCATACCGCCACCTCCTGCTGGACGAGTGCACGAAGCCGGGTGAGTGCCCGGTGCTGCATGACACGGACGTTGCCCGCAGTCATCCCCAGCACCGAGCCGGTGTCCTCGGCCGAGAGGCCGTTGACGATGCGCAGCAGGACGACCTCGCGTTGCACAGGCGTCAGCTGCTCGAGGAGCACATGCAGAGCGCGTACGTCGTCGTTGAGCGAGATGACGTGCTCGGGACCCGGAGCGGGGTCCACGACGTCGGGGATCTCGTCGTGCTCCTGCTGCGGGCGGGACGCGCGCTTGCGGTGAGCCGTAGCGACATGGCGCGAGGCGACGGTGATGGAGAACGCCTCGAGGTCGCGCACCGGCGGGTCCTGTCGCGGCAGGCCTCGAAAGATCGCGATGAGGACGTCCTGGGTGACGTCCTCGGCAGTCTCGAGATCCCAGAGCCTGGCCCGGCAGTAGCGGAAGACGGCAGGTCGGACGACAGTGACGAGCCGTCCGAGCGCATCACGATCACCGAGCGCGGCTTCGTGCAGCCAGTGCTCGACGTCGGTGTTCGACACCTGCGGCTCCGTCGTCAGGGCACGCGACGCGGACGACGTCGTGCCAGGCCTCTCCCTGAGGTGACTGTCGGCGCGCGACACCGGACACCTGACGCTGAGGGCCGTGATTCACCCCTTCGGCGTCGCGGTAGCGCCCCCCGACGCTGCGGTGCTGCGCCGTTGGGGTGAACACCAGGCGGGACCTGTAATGAAGTGGTCACCCAGCGCGACTTCCTCCATGAACGCCTCGACCGGGGGCGACGTCCAACTGGAGCCGTCATGAGCAGGACCCGCACCCTCGTCGCCGCCGCTGCAGCGGCCAGCCTGAGCACGCTCGGGTTCTTTGCTCTCCCGGCATCCGCCGACGCCGCGGCCCGTCCGACCTGCCACGGCGTGAAGGCGACGATCGTCGGTCACGGTCTGGTGCGGGGAACCTCGCACCGGGACGTGATCGTCGTGACCGGACGTTCCACGGTGCTCGCGGGTGCCGGCAACGATCTCATCTGCGGCTCGTCGGGCCGCGACATCATCAGCGCGGGTGCTGGCAACGACACGGTCTACGGCAACGGCGGC
>JANMBJ010000220.1:0-9600 GCA_031360335.1 Candidatus Nanopelagicales bacterium
TACGCCGAGTCGGTGCCCGGCCCGACGGTCGAGCGGTTCCAGGCGCTCGCCAAGGAGCACCGGATGGTCGTCGTGCTGCCGGTCTACGAGCAGGAGCAGCCCGGGTTCCTCTACAACACCGCCGCCGTGATCGATGCCGACGGCTCCTACCTCGGCAAGTATCGCAAGCACCACATCCCGCACGTCAACGGCTTCTGGGAGAAGTTCTACTTCCGCCCGGGCAACCTCGGCTTCCCCGTCTTCGACACGGCCGTGGGCAAGATCGGCGTCTACATCTGCTACGACCGGCACTTCCCCGAAGGCTGGCGCGCACTCGGCCTCAACGGCGCGCAGATCGTGTTCAACCCGAGCGCCACCTCGCGCGGGCTGTCCTCCTATCTCTGGCAGCTCGAGCAGCCGGCCGCCGCGGTCGCCAACGAGTACTTCGTCGGCGCCATCAACCGGGTCGGCATCGAGGACCTCGGCGACGACGACTTCTACGGCACGACCTACTTCGTCGACCCGCGCGGCCAGTTCGTCGGCGAGGTCGCCGACGGCCACAGCCCCGAGCTGGTGATCCGCGATCTCGACCTCGACGTGCTCGCCGAGGTGCGCAACCAGTGGGCGTTCTACCGCGACCGCCGACCCGAGGCCTACGACGACCTGGTGCAGCCATGAGCACCTTCATCCACGGCGGCACCGTGGTCTCACCGATCAGCGCGCAGCCGATGGACGTGCTCATCGATGGCGGCAAGGTCGTGGCGCTGCTCTCCCCGGGCGACACCTCGCTCGGTGCCGACCTTGCGGCCACTGCCGACACCGTGATCGACGCGACCGGGAAGTACGTCGTGCCGGGCGGGGTGGACTGCCACACGCACATGGAGCTGCCGTTCGGCGGCACGTTCGCCTCCGACACCTTCGAGACCGGAACTCGCGCAGCGGCTTTCGGGGGTACGACCACCATCGTCGACTTCGCCGTTCAGCGCGCCGGCGAGCGCGTGCAGGACGGCCTCGCGGCGTGGCACGCGAAGGCCGACGGCCAGTGCGCCATCGACTACGGCTTCCACCAGATCATCGGCGGCGTCGACGACGACTCGCTCAAGGCGATGGACGAGCTGGTCGCCGAGGGCATCACGAGCTTCAAGCTCTTCATGGCGTATCCCGGGGTCTTCTTCAGCGACGACGGCCAGATCCTGCGTGCGATGCAGACCGCGGCCACCAACGGCGCGATGATCATGATGCACGCGGAGAACGGCACCGCGATCGACGTGCTCGTCTCGCAGGCGCTCGCCCGCGGCGACACCTCGCCGCGCTGGCACGGGCTCACCCGCCCGTGGGAGACCGAGGAGGAGGCGACGCACCGCGCGATCATGCTGGCCCACCTCACCGGTGCCCCGCTCTACGTCGTGCACATGTCGGCGAAGCAGGCCGTCACCACCCTCGCGGAGGCGCGCGGCAAGGGCTGGAACGTGTTCGGCGAGACCTGCCCGCAGTATCTCTACCTCTCCCTCGAGGAGCAGCTCTCCGCTCCCGGGTTCGAGGGTGCCAAGTGGGTCTGCTCGACTCCCCTGCGCTCGCGCGAGGAGGGTCACCAGGAGGAGCTCTGGCGCTACCTGCGCACCGGTGACCTCTCGGTGGTGAGCACCGACCACTGCCCGTTCTGCTTCAAGGAGCAGAAGGAGCTCGGCATCGGCGACTTCTCCAAGATCCCCAACGGGATCGGGTCGGTCGAGCACCGGATGGACCTGCTCTACCAGGGCGTGGTCGACGGTCGCATCTCGCTGCCTCGGTGGGTCGAGCTGTGCTGCACGACACCGGCGCGGATGTTCGGCGTGCACCCGCGCAAGGGCGAGATCGTGCCGGGTGCCGACGGTGACGTCGTGGTCTACGACCCCGACGCCCGCACCCGCATCTCCGTCGAGACCCACCACATGAACCTGGACCACTCCGCGTGGGAGGGCTACCAGATCTCTGGCGGTGTCGACACCGTGCTCTCGCGCGGCACGGTCGTCGTGCAGCGCGGCGAGTATCTCGGCACGAAGGGCCACGGGCAGTTCCTGCGCCGTGGCCTGTCGTCCTACCTCACCTGACCGTCCGCCCTGCCCGAGGAGCCCCCATGGAGTTCGGCGTCGTCCTGCAGTGCAACCCGCCGGCGTGGCGCGTGGTCGACCTGGCCAAGCGGGCCGAGCTCGCGGGCTTCCGCTGGGTCTGGACCTTCGACTCGCACCTGCTCTGGCAGGAGCCCTACGTCATCTACAGCCAGATCCTCGCGCAGACCCACCGCGTGACGGTCGGCCCCATGGTGACCAACCCGGCGACCCGTGACTGGACGGTCACGGCGTCGATCTTCGCGACGCTCAACGAGATGTTCGGCAACCGCACCGTGTGCGGGATCGGCCGCGGCGACTCCGCCGTACGCGTCATCAACGGCAAGCCGGTGACCCTCGCTGAGCTGCGCGAGTCGATCGGCGTGATCCGCGACCTCGCCAACGGGCGCTCGACCGACTACAAGGACAGTCATCTCCGGTTCCCGTGGGTGAGCGACTCGAAGCTCGACATCTATGTCGCGGCCTACGGCCCCAAGGCTTTGGCGCTCACCGGCGAGGTGGGTGACGGCTTCATCCTGCAGCTCGCGGACCTCTCGATCGCCGAGTGGAGCATCAAGGCTGTGCGCGCTGCGGCCGAGGCAGCGGGTCGCGATCCGGCGTCGGTGAAGATCTGCGTGGCCGCACCGGCGTACATCGGCGACGACCTCGCGCACCAGCGCGACCAATGCCGGTGGTTCGGCGGCATGGTGGGAAACCACGTGGCCGACATCGTCGAGCGGTACGGCGTCGACGGCGGCGCCGTGCCCCAGGAGCTCACCGACTACATCACCGGGCGCAAGGGGTATGACTACAACGAGCACGGTCGCGCAGGCAACACCCACACCGACTTCGTGCCCGACGAGATCGTCGACCGCTTCTGCGTGCTCGGCACTGCGGCCGACCACATCGAGAAGCTCATCGCGCTGAAGGACCTCGGCGTCGACCAGTTCGCCGTCTACCTCCAGCACGACGCCAAGGAGTCGACGCTGGCCGCCTACGCCGAGACCGTGATCCCCGCACTGGCCGACCACGTGAGCGCCAAGTCCTGACCCACCGGGACCCTCCGCGAGTTACTGCCGCAATCCGTAGTCTGCGGCCATGAAACGACGGATTCAGGCAGCAACTCGTGACCTTCTGGTACGGCGAAGGACTGGTCAGGGGGCTAGGGGCGTACTCCGACGGCGTCGAGGTTGACGGGCTTGCCGGAGCTCTCGACCTTGAGGGTGACGGGGCCTCCGGTGAGGCCGCGGACCGCGAGGTCGATGATCTGCTTGTAGCGCGTGCTGCTCGAGTCGAGGCTGACGGTCGCAACTCGCTTGCCCGCGACGTAGACACCGATCGTGCCGCCGCCGCGCAGCGTCTCCGCCACGATCACGAGGCGTGAGCCCCGCGCCGAGGGGAGGGTAAGGGTGGAGCCGGCGGTCGTGGACGTGCTGAGCGTCGAGGCGTACGACGCGCTCGACCCGGCCGACCGCCAGGTGCCGCTGCGACGCAGCGCCCGGTCATCCACCGGGAGCGTCTCGCACCTCGTCGCCGTCGTCATGAGCTTGCCCGAGGTGTACGCGCTGATAGCGACGCACGTGCTGCCACCTCCGTTCGGCAGGACGACGGGGATGACGCGTGAGGGCGGCAGCTCCTTGCTGGTGCCCCACGCGATCGGCTTGCCCGGCGTCGCGCTGCCGCTCTTGTAGATGAGGTGCTGGTGCGCGGTGACGTCGTTGCTGCCGACCCCGATGGGCACGGCGGTGAAGACGGTCGCAGGCGGGTTGGACACCGGCAGGAGCGCCGAGCAGGAGTAGACCTTCACGTCATCGATGAACCAGCCGTAGTCACCTCCGGCCTGGTCGGTGGTGATCCGGAAGCGGAACTTCACCGTCTTGCCCGCGAGACTCGCCAGGTTGGCACGCGTGGCCACATAACCCTGGCTGTGCCGGGTGAAGGCGGCAGCCCCGGCGAGGAGGTTGCCGGGGGCGAGCACGCTGCTGGCCGCACCACCCTCGACGTTGAACCCGTAGCCGTTCTCACCGGTGGCAGCCATGAGCGGACCGGCCGAGCGCCAGGTGACACCGTCATCGATCGTGTACTCCACCCGACCACCGTCGGTGTTGCCGGTCGGGAGTCCGTTGGCCTCGAAGCCGAAAGCGTGCTCGAGGCGCAGGAACCCGCCCGCAGGGACGGTCACGCCGTTCGTCATGACCAGCTGCGCGTCGTAGTGCGCCGGCGTTCCGGTGAAGGGACCCCCTGGGAGCAGATCCGGGTCGTCGCCCCACCAGTTGCCCGTGCCGCTGGTCGAGTACTGGTTGGCAGAGCCGTAGGGGTTGGTGAGGACGTCGGTGCCGTGGAACCACAGCGGACCAGACTTGGTCGTGGACGGAGCCGCGGCCGGGGTATAGGTGACCGAGGTCCCCGACGGGGTCCAGTTGCCGCTCGCTGCAACCTCCATGTCGTCAGCGAAGGCAGTTGTGGTCACCTGGCCGACGGGGCAGGTCGCGGCGTCGCGGCTGCCCACGGCGGTCGGCTGCAGGTCCATCTGGGTCGCGAGGATCGCGTTGTTGACCTGGACGCAGTCCGCGGATGCGACCGGGGCGACCTCACCCGGGTTGCTCACGAGGTAGGCGCACGACGAGCGCAGCGCGGTCGCGAAGGCGCGGTAGTCGGCACCGCTCGTGAGGCGCTGGCTCGCGCCGTACACGATCTCGGCGGCGACGGGGATGCCGAGGCCGACGGTCGTGCGGCTGTTGAAGGTGACGGGGGCGCCCTTGGTGTTGCCGATGAGGTAGCCGAGCTTGTTGCCCACTCCGCTGTTGGTGTGCACGCCACCGTTGTCGAAGCTGGCTCCGTCGAGGTAGCCGTGGATCTCGTAGTAGGCGGTGTCGCCCATGCGGTCGGGCTGCCCGAAGGCGTGCGGGTTCGCCATGTTGCGCAGACCCGAGCCGGTCGGGATCACCACGCCTCCGCCAAGATGCAGCGGCGGCAGGTCCTCGCCCATGAGCCAGGTCTTCGCGGGGAGCGTGCCGCCTGCCCCGTCCACGCGGTCGGTCTGGTCGACGTACTCGCCGAAGATGTCGGAGAGCGACTCGTTGATGGCACCGGACTGGAAGAAGTAGAAGAGCCCGTTCGTGTACTGCGTGACACCGTGGGTCAGCTCGTGCGCCACCACGTCGTCGGCGTTGGCGAAACCGTGGCCGTAGACCATCTGGGTGCCGTCCCAGTAGGCGTTCTCGAACGGGCAGTCCCCGTCAGCCGGGAGCGGGCAGTAGTTCACGGTCGAGGTGAGGGTGAGGCCCAGGTTGTCGACCGAGTCGCGCCCGAGGCGGTTCTTGTAGAAGTCGTACGTCGACTTGGCGTAGTCGTAGGCGCGGTTGACGTCGGGCACAGTCGACACCGGGCCGCTTTCGATCCGCCCGCCTGACCCCGGCGTCGTGCACGGCACCTCGGCGGTCAGCCCGTTCGCGTCGCAGACGGTGCGGTTGAGGGCGTCGTTGACCTGGTCGAGGTCGAGGGTCACGATGCCGTGCCCGGCATCGATGAGGACGAGGTGGTTGATCCCGGTGTCGGTCGTGCTGCGGACCGTGACGCGCCAGGTGAGGCTCGCGCGCTGCAGGCCGTCAGCGCCGAAGATGCGCGGGTCATAGATCGCCAGGGCCGGGGTGGATGCGACCAGCGAGGCGAGCGGCACCTTGGCCGAGAGGGCGACCGAGCGCAGCGCCCGCTGGGTCGCGAGCGCGGCGGGGATCACCGGTGCGGTGGCGGGTGCGGCACCGGGCAGCGTCTCGGCGCTGGCCGAGAGAGTGCGCCCGGCGGAGTCGAGGGCCACGACGGCCTCGCCACCGAGGACGGGAACTCCGGCGACCGTCTGCTGCAGGTGAACGATGCTGCCACCGCCGGCGGAGCGCAGGGTCCGCAGGGAGGCGAACGTGGCACCCCGCGTCGCGAGCGCGACCGAGTTGTCCGCGACGACTGCTTTCGCGATCTCCGCGGGTGCGGCCGACGCCGAGACCCGCGACGGGCGGGCGAGCGGAGCGCCAGGTGCCACGGTGAGACTGCGCGCCGACCCGGACGGGTCGTCATTGCTCAGGCGCGCCGAGCCCGATCCGGCAACCGCCGGGCTGTGGGCTGCCCCGGCTGCCTGCGGGCTGGCGCCCGCCGGAGCGGCGCCTGTCGCCAGTGCGGCCAGGCCGAGCGCGGTGATGGACAGCGCAGACACCAACGTCGTGTGACGTCGCCTCACGGGAACCCCCCGGGTTCGTCGTCGTCCGACGGGGTCAGGGGCGAGTCACGCGCCATCACGCCGATACTCCCTCAAGCCTAGGGGACCCGACGCCGTCGCGCGCTCACCCGTTCGGGGTGTTCGTCGAGTCGCATCCCGACTGGCCGCGTCAGACCAGGCCCCCATGTGACTCGTCGTCAGCCCCAGCCTGACTGGGGCAATCCCCCGGATCAGTGCTCCACGTCGTGCTGCGTCGTCTCGTGCGGTTCGGGCGGAGCGAGGTGGGTGACGAGGGAGAGACCCACCGCGACGAACTGGCCGATCAACAGGGCGAAGAGCGCCGTACCGATGCCGACAGTGCCGCCGAGGAGCCAGCCTGCGACGAGCACCGTGATCTCGATCGCCAGCCGGATCCGCCCGACCGGCTGACCGGTGCGGTGGTGCAGCCCGGTCATCCAGCCGTCGCGCGGTCCCGGTCCGTGACCGGCTGTGAGGTAGAAGCCGCTGCCGAGGCCGATCGTGGCGATGCCGAGCAGGACGAGCACGAGCCGCGCTGGCAGTCCTGTCGGTGCGGGTACGACGTCGTACATCACCTGGATCGCGATCGAGATGACGACGATGTTGAGCACCGTGCCGAGCCCGGGCTTCTGCTTGAGCGGGATCCAGAGCAGCAGCACTGCGATGCTCACGATGAACGTTGTCGCACCGATCGGATAGCCGGTGCGCACGCTGACACCCTGGCTGAGCACCGTCCACGGCGTTGCTCCGAGGTCGGCCGTCAGCAGGAACGCGTCACCGGTGCCGAACAGCCAGAGCCCCACGACGAGCGACGTGAGCGACCCGGCGGTCGGCTTCCACGGCGACCGAGCAGTCCACCGCGTACGAGGAATGGTCCGCGACCCACGCAGCAGCCGGAGCACCCGCTCCCCACGCGACACCTCAACCTCCTCAACACCCACACCCCCTACCCTCCCAGCCCCCCACGATCAGACGCGCAACGTTCCACCCTGTGGACACCCCACGTCCCGTCCACACCCCAGTTCCGGATGAATGTGCCCCAGGACGCGATAGGCACAGCCGAGGCGCCCCACTGACGGGTTAGGCCGTCAGCAACATTCGGCGCCTCGAGTTCCGTGTAGTGAGACGAGGCGTCGTTCTGGCGCTCTCGGAGAGGATGCGGCGGTGAGACACGAGGCGGAGGCCGACTTCCGGGGCTGGGTCAGCGAGCAGCGACCCCGGCTCCGGCGTACGGCGTTCCTCCTGTGCGGCGACTGGTGGCTCGCCGACGACCTGGTGCAGGACGCGTGCACGCGCATGTTCTCCGTGTGGGACCGTGTGCGGTCGAGCGGCTCCCCCGATGCGTACGCCCGACGCGTGCTCGTCAACCTCTACCTCGACCACCGCCGCCGGCCTTCGCGCCGCGAGCACCCGGTCGACGCCGTGCCCGACGCACCGACGCCGGGCTCGTCGCCGGAGAGCTATGACGCCGTCGTCGCGGCGCTTCGCGACCTCGCGCCCGGGCAGCGCGCCGTCCTCGTCCTGCGCTTCTGGGACGACCTCACGCTCGAGGAGACCGCCGCGGCGCTCGGCGCCAGCCTCGGCACCGTCAAGAGCCAGTCGAGCCGCGGCATCGCGGCCCTGCGCGCCGCCCTCGAAGCGCGCGGTCTGCACGACCTGGCCGACATCGTGAAGGAGCCGTCATGAGCGCCCAGCAGATCAAGGACATCTTCGACGCGGCGGTCTCCTATGTCGCTCCCGACCGCCTCGACGTCGACGCGATGGTCGTCGACGGTCGACGCCGCCGACGCATCCGTACGTCGTCCACGCTCGCCGTCGCAGCCGCTGTGATCGCCCTCGTCGCTGGGGTTCTCGTGGCCTCACGGCCGCACAGCGGCACCGTCGCACCCGTGGGGCCGGCGCCGTCGGTCGGTGTGGCAGTGGCCATCCCGACCTCGACGTGGAAGAGCGGCGACGCAGGAATGGCCGCGCTCCTCGAGGCGACGCTGACCCTGCGTGCCGACGGCTGTCTCGTCGCGGCGGGCACCGACGGTGCCGCGATCGTGTGGCCGGCCGGCTACACCGCCGAGCGCTTCGGCCCGTCGTTCGTCGTCGTACGCGACCCGGGCGGCACCGTCGTCGCGCAGACCGGTGTGCCGCTGCGGCTCGGCGGCGGTGAGGGCTCTCCCGCCACCGGGCCGTGCCTCGCGCCGGACTCGACGCACTGGAACGTCAACCAGGACCCACCCTTCGTCACCGACCCCACGGTGCACCTCGGTCAGGTGGTCGTGCCCACGCTCGTCGGTCTGTCCCGAGCCGACGCCGGTTCCGCGCTGATCGCAGCAGGTCTCACCACCGGCCAGGTGTCGTCGCTGACTCCCCCGACGGTGAAGGTGACCGCACAGTCACCGGCCGGTGGCGCCGAGGTCGCACCCGGCACCGACGTACGCCTCTCCTTCGAGGGAGTTCCCGAGCTGGTCACCACCGGGCTGCGCGGACTCTTCCTGCCCGAGGAGACGTGCGGCGTTCAGATCGCGGCCAACGCGCAGCTCACCGCCATCACCGGACCGGTCGAGCGCTACGTCATCTGCCCGCCCATCACCGGCTCGACGGCCCGACCCACCGCGAGTCCCACAGAGCTGAAGCCGGCTTCGGGCACAGCATTCGACAGGCTCGACGCCGCACTACGCCTCCCCGATCAAGTCCGTGCACCAGGCAGTGTCTGCACGGCGGTGGGCCAGCTCCGGATCGTGGTTGTCGCCATCACAGTGACGGGAGCGTGGACGATCCACCTCCCCGACAACGGCTGCGGCCTTCGTCGGGCTGAGGTCACCACCGCGCTCCAGTCAGGCTGACCACGAACCACGTTGGCTGCCGCCCGCCACCGGCTTGGCTGCGGCGGTGACGGAGCTGTCGAGGTCGAGCGCCATCTCCTCGAGGGCCGCACGACCCCCTTCGTCACCCTGCGCCTGGCGTGACGAGCGCGGGGGACATACGCCATCGCGGTGCGCGCCTCAGAGCACGAGGGGCTTGATCGGGGCGCCGATGAGGGAAGGGTCGTTCTTCCAGTCGACGCCTGGGACATCGATGAACAGCTCGATCTCGTTGCCGTCCGGGTCGGCGATATAGAGGCTGTGCGTCACCGTATGGTCGCTCGCGCCGAGCACCGGCACCGCGTTGGCCTCCAGGGTGGCGAGCGCCTCGCGCAGCTCGTCGTCGCTGTCGCCCACCTTGAGGCCGAAGTGGTAGAGCCCGACGCGACGCCCCGGCGGGATGGCGGTGGCATCGGCACCGACCTCGATCAGCAGCAGCTCGTGGTGCGTGCGC
>JANMBJ010000225.1:0-9188 GCA_031360335.1 Candidatus Nanopelagicales bacterium
GCTCGTTCGCCGACTCCGACGGCGACGGTCTCGGCGACCTGCCGGGCATCCGCTCGCGACTCCCCTACCTGCGCGACCTCGGGGTCGACGCGATCTGGCTCTCGCCGTTCTACCCCTCGCCGCTGCTCGACGGCGGCTACGACGTCGCCGACCCTCGCGACGTCGACTCTCGTCTCGGATCGGTCGCCGACCTGCGCGGCATCGTCGAGGACAGCCACGCGCTCGGACTGCGCGTCTTCGTCGACGTGGTGCCCAACCACTTCTCGTGGGACCACGAGTGGTTCAAGGAGGCCCTCGCCACGGCACCCGGGTCGACGCAGTGGGCGCGGTTCCACGCGGTTCGCGGGAAGGGAGAGCACGGTGAGCTGCCCCCCAACAACTGGCCCAGCGCCTTCGGCGGTCCGGCCTGGTCAGCGATCCCGGGACATGCCGGGTGGTGGTACCTCCACCTCTTCGACTCCTCGCAGCCCGACGTCAACTGGGAGAACCAGGAGGTCCACGACGACTACGCCGCGACCCTGCGCTTCTGGTTCGACCTCGGGGTCGACGGGTTCCGCATCGATGTCGCGCACTCGCTGATCAAGGCGCCGGGCTATCCCGACGGGCCTGAGCCCGACGCGACCCAGGTGCTCGCGGGCAACGAGCATGGTCCCGCGTGGGACCAGCCACGCGTGCACGACGTGTGGCGCGAGTGGCGCAGCCTCGCCGACTCCTACGACCCGCCGCGGGTGTTCGTGGGCGAGGCGTGGGTGCGCAGCGTCGAGAGCCAGGCTGCGTACACCCGGCCGGACGAGCTGCACACGACGTTCAACTTCCACTTCCTCAAGGCCTACTGGAGCGCCGAGGTCATCAAGGAGGTCGTCGGTCTGTCGTTGCTCACGTCGGCCGCGGTGGGCGCTCCGCCGACCTGGGTGCTCTCCAACCACGACGTGTGGCGCCCGGTCACGCGCTTCGCCCCGGTGCTCGCCGACGGGAGCCACGACCTCGCGACCGGCCGCAAGCGAGCTCTCGCGATGTCCCTTCTCTCACTTGCTCTTCCGGGATCCGCGTATCTCTACCAGGGCGAGGAGCTCGGGCTTCCTGAGGTGCTCGACCTGCCCGACGAGGCGCGCCAGGACCCCACGTGGTTCCGCTCGAATGGTGACGTCGTAGGCCGCGACGGGTGTCGTGTGCCGATCCCGTGGTCGGCTGACGAGCCGTCCTACGGCTTCACCACAGGCAGTCCGTGGCTCCCGCAGCCGACGGACTGGGCACCGTTGTCGGTCGAGTCGCAGGAGACCGACCCGACGTCGACCCTCGCGACCTATCGGCGGGCACTCACGGCACGGCGCGCGAGCCCGGCGCTGGGGGACGGCGAGCTCGTCTGGCTCGACAGCGGTCAGCCCGACGTGCTGGCGATGGAACGCCCGGGCGACACACCGGTGCTCGTCCTGCTCAACGCCGGGGAAGGCGACCGCGTGGTCGACTTCACGGGCGAGATCCTCGTCGAGACGGGCGGTGTCCACCGGGACGACGAGGGATCACTCGTCCTCCCGCCCGACTGCTGCGCGTGGATCGCTCGTAGCTGACCTGGCGGCACCGCGCGTGGGTCGTCGCCGCCGTCACCTTCCTCGCTCTGGTCGCGGCAGCGGCGTTCCGGTCCAGCACGGGTGTGCTGCTCGAGCCGGTGTCGGACAAGTTCGGCTGGTCGCGCGAGACCGTGTCCTTCGCGGTGCTCGTCAACCTCGCGCTCTACGGCCTGGTGGCGCCGTTTGCCGCTGCACTCATGGAGCGGCTCGGTATTCGCCGCGTCGTGGCGACGGTGCTGGTCCTGCTGGCCGTGGGGATGTCGCTGTCCACGCTGGTGACCGCGCCGTGGCAGCTCGTCGTGACCTGGGGCGTCTTCATCGGGTTCGGCGCCGGCTGCCTCGCGCTGGTCTTCGGTACCGTCGTGGCGCAGCGCTGGTTCGTCGCGCGGCGCGGGCTCGTGACCGGTGTGCTCTCCGCGGCGAGCGCGACCGGGCAGCTGGTGTTCCTGCCGGCACTGGCGAACCTCACCGTCGACGTCGGCTGGCGCGCCGCCTCTCTCCTGCTCGCGGCCGTCGCACTGGCCGTCGTGCCTCTCGTGCTCGGGTTCCTGCGCGAGCGACCCTCCGACATCGGCCTGCTGCCCTACTGCGCTCCCCCCCGGCTACGTGGAGCCGCCGGCCCTGCACGACGGGGGCCTGGGCGCCGGCGGCATCGCGCTGTTGCGACTGCGTGAGGCCTCACGCACTCGAGCCTCCTGGCTGCTCGCCGGATCGTTCTTCGTGTGCGGGTGGTCGACCAACGGGCTCATCGGCACCCACTTCATCCCGGCCGCCCACGACCACGGTCTGCGGGTCACGACTGCTGCCTCGCTGCTCGCGGTCATCGGCATCGTCGACCTCGTCGACCTCGTCGACCTCGTCGACCTCGTCGACAGGATCGGGTCAGGGTGGCTCACCGACCGCTACGACTCGCGCTATCTCCTCCTCGCCTGCTACGGCCTGCGCGGAGTCTCGCTGCTCATCGTGCATCTGGTGTGGGCACCGACCGTCCAGCCGCCGATGCTCTTCTTCGTCGTGCTCTACGGGCTCGACTGGGTCGCCACCGTGCCCCCGACCGTCGCCCTGTGTCGTGAGTGCTTCGGCGCGCAGCGCGCCGGTGTCGTGTTCGGCTGGGTCTTCGCCTCGCACATGATCGGAGCCGGCATCTCCGCATGGGTCGCGGGCGTGCTCCGCGAGTCGACCGGCTCGTACGACCCGGCGTGGTGGATCTCCGGCGGTCTCCGTCTCGTGGCAGCCGTCGTGTGCCTTCTCGTCCCGCGGGGCAACGCGCTCGGCGTGACCCGCGACGAGCACGACCCGGTCCTCGCTCCGCACTAACCCGCGCACCCGCTCCGTTGATGTGTAACCACGACGGGCTCTGGGCCGTCGTGGTTACACATCAACGGTCACACCGGTGAGGTATCAGCGCGGCTCTCCGCGGCTCTGGGTGAGGACGGCTGCCTGGCCGGGCAGCCGAACCGCCTCCCGGGGAGCAGCCATGCCTGGCCATTTCACGCACATCTACACCGCCCGTCGGGTGTCTGACCTCCTGCAGTCCGGGAAGTTCGACGACTGGCCCGACCTCGGCGCGGGCGGTGACGCCGTCCGGGCCTACTCACCGGAGTTCTGCGGCCAGGTGATGCGTGACTGGGAGAAGTTCACCGCAGTCGGGGCCATCGGGCCGGACCTGTTCTTCTTCTCGCAGGACTGGTCCAACGACATCCTCGGGCCGCGCTCGGACCTCATCATGCTGGCGCTGTCGACCTACTACTACTTCGACGCGGCGGCCGAGGACGACTGGGAGCCGATCCTCGTCATCCTCGAGGAGGTCGACTCGACGATGGCCGCGATCATCAGGTTCCTCATCAAGCTCGACAAGATCTGGAAGGACTTCGTCGCGGTCTGGAACCGCACGATCGGGCCCTTCGTCAGCGCCGTCGGCGAGCTCGCAGACGACCTCACCGGAGGCATCCTCAGCGAGGCGAAGACGGCGCTCGAGGAGCTGCTCGTCGCGATCAAGCTCATCGGGGAGCAGGAGCTCACGACCTTCGTCGACATCTGGGGCAACATGAACACCGTCGTCGCGAAGGGCTATCCGGAGGAGAACTTCCTCTGGAGCGACATGACCCACTACCGCCGCACGTCGGCGACCTGCCAGGCGCTGGTGGGTCAGGCGGAGAAGCTGCGCGACGGGACCCCTGACGGCGGCGAGAAGTTCCAGCAGTTCCTCGCCTTCGCCCTCGGCTACATCGTGCACGTCGGCACCGACACGATCGCCCACTCGTTCGTCAACGAGCAGTGCGGCGGTCCCTACCGCGACCACCCCGCGCGTCACCACCTCATCGAGAACCACATCGACGCCTGGAACTACCAGCGGTCCGGGCCCGGCGGGACGATCCCGACCGACCCGTGGGGCAGGACGGCGGACTATCCCGACCTGTCGATGTCGGCACTGTGGTTCCTCGTGCAGCTCACGCCCGACGACCCGCACGGAGCGCAGCGGCCGGCACTCACCGGAGATCCGGTCACCGACAAGGAGAACCTCGACGTCGACGGCGAGATGCCGACGTGGATGGCCGAGGGGATCGTCGCTGCGCTCATCGAGACCTTCGAGGACCACCCGCACCCGCGGATCTATCAGGGCGACGTCTTCCAGCAGACCTTCGACCAGGGGATGCTCTCGAACGTCGTCAAGGACGTGACCGGTCATGGGCTCGACCGGCCGTTCCAGGAGATCCTCGACGGCATTGCGCCCCCGCCGCCGTTCCCGGTGCCGACCGGCTTCCCGCTGCCGTGGGAGGTGGCCGCGGCGTACCGGCTGATGATCACGCTGTACAAGCTGAACTTCAGCGGCAGCTGGGAGCTGGAGAAGCCGCGCAAGCCCGACTTCGTCATCGTGCCGCCGCTGTCGGACTTCACCAACCTCGCCCAGCCGCCGGACTTCTCCGGAGCCAGCTCCGGCAACCCGATCGAGGACGTGTGCGCCGTCTTCATCGCGCTCATCGAGTGGATCGTGAAGGAGGTGGCGGCCGCCATCGAGCTGCTCGGCGACCTCATCAAGATGCTGCTCAGCCCGTTCACCTACGGCATCCGGCTCGCGCTGTACGAGATCGCGATGAAGGTGTGGGACATCGCGGTGAAGACCCACGACGTCATGGCGCACACGGGATTCCTTCTGCCGCATGGTGAGCAGCGCTATGACGACGGCGAGCTGCGGCTGCCCAACGAGATCGACGAGCCGCTCATCACCTTGGGAGGCACCGTCGACGCGGCGTTCCTGGCGGCACTCGCCGACGCCGTCGACCCCTTCGGCAACCTCGACACCGACACCTCGGTGATCGTCGGCCACTCGGTGCACGACCGTGGCTACCCCTACTACCCCGTACTCGAGTACAAGGATGACGGCACCTTCGACGACTGGGAGTTCCACCGGCCATGGGCGTATCCCAACGTTAGCGAGCACACGTCCGACGGGACGCACCACAACCATGTGCCCACGCCGACGGAGACCTACGACCCGAGCGCCTGCGACGCGGGAGCCGTCGACGGCAACGGCGCACCCATCCGGAGCTCGTCGCCGTTGCTGCCCGGCCCGTATCGCGAAGGCACGACGCCCGACCAGGTCTTCTTCCGCACCGACGGCGGTCACGATCCCGAGCGTCGCTTCGCCTACGAGAAGTCGCAGACCCCGTGGCAGACCGACCAGCTCAACCTCGGGCTGCTGCGCTCGGAGGGCCGGTCACCGCTCGGCGACCCGGTGCCGTTCTCGGCCTACCTCATCGGCCAGCTCGCGAACCCCACGGGCTACGACACGCAGTTCAACCTCGACGCCGACCGGGCCTACGCGTACCTGACGTGGGACTGGATCCGTGGTGACGAGCAGGGCACCACGGAGCTCGGCGTGCACTACGACAAGCCGGCTGTGGCCCCCTGGCTCGACCGCGAGTCGTGGGACCTCGGCGTCACACCGATGAAGCTGGAGTACGTCGACAAGCCGGACCCGGTGGTCATCGAGCGCCGGCGCCCCCGCGGTGCGGCAGCGACACCGGGCACACCGAAGAAGCGGACCGCACGAGGCACGCGAGGAGGTCAGTCATGAGCTGCACATGCGCATGCGGGCACCATGAGGATCGCGATGCGCACGACCACGGTCGGGGATGCGGTCGAGGCGGATGCTGCTGCTGCGAGCCTCGTCACGAGCACCACGAGTGCGACTGCCACCACGACCACGGCGGCGGCGGCGGACACGGCGATCACGGCGGTGGCGGACACAGAGGTGGCGGTCACGGCGATCACGGCGATCACGGCGGTGGCGGACACGGCGGTAGCGGACACGGCGGCGGTGGCGGACACAGAGGTGGCGGTCACGGCGGTGCGGGTGGCGGTCACGGTGGTGACGGCGACGGGACCACCGTCGGCTGGCACAACCCGGATCGGCCGGGGCACTCCACGGGGACGTCGACCGGGCAGGTCCCGGGCGGGCCCCTGCAGCCCGGCAACTTTGGCACGCACCCGGGCACCCAGTGGCCCGGGCCGCGCGACGAGCTCTTCCTGCCGTTCCTGTTCATGCGCGCCCACCCGGGCGACCTCGGTGCCCGGCCCGTGGTCGGGGCGTTCTGGGAGAGCCCCGACATCCTGCTGATGGCCGGCGTCGACCCAGCCGTCGCCCCGTCCGTGCCACCCGCGCTGGGCGAGAACGCCCTGGCCGGGCAGCCCAACACCATCTACGCCCACGTGTGGAACTTCGGCATCGCCCAGGCTCCCAACGTGATCGTGGAGTTCTACTGGTGCGACCCGTCACTGGGCATCGGTGCCAGCAGCGCCAACCTCATCGGGCAGACCATGGTGTCGCTCGGAGCTCGAGGGAGCGGGCACGCGCACGCCGTGGTCAAGTGCCCGGTCGCGTGGTCACCGACGTTCGTCAACGGCGGTCACGAGTGCCTCGTCGTACGCATCTGGGAGGAGACGTCCGACGGGCTCGGCACTCCGCCGTGGGACGCCGCGCTCAATCGGCACGTGGCGCAGCGCAACATCCATGTGATCGCCGCAGGCGGGCCGTCACCCCACGCGCTGCACGCGATGATGGCACGGGGCGGACCCGGGTCCGCTGCCGATCTCGCGGAGATGCTCGCGGGCCCGCTCACCATCAAGGTCGGCCAGCTGTACGGCGAGCCGGCGACGGTCGCCGTCGAACGCGTCGCTCCGCACACCATGCCGTGGCTGCAGCTGCGCACCGGGGTGCGCGGGCAGTTCCCGGCTCAGGCGGTGGCCACCGGTGACGTGCTGCTCGGAGCACCTCGACCCATCGGCGGAGGCACCGCGCTCGGCGGTCAGGGCGTCGAGCACATCGTCACGAGCGACGACCAGCAGATCACCTTCGCCACGGGCGACAGTCCCCCGGCACCTGGGCAGGCACACGTCTACCGCGTGACCGCATCGCAGCAGGGCCAGGTGTTCGGCGGCTACACGGTCGTCCTCCTCGGCTGACCACGCCCCGTAGATGAGGAACCCCGACGTGCTCTCGCACGACGTGGTTACGCATCGACGGGCTTTCGTGTCAGGGGAGCCAGACGGAGTGGTCGTGGGCGAAGACCACGCGGACGGGGTCGAGCTGCAGCAGCCGCTCCATCCAGGCGCGCGACACAGGCAGGGGCACGCCGTGCGCGTCACCGTGAGCGCGAAGTGCGAGCACGTCGGCGGCGTACTCCGTCGCTGTGTCGTGGCTCTGACCGGCGACCACGACCACGCCGTCGCTGCGACGTACGACGACGGACTGGTGCCCGTCGGTGTGCCCCGGTGTCGGGATCAGATGGACGTCGGTGAGCACCTCGACCTCGCCCTCGACGACCTCCCACCGCGTGCCCGGAGCGTCGATCAGCCGAGGCACCGTGTAGTCGACGGTGGTGCGTGCGGCAGTGAGCTCGCTCGCCTGGGTGAAGACTGGGATCCCGGTGAGGAGCGGGTTGCCGCCGCAGTGGTCGAAGTGCAGGTGGCAGTTGCTCGCGTGGGTGATCTCGTCGAGCCGGAGCCCGACTGCCGCCAGGGCGTCGTGCAGTCCGATCGGACGCGGGCGATAGTGCGCGTCGACCTCGGGGTCGCTCCCCCACCCCGTGTCGAACAGGAACGTGCCGTCGGGGTGCTCGATGACGTAGCCGAGGACGGGCTCGACCCGTGGGTCGCCCGTCGCGGTCTCCTCACCCGGTCGCACGAAGTAGCCGAAGTCGACCCTGCGCACCGAAATCGAGGACATGCCGGGAGTGTGCCACCGAGGTGCCACGCGCCGACGGCCGTTCGCTCCCCGCGCACCCTGCCATCGATAGCGTCAGCGCGGTCTATAGCCCGTGCGAACCCTAGAGACCCCACCCGCGGCGATGCTCGCGGAGTCTCGTCGTGCATCGTCGCTGTGTCGCCAGAAGGGCGGTTCCTCGAGCTCCGGTGGCTCGTGGTCCTCGGCGTCTGGTCGAGGGCGTGCGTCATCGCCGATCGTGCCCGTCGGTGGCTCGGTGGGTGCCGACTGGAGTGGCGGTGGGATGTCGAGGAAGGGTCGGGGTGGGATCTCGAGGCGTTGCCCGAACCTGGTGAGCCAGGTGGCGGAGCCGTCGGGGAACGGGATGCCATGCTCCATCTGGAGTCTCGACCGGTGCCGGGTGTTGCAGACCGGTCCGATGCAGCCGCCGTCGCGGGCGAGGAGATAGCGGCGCAGGTCCTCGGGGAGGTAGACCTTGCGGCCGTGGTCGATCAGATGACCCGTCACCGGATCGACGAGCGCCCTGCGCCGGGCGTTCGCGAACCGGGCGTAGTCCCGGGCCACGGCCGCGGGGACCGGCTCGTCGTTGACGAGAGCCAGCCCGTCTTCCCCGGCGGCGATGGACGCTTCGGTCATCACGACGTCGAGGGTGATGTCTGCGTGGGACGGGTCGAACGTCACCGACCCGTCCGGGCGCGTCTCACCGAGGAGGCGAGCGAGCCCAGCATCAGCACGACACGCACCAGCCGTGGCGTCGTCGTCGTTCGCCGCCGAGGCACCACCGCGAGCGAGCTGCAGGGCGCGGCCATCGACGGTGATCCGGTCGAACGCGGCGCGGACGATCTCGACGGGGCCTTGGGCAGGACCAGGGTCTCGATCGCGGCGAGGATGTCGGGGTCGGCGACGACCCGGCACTTCTCCACCAGGATCGAAACATGGGACGGGCTGATCTGCCCGGCTGCCAGGGCCGCGGCGAACCCGCCGAACATCTGCCGCAACGCCCGAGCCCGCTCGATCTCCAACCCCGCCGAGGTCATCGAGGTCCGACGGGCCAGGGCGAGCTCCTGCTCGAGGTGCACGTTCTTCAGGTGCGACAGCCTCGGCACCACCCCCACCAGTGCCACCACCGCATCGAGTCGCTTGGCGGCGACCAGAGAGGTGACGGCGTCGGTGCGCGCGATGTAGGCCAGCACCGCGAGCGGGTCCGACAGCGTCGCAGGGTCCACCTCGTCGAGCACGATCAGGTCACTGGCCGACACCTGCTCCGGAAGGCCGAGGACCCGCTCGTCAGCGGTCAGGAACTGGGATTCAAAGAACCCGAACGTCTCCTCCGCGACCCGCTCGTCATAGGCAGCGATCGCGTCCTCACGCAGCTGCACCGCGGCCTCGGCGTC
>JANMBJ010000251.1:0-3386 GCA_031360335.1 Candidatus Nanopelagicales bacterium
CGGACGAGCGACTCGACCTGGGCCACCGACGCGGCGGCACGACCGAGCGCGACCTCGTTGTGGAGGTAGGACACCGAGGTGCTCTGCCGTGCCTCCTCGAGCCGGTGCACCTCCGTCTCGGCGAACGGCTGGTCGACCAGGTCCGCCAGCGCGGATCCTCTCCACGCGCCCAGTGCCCGTAGGTAGCTCTCGACCGCGTCGTCTCGCCGACCGTCGGCCACAGCCGCGTCGGCGCTGCGTCGCTCCGACAGGAAGACGTCGACGTCGAGCACGCCCTCGGGAAGCAGCAGCCGGTAGCCAGGAGCCTGCGTCACCAGCGCCGATTGCAGGTCGGCGTGCGTCAGCGACTTCCGGAGCCCGCTGACGCAGACCTGCAGTGCGTTGCCGACCGACGGTGGCGGGTCGTCACCCCACACCCCCTCGATGAGTGCCGCGGTCGACACCACCTGACCACCGGCGAGCGCCAGCATCGCGAGCACCGCCCGCTGTTTGCGACCCGAGAGCGGCAACGATGCCGCGCCGAGCCGAAGGTCGACAGGACCCAGGAGGAGGATCCGTGCCCCACCGTCGGCAACGGGCGACGTCGAGTCGCGCTCGACGCTCATGCAGTGCCTCCAGTGATGGCGTGACCGGGAGCGAACGACGTGGGCGAGTTCGTCGGGCGGGCCTGAGCGACGGCGGAGGAGGAACTGACGCGCGGCGATGCCGACCGCGAGGTGCCTCCCGCCGTCGTCTTCCCCGATGTCGACGCCGAGGTGCTGACCTGACGCACCGAGGGGGAGGAGGCGGTGGGCGTCGCTGACGTGCGTGTCGAGGAGGAGGGAGCGGGGCTCTTGCTGCGCGTGCCCGACGAGGCTGTCGACGACGTCGCGACCACCGATGCCGGCGTCGCCCCCGTGGCAGGGAGCGGAGACTGCGACGATCCCGCACTCCTTAGCCCGAGCATCGTGGCGGCGACGACCACCGCTGCGATCACGCCGGCTCCCCCGACGATGCGCCGGCCCTGCCGCTGCGCAGGGTCGGAGGGTGCGGCTGTCGAGGGGGCAGCTGCGGAGGGTGCGGCTGCGGATGTCGCGGTCACCCCGCGAACCAGGAGGATGACCGTCACGTCGTCCCCTCCGACCTTGGCCGACTCCGCGACCCACTCCGGCAGGAGCGCCTCGATCGTCGCCAGACTTTCCTCATCCAGAATGCGCGACAGGTCGTTCACGACCTTGGGCGCCCAGCGCCGGTCGGCGAACGAGTTGCCGTACCCGTCGGATGACAGCAGCACGAGGTCCGCGTCGGGCAGGGCCGCTGTTCGGAAGTCCGATCCGGCTGAGGGCATGCACAGGCTGGTCGTCTCGTTGCCGACGAGCCTGTCGTCGCCCGGCACGGGCAGTAGCACGTCGGCGCCTACCCGTACGACGACGTCACCGTCGCCGATCTGGCACAGCCCTACTGCGCCGTCGCGGACGATCGCTACGACGAGCGTCGCGCCGTACGACGTGAGCGGGTCCAGGTCGGGATCCACGCCCAGGGCGTCACGTTCGTCCTCGGTGAACGGGCGCCGAGCGATGTCGTCGAGCACCGCCGAGCGCCATGCGGGGAGCAGACGTGCGGGCAGCTCCTGCGCGGCGTCGGCTGCCGATCGGCCGCGTGCTGCCACGAGCTCGAGGCCTAGGCGCACAGCGAGGTCGACGGCGAGGCGCGACCCTCGGTCGCTGCGAATGTACCGCGAGCCACCGTGGCCGTCAGCTACGGCGGCGACCCAGCGCGAGTCGTCACCCACCACCGCGGTGACCGCATGAGCATCCTGGTTGGGCGCCCCGGTCTGCATGTGGCTCGAGCCGCGCGCGGTCGCGGCAGTCGACGACCATCGCTCGCCGCTCGTGCTCACCAGAGGACCTCAGAGCCGGCCGCGGGATCTGCTGCCCGAGGACCGAACCGCTGCTGCTCCTCCGCTGCCGCCGTCGGCAGGACCGAGGCCAAGCGCGACACGTGGGTGGTCGCCCACCGGATGGCGCTCACGAGCTGTTCTGGGTTGCTCGCCCTCACCGGCTCGGCGTCGGAGTCGCCCATGAAGCGGACGAGCATGTCGTGGTCGGCGTCCCGTCCGAGCCCGACGGAGACGCGGACCGACCGCGCCCCCCACGGCTCGGCGAGGAGCCGCTCGAGCGCGGGGGCGTAGTCGTCGGTGGGCATGCCGTCGGAGACGAGCACGATCGCCGGAGGCAGTGCCCGCTCGTCCATCGGCGGGACGACCAGCACCGAGCGCAGCAGATCGAGGGCCGCTCCGAGGTCGGTGTAGCCGCCTGCGACCAGGTCGGTCCAGCCGAGCTGGTCAACCGGGGTGGGCTCCTCGATGTGCCAGCGGGCGCCTGTCGAGAACGCCACGGAACGTACGAGCATCCGCCCGTGAGGGTTCGAGGCCGCGACGTCGACGAGGTGCGGCAGTGCCTCACGTACGGCGGAGTTCAGCGCCCTGATCTTCCCGTCGGCCGCCATAGAGCCGGAGCAGTCGACGACGAGGAAGAAGTGCAGCGGGCGCTGGGCGAGGACCGCCCCTGGGCGTTCAGCCATGACCGCACTCCCTGAGTCGCGACCTCATGAGCTCTGTCGGACGCCTACGGCGGCGTGTCCGACCTGACAGGGTGGTTCCACCGCACGACAGAGGGGCCGCATGACGATCCACGAGGGAGCCACCGTCCGCCTGGTCCGATCGGGACAGGTGTTCACAGTCGGTGCCCTGCTGGGCGAGGGCAGCCAGGGCAGCGTGCACGAACTGCTGCCCATTGACGGCTCGAGCCGGAGGCTGGCGCTCAAGTGGTACTTCCCCGTCGCGGGGACACGTCGGCAGCGGGCGACGATCTCCGAGCTCGTCGAGCGTGGCTCCCCTGGCGCGATGTTCCTCTGGCCGAGCGAGCTCGTGGTCGGTGAGGGTGGCGAGTTCGGTTACGTTATGCCGCTGCGGCCAGAGCACTTCTCCGGCCTCGCCGATCTGCTGCTCGGACGCGTCGAGGTCTCGCTCGGCTCCGTGGTGCGACTCTGCCTCGGCCTGTCGCACGGCTTCCTGTCCCTGCACGCGCAAGGGCTCTGCTATCGCGACATCAGCTTCGGCAACGTCTTCTTCAACACCGTCAACGGTGAGCCGCTGATCTGCGACAACGACAACGTGGGTGTCGACGGCGAGAGTGAGGCGGGAGTGCTGGGCACTCGGCGCTTCATGGCACCGGAGATCGTGCGTGGCGAGACGATGCCCAGCACCCAGACCGACCTGTACTCCCTCGCAGTACTCATCTTCTACGTGCTGCTGGTGCACCAGCTCAATACCGGCAACTTGAGTCCCACCGAAATCGACTGGGCTAGACCTCAAATAAGCGAAGGCCCCCGACGCGCAACAGCGC
>JANMBJ010000287.1:0-2343 GCA_031360335.1 Candidatus Nanopelagicales bacterium
CGAGGACCCGGTGGAGTATCGACTGCCGGGCATCAACCAGGTGCAGGTCAACAACAAGGCGGGCCTGAACTTCGCGGCCGCCCTGCGCTCGATCCTGCGATCCGACCCCGACATCGTCCTCATCGGTGAGATCCGCGACCACGAGACGGCGCAGATCGCGATCGAGGCGTCGCTCACCGGTCACCTCGTGCTCTCGACCCTGCACACCAACGACGCGCCGAGTGCGATCACGCGACTTACCGAGATGGGTATCGAGCCCTTCCTCGTCGGGTCGGCCCTGGACTGCGTGCTCGCCCAGCGACTGGCTCGTCGGCTCTGCTCGAAGTGCAAGGAGCCGTTCGAACCCACCGAGGAGCAGCTCGAGAAGATGGGCTACCGGCCGCGGCCCGACGATCCGTCACCGACGTTCTTCCGGCCGGTCGGCTGCTCCAACTGCTCCAAGACCGGCTACAAGGGTCGCCTGGCCCTGCACGAGGTCATGGCCATGGACGACGACATCGAGCGCATGACGGTCGAGCGCGCCTCGTCCACGCAGATCTCGACGGTCGCCATCGACCACGGGATGCGCCTGCTGCGCGAGGACGGCCTGCTCAAGGCGAGCCAGGGTGTCACCTCGCTCGATGAGATCTTCCGCGTCGTCGCCTGAATCGGCAGCGACGTAGACGGCCCGGAGGCTCAAGCAACGCTCTCTGCGGGCCGATGCCACGGAAGGATGCTCGACACCTGTCGGGCCCGGAGCTCGAGGAGTGCTCGTGGAGACCACGCCGTACGTCGCCGCACCGGCGGCACCGGGCTATCCCGCGGCCCCGCTCGACCCGACCGGGGCCAACGCCGTGGTCGCGGAGCCCGCGATCGTGTCGTTCGGCGCAGGAGTCCCCATGGCGCCGGCTGCGGCCCCGATCGAGCCGGTCCTGACCGCTCCCGAGGCCGCTCAGTCGTACGCCCCGGAGTCCTACCGACCGGAGTCATACACCCCGGAGTCCTACGCATCCGCACCCGAGTCGTTCGCCCCGGAGGTCTCGGTGCCGGAGGTCGCGGTGCCGGAGTCGTACGCTCCGCCGACCTACGCAGAGCCGATGGCGCTGCCCGACCCCGTCGCGGCTGCCGATCCTGCCCCCGAGCCCGTCGCGCTGCCCGAGCCCGAGGTCGTCCCCGTGGCCCTCGAGAGCTTCGCTCCGCCCGCTGATCTGCCAGAGCCGCTGGCCCCGGTGTCCTACGACGCCCCGTCTGCCGAGGCTCCCGTCTCGCTCCCTGCGCCGGTCGACGTGGCATCGGTGGAGCTCCCGGCACCGCTCGCGGACCTTCCGGCACCCGTCGCCGCGATGGCACCCCCGGTCGCACTGCCTGCGCCGGCAGACCCGCCGGTGCCTGAGGCTCCGGCACCCGAAGCGGCTCCGTCGTCGGTCTACCCGGCCGTGGCGTATCCCGCCCCGGTGACTCGCGTCGAGGAGACCCCGACCCTTCCGACCGCGATCATCCACCACGAGTCGAGGCCGTCGGCGTCGTCGGTGACCATCGGCCACGAGCCGCTGGTCGGTCGTCAGAGCACCGAGCAGGGCATCCGAGAGGAAGACTTCTCCCTCGCGGAGACGCTCAACATCATGCTCGACCGGGGTGCCTCCGACCTCCACCTGACGTCGGCCGCCAAGCCGACCATCCGCGTGAGCGGTTCACTGACCGCGCTCGAGGACTTCGACGTGCTGACCCCGCCGGTCCTCCAGCGCGTCATCTACTCGATCCTCACCCAGGCACAGCGCCTCAAGTTCGAGGAGCACCTCGAGCTCGACTTCGCCTACTCCCTGCCCGGCCGCGCGCGTTTCCGCGTCAACGTCTACAAGCAGCGCGACTCGATCGGTGCGGCGTTCCGCATCATCCCGTTCGAGATCAAGTCGTTGGAGAGCCTGGGCATCCCGCCGTCGGTCGCCAACTTCGCCAACCTGCCCCGCGGCTTCGTCCTCGTGACGGGGCCCACCGGTTCGGGCAAGTCGACGACGCTCGCGTCGGTCGTCGACCTGGCCAACCGCACGCGGCACGACCACATCATGACCGTCGAGGACCCGATCGAGTTCCTCCACCGCCACAAGAACTGCCTGGTCAACCAGCGTGAGGTCGGCGAGGACACGTGGTCGTTCTCCAACGCGCTCAAGCACGTGCTGCGCCAGGACCCCGACATCATCCTGGTGGGTGAGATGCGCGACCTGGAGACGATCGGGGTCGCGCTCACCGCCGCCGAGACCGGCCACCTCGTCTTCGCGACCCTGCACACCCAGGACGCGGCCCAGACCATCGACCGTGTCATCGACGTGTTCCCGTCCGAGCAGCAGCAGCAGGTGCGCACCATGC
>JANMBJ010000320.1:0-2074 GCA_031360335.1 Candidatus Nanopelagicales bacterium
CCGCTGGGGCGTGCAGGTGTGGGCCCGCAGCTCGCTCGTCGCCGGTGCCTCCCCCACCGGGTGGTTCCCTGATGCGGCCCACCCCGCTCGCGCGATCGCCGCGAGTCCCGTCCCGGTGCAACCGATCCCGCCGCCTCTGCCTCCGGGCGTTCCGATGGGGAGCACCCCGGACTCCCATGGCTGCTCGCACGTGCGTGTGCACTGGTCGCTGCCCGGAGGACCCGCGGTGCGCACGTGCATCGTGTGGGAGATCGCCGAGACCGCGCTCCGGCAGCGCGCAGGTCTGGCGACTCGGGCGCCGGAGACGGACTCGCCGGGTGTACGCCTGGCTGCGCTGTGGTCGGCCTACGACGCGATGTCCGACAACGACCGGCGCAGCTCCTTCCGGCGCCTGCTCGAGGTGGATGGCTCGCTGCGCGACGCCGATGTGACCCTGCCCAAGGGCTCCACCGACATCCACCTGTTCGCCGTGACGACCCAGTCGATGACCGGCGTCGAGTCGCCCTGGCCCAGCGCACCGGGTGTCGCTCACGAGCACCTGCAGGCCGTGATGGCTCCTCGGCTCCGGAGCCCGGCGCCACCGGTCGCACGTGCCACCGTGGCCGAGGACGGGACGGTCACGATGTCGTTGTCTGCGGCGAGCACTGTCTCGGTCGCCAAGTTCCTCGTCTTCGCGACGACGTCGGAGTCGGCGGCACGCGACCGAGAGACCATGGGGCCGGCCGTCGCGACGGTGCCGGTCACGCTGACCCCGACAACGAAGGATCCGCTGACGGGCGCCGACGTCTACACGGCGGAGTGGACGGGAACCCTCGCGCCGCACTGGGACCCGTGGCTCGTGCGCGCGGTCGCCCAACCGGTCGACGCGGTGCCCGTGGAAGCGGTGCGCGGAGTCCCGTCGCCGGCGTCCGAGGTGCTGTCGCTGTGGTCCCTTCCGCCCGACGGCCCCGATCTTGCCCCGCTCACCGGTTCGGTGTGGGGCTCGTCCCACAAGGGCGTCCACGTGAGGTCCTCGACGACCGCGCTCGTGCGCGCGACGGCCTTCGGTTCCCACCGGCTGACCGCGAGCGCCGGAGCCGTGGTGCTGCCGATGGTGGCGCTCGCCGACCTCGCGGAGACGCTCCTCACGAGTGCGCCGCCGGCAGCGACGTCGTCCGTGGTCGCGGAGCGCGGCGCAAGGCTGTCGGGCCAGACGCCACTGGCGGTGTGGTTCACGCGCCCCGTGGCGGCCGATCCCGTCGACGTGACGCTGCGCCTCGTCGACCCCCTGGGGCGCGCCGTCGAGCGCACGCTGACGGTGCCTGGGTGGGTGCCGCCGCCACCGCAGGTCACGCTCACGATCGACTCGATCACCGTCCAGGGCCAAGCGGTCCTGCTCGGGGTGTCGTCCAACGCCTCGCGGCTCGTGTCGGCGGGCTACGTCATGGAGGTGCTTGCAGTGCAAGGCGGAGGTCGGTCCGGGCCGGTGCTCGCGCCGGCGGTCGAACCGGTGCTGGTCGACCCTGCAGCGCTCGGACCAGCGGGGCTGAGCCCTGCCGTCATCCGCCGACCGCCGGTCGGCATCGGCGCGGTCGTGCCGCCGAACAGCCTGGCCCGGCTGCGCCACAGAGGACACGAACTGTCCGGGAGCTTCGCGCTGAGCCACATCCGCACGACCCAGGGGTTCTTCCCGTCTGACGGGGAGATCCACGTCGCGCGACCGAGTGGCCGGCGCAGGCGGCACGAGTCGACGTATCTCGTGTGGGTCCCGCTAGGGACCCCGGTGCGCGTCGACGTGTCGGTCGTCGGACCGGACGGCTCGAGGGTGACTGCCACGTCCACTGCGTAGCGCCTCGACTCGCCAGGCGAGAGACTCGGGTCTTGTGCTCACAACCAACGGAATCCGACGGGTCGAGCCGGTTCGACCGAGTTCGGAATCCGGCTACCGCCACGCCTGCTCGCCATCAGCGTTCCGTCAAGGCCGCCCTAGTGTCCCTGACGTGCACGAAGGGCTCCCAGCCGAGTCGCTCGGTCAAGATCCGGCGCACGCGGTCTGCTTCGAACTCGGAGTTGGGCAGGTAGGGCACGACGTGGG
>JANMBJ010000352.1:0-3489 GCA_031360335.1 Candidatus Nanopelagicales bacterium
CAGCACCTCACCCACGTCATCGACGACGGGCCGCAGACAGCTGACACCGACGGCGACGGCGACGCGATCGCACCCGAGTCGACTGCTGGTCCGGAATACGCCGGATCTGAGCCTCGGGGCACCCAGCCCCTCGGGCCTGACCCACGGGCGTCCGATCCTGGGGCGTCCGATCCTGGGGCTTGCGATGCTGAGTCGTCCGAAGCTCGTATCCCGGACGACGCGGCTGCTCCCAGCCCTGATGCTCTGGCCGAGAAGGAGGGCGGGGTCAATCTCGACCTTGCCGCCGCGGTGCTCTCGGCGACGCCCGACCTGGTGCTGCTCTATGACGTCGTCGAGCGCCGCTATCTCAGCATGTCCGGGCCTGACGTCGAGGCACGGGCGCTGGTCGAGCGGCTCGGTCGCGGTGGCGGGCTGCGCGATGACATCCACCCGGACGACTACGACACGTTCGTTCAGTGGCGCGACCAGCTGCACACCATGGAGCCAGGCGGGGTGCGTCAACTGGACGTGCGGATGCGGCGTGACGACGACTGGCGCTGGTCGGAGATCCGGGCCTCGGAGTTTCGGCGGGACAGCAACGAGAAGCTGACCGAGGCTGTCCTCATCGTGCGGGACGTGCATGCGCGGGTCTCGGCAGGACGTCGTATCGCTGAGAGCGAGCGCGCGTTCCGCGAGCTCTTCGACGCGAGCCCGGTGGGCCTCGCCGTCCTCGATGACCACGGTCGTTTCACCGACGTCAACGACGCCTTCTGCCAGCTCGTCGGGCACACCCGTGACGCCGTTCTCGCCACGGTCTACGAGGCTCTGCTGCATCCGCAAGACCGGGCTGCTGCAGTGATCTCGCGTGCTCGCCGGGTCAACGAGGGCAGCATGCCGTCGGCCTCCGAGCGCCGTCTCAACCGTGCCGACGGGTCGACGATCTGGGTTCGGATGCGCACGTCTGACCTCGACTACGCCGGCGAGCAGCGCACGCTCGTCTCGTTGGAGGACGTCACCGCCGCCAAGAACACCGAGACCCAGCTGCGGCACGACGCACTGCACGACGACCTGACCGGGCTGCCCAACCGTCGCCTCATCACTGACCGGCTCGAGCTCGCGCTCACACGTGGGCGACGCGGCGGCGGACGTGTCGCGCTGTTCTTCATCGACCTCGACGACCTCAAGCGGGTCAACGACACTCATCCGTGGCAGCACCGCGCGGGTGACGTCCTCCTCGAGACCGTCGCCGCCCGGGTGCGCGACACCTTGCGCGAGGCCGACACTCTCGGTCGACTCGGTGGCGACGAGTTCGTGGCCGTGTGCGAAGACGTCGGTGATGACGACTCGCTGCGCGACATCGGCGACCGCATCCTCGCTGCGGTGTGCAAGCCACTGACGATCGGGGCGGAGACGATCGCCGTGGGGGTGAGCATCGGGGTGGCCGTCACCGACGAGGACGACGAGGATGCCGAGCACCTGCTGCGGCGAGCCGACGCGGCCATGTACATGGCCAAGGCGGGTGGTGGGTCCCGGGTCGCACGCGCTGACATCGGTCAGCTCGAGGCGCCCGCGCATCTCGACCTCGTCGGCGCGCTGGCCCGCCGCGAGCTGCGCCTGCACTATCAGCCGGTCGTGTCGCTCGGCACCGGCGCCGTACTCGGTGTGACGGGAGCGGTGCGCTGGAACCACCCGGACCGCGGGCTCATCCCGGCGCACGAGCTGAGGTCGGCGCTCGGTGCCGGCGCCGCGACGCTGCCGATCGTGCACTGGTGCATCGATCGCGCGATCACCGACGTACGCACCGTCGCCCCGGCTCGCGCCGAACATGTGTCGGTGTGGCTCTCGGTGCCCGGACGAGCTGCTCTCGCAGCCAGCACCCGCGACGCCATCATCGCGTCGATCGCCGGGCCGGACGGATCGCTGACCGCGGACTCGGCGCCGTCGCTCGTGCTCGACGTGCACGAGGTCGACGTCGCGTCCCTGACCCGACGCCAGGCGCTGCACCGCCACCTCGACGACCTGCTCGAGGTCGGCCCGCTCGCCCTCGGGATCGAGCACTTCACCGCAGACCTGGTGCCCGTCGGGATGCTTCAGCTGCTCTCCGCTGCCTCGGTGTCGCTCGACCCCGACCTGCTCGCCTCCGTCGCGGAGAACCGATCGACCGAGGAGCTGGTGCGAGCGCTCGTCGCGGCGGCCTCGGCGCTCGGTGTCATCACGGTCGCGATGCACGTCGACTCGCCCGAGCAGCTCGCGATCGCCCGGTCCCTCGGCATCCACGCGGCTTACGGCGACCTCGTAGGCCCGGCCGCGCCGCTCGACACCTACGCCGACCTGCTCCAAGGCGGCCGGATGACGCTCCCCGGTGGAGTCGCCGAGGTCGAGGTCGCCTACGACGACGACATCGACACCTCCACGAACCCGACCTCGGATGACAACGCCCCCACGGACCTCACCCTCGCCCCTGGTCCGGACGAGGGACCCAGCGACGCCGACATCTGGGCCGGTGTGCTCGGTCGGCGTTCGCCGACGCCCCCGACCGACGCCGCCGTCACGCCGGACAGCACCACTGCGCCCGACAACACCATCGCGTCGGACAGCACCCGTGCGCTGGCAGACCCGGTCGCGCTCCCGCCTTCACCGCATCTGTTCCCGACGGTCGGTGCCGCCAACGTGCCGGTGCCGCCACCCGCCGTGGCTGAGCAGCCGGAAACCGTTGATTATCAGCCTTTTCAGGCTGCGGCGGAGCCGACCATCGACCTCCGTGACCTCGTTGTCCACGCTCCGAGCGAGCCGCCCTCGTCCGTGACTCCCGTCGTGCCGGATCCTGTGGACATGCCTGCGACGGTTCCCGTCCCAGCCACCCGAACGGTCCCATCGGCCGCGTATGGCCAGACCGCAGCGCCCGAGTCGATCGGCGACGCGCTGGCACGTGAGCTCGGGGTGTCGCTGCCCCCGCCGCCGGCACCGAGCATCGGCGAGATCGTCGCGCGCGACCTCGGCGTCGACGTACCACCCCTTCCTGCAGCCAGCCTCGCCGAAGAGGTCGCGCGCGACCTCGGCATGGCTCTGCCCGTCCGCCCGGCTCGCATGCCCCCGTCCCCACCCACCTACGACACCTGGTCCGCAGACCCCGACACCGACCAGTGAGCACCTCCACCAACCACCCGCACCACCGTCGACCCTCGTCCCCCACGGACGGCCACGGAAGCTCGCCTGACCTAGTCGTAGCCGAGTTCGTGGAGACGGTCGTCGTCGATGCCGAAGTGGTGGGCGATCTCGTGGACCACGGTGACGTGGACCTCGTCGAGCACGTCCTCGACGGACTCGCAGATCGCCAGGATCGGGAGCCGATAGATCGTGATGCGATCGGGCATGACCCCGGCGTACGACGTCCCGCGTTCGGTCAGCGGGATGCCTTCGTAGAGGCCGAGGAGCTCGCCGCGCTCCTCGGAGTCGTCCTCGACGACGAACAGCACGTTGTCGACCAGGCGGGCGAGCTCGTCCGGAATC
>JANMBJ010000420.1:0-16940 GCA_031360335.1 Candidatus Nanopelagicales bacterium
TCTCGGAGAACCAGCGACGCATGGTCGAGGCCGGCAAGACCACGCTGCTCGCGTGGGACGGCGCGACACCGCGGATCGCCGACGACGTCGCTGCGCTGTTCGAGATCGGCGACTCCCCCTCCACTGCGGAGCAGGTACGCCAGCGGGCCCTCGACGCGATCGCGCAGGAGGCCCGCCTCATGCTCGACGAGGGTGTCGTCGCCGAGCCGCAGGACCTCGACCTGTGCATGCTCCTCGGGGCCGGCTGGCCGTTCCACCTCGGCGGGATCACGCCCTACCTCGACCGCACCGGGACGAGCGAACGGGTGACCGGTCGCCGCTTCCTCCCCGCGCACGTCGCATCCGTGGGATAACCACCCGCTCGCACCAGCAAGATCGTTCCTGCCCCGCCTCCCGGACACGCAGCGACACCGGCGTGCGTCACGGGAGCCGTCCTGCATCCCGGCGGGGCCAACCTCGACGGCATGAAGGACACGCAGCGTAACTATTGCACTCCGGAGAGTAGGACCTGTCACCCGACGGGGGCTCGGATCGTGCGGGCGACCGGCGTACGGTCGAGCGGTGAGAGAGGAGCGGGTGTCGACGGCACTACGCCGTGCTGTCCTCGCTGTCACCCTGCTCGATAGGGGCACCCTGTCGGAGGTCGAGACCCTCGACATCGGCGTGCTCATCCCTCGCGGACCCGACGCCTGGCCGCTGTGCGTGCCGTGGGGCGAGCTCGTGCTCGCCGCGGGCGAGACGTCCGACGACCTGCCTGCTGAGTCGCTCCAGCGCCGGGTCGCGCGCTGGATGCGGCTGCGGCTGCACATCGAGGCGCTGTTCGGCACTGCCGACTCCCGCGACGCCGCGCACAGCAAGGTCCTCTCGCTCGTCCGCCCTCGCGGCGTGCCCGTGGGTCACCCGGCGCACCCCGGGGCCGCGTGGCCACGGGCTCGGGTTCTCGGGGGTGCCCTCGACGTCGGCTTCGCCCTGCGGGGCCTTGACGACGACGGTCGCCCCGATCCCGAGCGCAGCGGGTTGCTGCCGCACGGCGTGCTCTCCGCGGCAGGGATCGACGTCGCTTCGGCGTGCGCCCGAGCCGACCGCTATCTCGCCGACATGGCCGAGCTCGCCGCCGAACGCCTGCTGCGCGACACGTCCGCGGTCCTGCGACCGCTCGGGGATGCCGACATACCGACCCTGCTGGCGTCACAGCGCTTTCGCGAGGTGCTGCTCGACGGCCAAGGGATGCGCTCGGCAGCCATCCCGACCCTGCGTCGCGGCTGGCTCGACCTCGGGCGGCTCGACCCGGCGTTCGTGCCGGCGGCAGCCGCCCTCACCGACCCGGACGAACGAGGCTTTCCGCGCCCCGTGCTCATCACGGCCGACGAGGTGACGCTCGTACGCGCAGGAGGCGACATCGTGCGCCAGGCGCTCGCCGATCCCGTCGCCGACGAGCACCACGACCCCGTCTCCCGCGGCGCCTGACCCCCACTCCCCTCCCCACCTTCAACCTCAACCCAGCGCGTGATCTTGGTCGTATGGTCGCTTCCCACGCCGGGAGACGACCATACGACCAAGATCACGCGAGGTGGCGCGTCAGTGTCCGGGGCGCTGGGAGTCCGGGGCGCTGGGAGTCGGGAGGCGCTGGGACGCGACTGCTCGGGGGTCAGGCGTTATCGGGGTCGTCGAGGCGTAGGGCTTCGGCGCTGTGTGTCGCCGCGGTCTCCGGGGTCGCGCTTTCTGCGGTCGCGCTCTCGGGGGTTGCGTTCTCTGGGGTTGTGGTCCGGGCGGCGGCAGTGTGGGACGGGGCGATCTCGTCAGTGGGCGCGTTCTCGGTGTGCTCGAGGCGGGCCACCGTCTCGACGACGGCGCGGGACACGTCCTGCGCGGTGAGGCCCAGGTGGGTGAGCACCGACGCGCGGGTTGCATGGTGCAGGAATGCTCGCTCGATGCCGAAGTCGCGGAACGGCGTGTCGATGCCGGCGTCACGCAGCGCGGCCGAGATCGAGCTCCCGATGCCCCCCTGGCGGCTGTTGTCCTCGACACTCACGACGAGGCGGTGGGCGCGCGCCATCTCAACGATCGTCGACGACACCGGCGACACCCAGCGCGGATCGACGACCGTCACGGCGATCCCTTGCTGCGCCAGGCGATCCGCGACCTCGAGGCACAACGGGGCGAACGCGCCGACGGACACCAGCAGCACCGAGGCATCTGCGTCGCGGCGCAGCACATCCACAGTGCCGATGCGTTCGATCGCCGGGATGTCAGTGCCCACGGCCCCCTTGGGAAATCGGATCACGGTCGGTGCGTCGTGCACCGCGACGGCCTCACCCAGCTCCTCGCGCAACGACGCGCCATCGCGCGGAGCAGCGATCCGGAGACCGGGCACGACCTGCAGGATCGACATGTCCCACATGCCGTTGTGGCTTGCCCCGTCGTCGCCGGTGACCCCGGCGCGGTCGAGGACGAACGTCACCCCGGCCCGGTGCAGCGCACAGTCCATGAGGACCTGGTCGAACGCTCGGTTGATGAAGGTGGCGTAGAGGGCGACGACCGGGTGCAGGCCGGTGTAGGCCATGCCGGCGGCACTCGTCGCGGCGTGCTGCTCGGCGATCCCGACGTCGTAGGTCCGCTCCGGGAACTGCGCCTGGAACGGCTCGAGGCCCGTCGGCCCCATCATCGCCGCGGTGATCGCCACGACGTCGCGATGGCGGTGGCCGATCGAGACGAGCTCGTCGCCGAACACCGATGTCCACGACGGAGCCGAGCGCGTCAGGGGCAGGCCGGTCTCGGCGTCGATGACGCCGACTGCGTGGAACCGCTCGGCGTCATCCATCTCGGCGGGCGCATAGCCGCGCCCCTTCTCGGTGATGACGTGCACGAGCACCGGCCCGGGATAGTGCTTGGCACGGTTGAGCGCGTGCTCGAGTGCGACGGCGTCGTGCCCGTCGACGGGCCCGATGTACTTCAGGCCGAGGTCCTCGAACATCCCCTGCGGAGCGACAACGTCCTTGAGGCCCTTCTTGACGCCGTGCAGGGTCTCATAGATCGGCGGTCCGACCACAGGGGTGCGTCCGAGGATGCTCTTGCCCCAGTCGAGGAATCGCTCGTAGCCCTTGGCGGTGCGCAAGGTGGCGAGGTGCTGCGCGAGGCCGCCGATGGTCGGTGAGTAGGAGCGTCCGTTGTCGTTGACGACCATGACGACCGGGCGGCCGGATGCGGCGATGTTGTTGATCGCCTCCCAGGCCATCCCGCCGGTGAGCGCGCCGTCGCCGATGACGCCGACCACGTGCCGCGTGCCGAGCTCGCCGGAGCGCTCGAGGCCCTTGGCGATGCCGTCCGCCCACGACAGCGCGGTCGATGCGTGGGAGTTCTCGACGACGTCGTGCTCGGACTCCTCACGGCTGGGATAGCCGGAGAGGCCACCCTCCTTCTTGAGCGACTCGAAGTCGTCGAGGCGACCCGTGAGCATCTTGTGGACGTAGGCCTGGTGACCGGTGTCGAAGATGATGACGTCCTGCGGGCTGGTGAAGACCCGGTGCAGGGCGATGGTCAGCTCGACCACACCGAGGTTGGGTCCGAGGTGCCCACCGGTGCGCGTGACCTGCTCGACGAGCTCGGCGCGGATCTCGGCTGCCAGAGCAGGAAGGGACTCCGCAGGGAGAGCCTTGAGGTCGCGCGGTGACCTGATCCCTCGGAGCACGGACATGCCTCGATTCTAGGCAACCAGGCGCCGAGCGCATATCTGAACACGGCCCAGATCGCGGATTGCCGTCGCCGCCCCCCCGGATGACGGAGGAAACCGACGATTCGCGGCAGCGGCTCGAGCGCGAAGGCGGGCTCAGGCGGTGGCGCGGCTCCGGCCGCCGGAGCGGCGTTTCGGGGCGGTCACGACGCCCAAGGGGTCATCGAGCAGCGGGGCGAAGGCGCTCTCCGCCGCACCGAGCAGCGTGGAGTCGTCGCCGAGGGCCGGAAGCGCGAGCACGACGTGGTCGCCAGGGGCGGTGAGCGACCCGGAGAGCTCGGCCTGGACCCCGTCGCGCACGACCGGCAGGATCTCGCGCAGCGTGCCGCCGAAGACGACGACGTCGGGGTTGAAGATGTTGACGAGGTTGACGACACCGATCCCGAGCCAGCTGCCGACGGCGACGAGGCCACGCATCGCCGCCGCGTTGCCAGCGACGGCGTCGGCGACGATGTCAGCGACGCTCGTGGACTCGCTGGCACCGGTGGCGAGGCGCACCGCGGGCTCACCGATCTCGGTCTCCCAGCAGCCCACCGCACCACACCGGCAGCCACGGCCCTGCGGGTTGATCCGCATGTGCCCGACCTCGCCGGCGTAGCCCTGGGCACCCATGAGCAGCTTGCCGTCGACCATGATCCCGCCGCCGACACCGACCTGACCCGAGAGGTAGATGACGTTCGCGGCACCCACTGCACTGCCGCGCAGCCGCTCCGCGATGGCCCCGAGGTCGGAGTCGTTGCCGACCACGATCGGGGTCGTGACGTCGAGGGCAGCGGCGAGGTGCTCCCCCAGGGGTACGTCGACCCAGCCGAGGTTGGGCGCGAAGCGCACGAGCCCGTCGGGCTGACGCACCAGACCGGGCACCCCCACGCCGACACCGACCTGGACCGCGCCCTTGGGCGCCTCCATGAGCAGCTCGTGGCAGACCTCGACGAGCTGCGCGAGGATCTTCTCCTCCCGCTGCCCGGCACGGCGATAACGCTGCTCGCGACGCTGCAGCACGACACCGCCGAATCCCACGAGCGCAGCGATGGTGCGGTCGACCCGCAGGTCGATCGCCAGCACGTAGGCACGGTCATGCACCGGCTCGACGCCGAACGACGGGCGACCCACCCCTCGACCGACGGGCTCGGTCTCACGCACCAGGTCGACGGCGACCAGGTCAGCGATCAGGCCGCCGACCGTGCTGCGGTTGAGCCCGGTATGGCTCACGAGCTCCGAGCGGGAGGTCGATCCGTGGTCGTGCAGGAACCGGACGAGGGCCGCCAGATTGTGGCGACGTACCTCGTCCTGCGTGGCCCCTGCCAGCGACACGGATCGACCCCCCGATGTCTCGTCGTACCGTCAGGCCCGTCCGGAGGACTGGGCCCTCTTGCGGGACAGTGCGTCGACGCTCGCCGCGACGAGGAGCACGATGCCCGTGACGACGAACTGGATCCCCGACTTGTCCGTGATGAGCGGGAGACCGTTCTGGATCACCGCGACAACAAGACCACCCAGGATCGCGTCACGGATCTTGCCGCGGCCGCCGAACAGCGAGGTGCCGCCGATGACCGCTGCACCCACGGCGTAGAGCAGGGTGGTGGATCCGCCGGTCGAGGGCGAGATCGAGTTGTCCTTGGACGCGAACAGGATTCCGGCGACAGCCGCCAACGTAGAACAGAAGATGAAGCACGCGATGCGAATGTTGGCGACCGAGATTCCGGCACGTCGCGCCGCTTCGGC
The DNA here is from genome assembly GCA_031360335.1 of Candidatus Nanopelagicales bacterium. Lineage (GTDB taxonomy): Bacteria > Actinomycetota > Actinomycetes > S36-B12 > CAIYMF01 > Longivirga. The sequence goes on from JANMBJ010000420.1 coordinate 5,456, forward strand.
GTTGCCTCCGACTGCGTAGACGTGACGACCGAACGCGGTGCGCTGCAGCAGGAACGTCAGGCCGACGAGCAGGACGAGGATGACGATGACGACATACGGGATCCCCTTGATCGATGTGAGCTCGGGGTTGCGCGAGCGCTCCTGGTTGAGCAGGAACGTCGCCCCGCCCAACAGGACCGCGAGTGCGATTCCCTTCACCGCCCACACCGAGATGGACTGGGTGATCAGCCCGGCACGTTTGCGTCGCATGAGCGCGAAGTAGGTGCTCCCGATGTAGGACAGGACCACGATCAGACACAGGATCCAGCCCGCGACAGGGGACATGTTGCCGTTCATGATCGAGAGGATGAACGGGTCGGCCACGCCGATCGTGCCGCCGTCGCCGATGATCAGGAGCATGAGCCCCTGCAGGCCCAGGAACATGGCCAGCGTCACCACGAATGACGGGATGCCCAGTCGAGCAACGATGACGCCGATGAACACGCCGATGAACACGCCGGTCACGATGCAGGCGAGGAGTGAGGCCCAGACCGGCCAGCCGTGGAGCGTCAGCGACACAGCCAGGACCGCGCCTGCGGTGCCCGCTGCGTAGCCTGCCGACAGGTCGATCTCACCGAGCAGCAGCACGAACACGAGGCCCATCGAGATCACGATGATGGTGGCGCTCTGCGTGATCAGGTTGGCGAAGTTGAAGGTGGTGAAGAAGACCGAGCCCTTGAGCACGGTGAAGATGAGGACAAGGGTGAGCAGTGCCAGCACGGCCGGGAGGGCGCCGAGCTCGCCACCGCGCACCCTGGCGGTGTAGTCACGGAAGCCGGCGCTCAGACTGCCGTCGACCTCGTCGACATGGACACTCTCGGGCGCGGACGTGGTGGCGCTCATGCAACGGCTCCAGCTGTCGAGGGTTCGCGCGGGAGACCGAGGTCGCCGCTGCGACCGGCGGTGATGAGCTCGACCACCTGGCCGTGCGTGACGTCGCTCCGGTGCACCTGAGCGGCCATCTGACCGAGGTAGAGGCACGCGATGTCGTCGGCGACCTCGAAGACGTCGTTCATGTTGTGCGAGATGAGGATCACGGCGAGGCCGTTGTCAGCGAGGCGGCGAACGAGCTTGAGGACCTGTTCGGTCTGGGCCACACCCAGCGCCGCGGTCGGCTCGTCAAGGATGACGAGCTTGGAGTTCCAGAGCACAGCACGTGCGATGGCGACGGTCTGTCGCTGACCGCCCGAGAGGCTCGCCACGTTCTGGCGGACCGACTTCAGCGTGCGCACCGAGAGGCCCGCCAGTGTGGTGACCGCCCGCTGCTCCATCTCGGCCTCGTCGAGCACGACGCCCTTCTTCAGCTCGCGGCCCAGGAACATGTTGTGGACCACGTCGAGGTTGTCGCAGAGCGCGAGATCCTGGTAGACGACCTCGATGCCGAGCGCGTTGGCCTGCTTGGGGTCGGTGACATTCACCGACTCGCCCTCGTAGAGATAGGTGCCGCTGTCGAACGCGTGGATGCCCGCGATCGCCTTGATCAGGGTGCTCTTCCCGGCGCCGTTGTCGCCGACCATGGCCGTCACACGCCCGAGACGTACCTCGAGGTCGACGTTGCGCAGCACATGCACCGCGCCGAAGCTCTTGTTGACCTTGCTCAGGCTCAGCAGGGGCTGGCCGCTGTCAGGTGGTGTCATGCGTCCCTCGCTCGACGTCGGGAGCGGCACGGTCAGTTGATCGCGCCCGCCAGGGGTGGTCTCAGGGAGAGTGTGCCCGGAGGGAGCGTCCGGGGTGGTGTGCTCGGGGAGTCTGGTCGTCGCGGACTTCTCACCCGAAGGATCTGCGCGTGCCTCACGTCACCGTGACACACGTGGGGGTGGACATCGTGTTGATGTCCACCCCCACGTGCTAGTGGTTCACCGTGGAGATCAGGCGACGCCGTTCTTCGTGCAGGCGGCCTTCAGCTCAGCGGTGGTGCAGATCTTGTCCACCGTGGTGAAGCCGTCAGCGATGACGTCCTTCACGGTGTCGGCGAAGATGCCCTGCGGCACGAGCAGCACGGACGGGACGTCCTTGCCGGTCACGCTGTCGGCGGTCTTGCCGGTGGCGAGGCTGTCAGCCTTCGCCGTATCGCCCGCGATCAGGGCGATGGCCAGGCCAGAGGCCGCTTCGGCCTCCTTCTTGATGGCCTTGTAGACGGTCATGCACTGCGTGCCCAGGAGCACGTTCTGCAGACCGCTGTCGGTCGCGTCCTGGCCGGTCACCGGGATCTTGCCGGCGAGGCCGTTCTTGGCGAGGACGGCGATGACTGCGCCACCGAGACCGTCGTTGGCAGCGTCGACGCCCACGAAGTCCTTGGTGCTGGCGAAGATCTGCTCGAAGATCGTACCGGCCTTCGTGTTGTCCCAGTCAGGAACGGACTGGTCCGCGGCGATGGTGTAACCGGCAGCCTTGATGGCGGCCTCGTAGCCCTGCTTGAACAGCGTGGCATTGTTGTCGGTCGGCGATCCGTTGAGCAGGATGACCCCGCCCGTCTTCTTGCCGTTGGCCTGCATGCACTTGACGAGACCCTCGCCCTGCGCGGTGCCGACTGCGACGTTGTCGAAGGACACGTAGTACGACGCGCCGCCGCCGAGAGTGAGACGGTCGTAGTCGATCGTCTTGATGCCCTGAGCGGTCGCCTTGCTCTCACACGCCTTGCCGGTGTCGCTGTCCAGGTTGACGATCATGAGGACCTTGACGCCGCCACTGACGAACTGGTCGCAGAGGGTGGCGAACTTGGCCTTGTCACCATTCGCGTTCTGGATGTCAGCCTCCACGCCAGCAGCCTTGAACGCGTCGGTGAGGAACTTGCGGTCAGCCGTCTCCCAGCGGTTCGAGGAGGCAGAGTCGGGGAGGATGACGCCGACCTTGCCGGCTGCCGCGGGAGCAGAGGTGCTGCCGCCCGATGCCGCCGGGGCGGTGGTGGTGCTGGTGGAGCTGCTGCTGCCACAGGCAGCAAGCAGGAGGGACAGGGCCGCGGCGCCAGCCACTGCCAGGGAACGCTTGCTCATTCTCGTCCTTTCTCGCACGGGTCCGCCGTGCCGGAAGGCCCCGGGTGAGCCACCCGGGAGGGAGCTTCCGGACACGTCGGTGACGCGCCGGAGGTATGTTGCCAGCGCGAACATATTCCCTCCGTGTGGTGAAGACCACCGTTCTCGGCAACGAATTCGTTGTGTCCGGTAACAATTCCGTCACGCCGCTGAAACGATGGGTGCCTATGTCCGGATTCACGTGTGTCCGTGTCAATTCCGTGACACCTCCGTGACGTGGAGGCCGGTGGGAGAGCGCTCTCTGTGTAAGCGCGTACATCTGCATCGGACTGAGCTGCGTGGGTCAGAGCTTGGGGCGCCAGCGGGTTCCGAGCATGGCGTCCTCGACGAGTGCCACCTCGCGTGCTGCCCGCGACAACCGCGCTCCTTCGGCCTCGAGCGCTCGCAGCGCGGCGTCGAGCACCTCGGGGTCGATCCGCTCGCGCAGCTCGCGGCGTGCGCCGGCGTATGCCGCGCGGGCACCCTCGAGGGACGCCTCGATGTGATGCGCGGCGAACCGCACGAGCACCACGGGATGGCGCCGCAGCACCTCGTGCCCGCGATAGTCGGCCGGGCACTGGTCCAGCAGCCACGCGACCGCCGACTCCTCCCAAGCAGGAACCCCCGGAGGCCGCACCCCCCGAGGCCACCCCGGAGGAACCCCAGCAGCGCTCACCCAGCAGACCCTAGTGACCAGAGCCGACACCTGTTCAGAGCGCCCGAGGCCGAGCGCCGTTACACGAGGCTTCTCAGCACGTATTGGAGGATGCCGCCGTTGCGGTAGTAGTCGGCCTCGCCGGGGGTGTCGATGCGGAGCGCTGCGTCGAAGGTGACAGCACTGCCGTCGGCCTTCGTCGCCACGACCGACAGGGTGCGGGGCGTACGGCCCTCGTTGAGCTCGGTGACCCCGCTGACGGCGAACGTCTCGGTGCCGTCGAGACCGAGCGAGTCGGCGTTCTGCCCCGCCGGGTACTGCAGCGGCAGCACTCCCATCCCGATGAGGTTGGAGCGGTGGATGCGCTCGTAGGACTCCGCGATCACGGCAGACACACCCAGCAGCGCGGTGCCCTTGGCCGCCCAGTCACGCGAGGAGCCGGAGCCGTACTCCTTGCCCGCGAGGACGACGAGATCGGTGCCGGCGGCCGCGTAGGCCTGCGCTGCGTCGTAGATGAACGCCTGCGGCGCGTCGGCCTGGGTGAAGTCGCGGGTGTAGCCACCCTCGACCCCGTCGAGCAGCTGGTTGCGCAGCCGGATGTTGGCGAACGTGCCGCGGATCATGACCTCGTGGTTGCCACGGCGCGAGCCGTAGGAGTTGAAGTCCCTGCGGTCGATGCCGTTCTCGGCGAGGTAGCGGCCCGCGGGGGTGTCGGCCTTGATCGAGCTCGCCGGGCTGATGTGGTCGGTGGTGACCGAGTCGCCCAGCTTGGCCAGCACGCGCGCACCGACGATGTCGGTCACCGGGTCCGGCGCCGCGGTCATTCCGTCGAAGTACGGAGGCTTGCGGATGTAGGTCGAGTCCGGCGCCCAGTCGAACGTGTTGCCCGTCGGGGTCGGCAGCGACTGCCACTGCTCGTCGCCGGCGAAGACGTCGGCGTAGCGCGAGGTGAACATGTCGGCGTCGATGCAGCCGTCGATCGTGGTCTGCACCTCGGCTGGCGAGGGCCAGATGTCCCTGAGGTAGACCGGGTTTCCGTCGAGGTCGTCACAGAGGGACTCGGTCGAGATGTCGAGGTCCATCGTGCCGGCGATCGCGTAGGCCACCACGAGCGGGGGCGAGGCGAGGTAGTTCATCTTGATGTCGGGGTTGATGCGCCCCTCGAAGTTGCGGTTGCCCGAGAGGACCGCGACGACCGCGAGGTCGTCTGCGTTGACCGCGGCGCTGACCTCGTCGGGGAGCGGGCCCGAGTTGCCGATGCACGTCGTGCAGCCGTAACCGACGAGGTCGAACCCCATCTTCTCGAGGTACGGCGTGAGCCCCGCCTTGTCGTAGTAGTCGGTGACGACCTTCGACCCGGGAGCGAGCGTGGTCTTGACCCAAGGCTTTCGGGTGAGGCCCTTCTCGACCGCCTTCTTCGCGAGCAGAGCGGCGCCGATCATGACCGACGGGTTGGACGTGTTGGTGCACGACGTGATCGCCGCGATCGTCACGGCGCCATGGCCGATCGTGACCTCCTGGCCATCGATCGTGAAGGTCGACGTCGTGGTCGGCTCAGCGGTGTAGGTCGGCAGCGCCGCCTGGAACGCCTCCTTCGCGTTCGACAGCACCACGCGGTCCTGCGGCCGCTTGGGTCCGGCGATCGACGGGACGACCGAGCCGAGGTCGAGGGTGAGCAGCTCGGAGTAGACCGGCACGTTCGAGGGGTCGTGCCAGAGCCCCTGAGCCTTGGTGTAGGCCTCGACCAGCGCGACCTGCTCGTCGGTGCGACCGGTGAGGCGCAGATAGCGCAGGGTCTCCTCGTCGACCGGGAAGATGGCAACCGTGGAGCCGTACTCCGGGCTCATGTTGCCGATGGTGGCGCGGTTCGCGAGCGGCACGGCGCTCACGCCGTCGCCGTAGAACTCCACGAACTTGCCGACCACGCCGTGCTTGCGCAGCTGCTCGGTGATGGTGAGGACGAGGTCGGTCGCGGTCGTGCCTTCGGGCAGCGAGCCGGTGAGCCTGAAACCGACAACGCGCGGGATGAGCATCGACACGGGCTGGCCGAGCATGGCCGCCTCGGCCTCGATGCCGCCGACCCCCCAGCCGAGCACGCCGAGGCCGTTGACCATGGTCGTGTGCGAGTCGGTGCCGACGCAGGTGTCGGGATAGGCCTGGCCTTCGCGCACCATGACGACGCGGGCGAGCGCCTCGATGTTGACCTGGTGGACGATGCCGGTACTCGGCGGCACGACCTTGAACTCGTTGAACGCCGACTGGCCCCAGCGCAGGAACTGGAAGCGCACGAAGTTACGCTCGTACTCCAGCTCGACGTTCTTGCCGACCGCCAAGGGGCTGGCGAAGAAGTCGGCGATCACGGAGTGGTCGATGACGAGCTCGGCGGGTGTGAGCGGGTTGATCTTGTCGGGGTCTCCCCCGAGGTCCTTCATCGCCTCGCGCATGGTGGCGAGGTCGACCACGCACGGCACACCGGTGAAGTCCTGCATGATCACGCGCGCCGGCGTGAACTGGATCTCCTGGCTCGGCTCTGCCGAGGGGTCCCACGAGCCGAGCGCGCGGATCTGGTCGGCGGTGACGTTGGCGCCGTCCTCGGTGCGCAGCAGGTTCTCCAGCAGCACCTTGTGGGTGAAGGGCAGCCGGGCAGAGCCCTCGACCGCGCCGACCCGGAAGATCTCATACGTCGTGCCGCCGACCTCGAGGTCGGTCCGTGCGCCGAAGGTGTCCTTGCTCGCCATCGTGTCTCCCAGCGTCTCGTTCTCTGCGGGCCCCGTCCGCGGGCCATGTACTAAAGTATCTTGACGTCAAGATACTTTACTTCGACACCTCACGCCACCCCCACCACCCTCGAGTTACTGCCCGAATCCTGGGTTCTGCGCTCTGAGACCCGTGATTCGAGCAGTAGCTCGAGGACCTAGCTGGGGAGTGGAGGGGGTGGGAGGAGGAGGGCGACGGCTTCGAGGTGCTGGGTCATGGGGAACAGGTCGTAGCCCTGGACCTGGGTCACCTGCCAGCCGGCCGATCGCAGGTGGCCGACGTCGCGGCCGAGCGCGGCGGGATCGCAGGCGACGTAGGCGATCGCGCGCGGTGCGAGGTCGAGCACCAGGTCCAGCACGGCCGGGCCGGCGCCGCTGCGCGGCGGATCCAGGACCACGATGTCGACGGTGTCGATCGCACCGGTCGCGAGCCAGGCCTCGACGTCACCCTGGTGGATCGAGACCGTGGGCACGTCGTGCAGGTTGCGCCGCGCATCACGGCACGCGTCGACCGAGAACTCCACCGCATCGACCCGACCCTCGGGCCCGAGGTCGGCAGCGAGGCACCCGGCGAAGAGCCCGACTCCGGAGTAGAGGTCGAGCAGGTGCTCTCCCGGCTGAGGTGCGAGCGCCGCGCGTACGGCGTCGACCAGGGTATCGGCGGCCCCGGGGTGCACCTGCCAGAAACCGCCGGTCTGGACCCGCCACGAGCGACCACCGGCCTGCTCGGAGACCCACGTGCGCCCGCGGAGCCCGGGGACGGCGACGTCTCGCGGGAGGTCGCGCGCGCTGCGCGTCTCCGGCGGCTCGATGATCACGGCTCGGTCGCCGCTCGAGGAGCACACGACCTCGAGCTCGGCCGCACCTGGCCAGCGATACGCCGGCACGCCGACGTCAGTGACCCCAGGCGATGCGAGGGGGCACGAGTCGATCTTCTCGACCGTGTGCGAGCGGTGCCGCCGGAAGCCCACGGAGCCGTCGGCAGCCACGGCGAAGCGCACGCGGGTGCGCCACCCGAGACCCTCGTCGTCGCCCGGAACCGGGTCGACCCTGACCGAGTCGACGAGGGCGACGCCCTCGATCTCCTCGATCCCCCCGAGGCGGTGCAGCTGCTCGCGCAGCACCTCGGCCTTGAGACCGCGCTGTGCCTCGAGGGACACGTGCTGCCAGTCGCACCCGCCGCACCTCGCGGGTCCGGAATGAGGGCACGGGGGCTCCACGCGATCAGATGAGGCCACCACCACCGCGACCGCGTCGGCGCGGACGAATCGCCCCTGCGGACCCAGGCTCGTGACGACGACCTCGACCGTCTCTCCGGGCAGGGCGTGACGCACGAAGACGACACGACCGTCGTGCCGGGCGACGACGTGACCGCCGTGCGCGACCCGCTCGATCGCGACGCTGAAGCGGTCTCCGACCCGAACCGGACGGGCTGAGGCCACGTCATCGATGACCGTCACTGCCGCGGCCTGGGCTCGCCCGAGCTGGGGTCGTACTCAGCGGCGACGACGGCCTCCTGGATGCCAGCAGTCGGCTCACCACGACGTACGGCGCCGGCCGCCACCGGCTCGGGGCGATCGGCCACGACCTCGCTCGACGCGAGCTGCCAGGGCACGGCGCACACCATCACGCCGGGGCTGAACAGCAGTCGGGTCTTGAGCCGCAGTGCGCTCTGGTTGTGCAGCAGCTGCTCCCACCAGCGACCCACGACGTACTCCGGGATGTAGACCACGACGAGGTCGCGCGGGCTGGCCCGGCGCAGGCTCTTGACGTAGTCGAGCACCGGCCGGGTGATCTCGCGGTAGGGAGAGTCGAGCACCTTGAGCGGCACCGGGATGCCGCGACGTTCCCAGTCCGCGGTGAACGCCGCAGTGTCCGGCGGGTCGACGTCGACGGTGACCGCCTCGAGTGTCGACGGTCGCGTCGCCCGGGCGAATGCCAGTGCTCGCAGCGTCGGCTTGTGCACCTTGGAGACGAGCACGATCGCGTGCACGCGTGACGGGAGCGTGACCGACTCGTCCTCGTCGGCGGCCAGTTCTTGGCGGACGTGCTCGTAGTGCTTGTGGATCGACTGCATGAGGAGGTAGAGCAACGGCATCGCGATGACGACGATCCAGGCGCCCTTGGTGAACTTCGTCGCGAGCACGATGACCAGCACGCTGCCGGTCATCACGAACCCGATGGCGTTGACCACTCGGCTTCGGTACATCCGGCGACGGTCCGCTGCCGGAGGACCTTCTCGCAGCAACGCGTTCCAGTGCTTGATCATGCCGAGCTGGCTGAAGGTGAAGGAGACGAAGACGCCCACGATGTAGAGCTGGATGAGGTTGGTGACCTCGGCCTGGTAGACGACGATGAGGACGATCGCGAGACCGGCCAGCACCACGATGCCGTTGGAGAACGCCAGCCGGTCGCCGCGCGTGTGCAGCTGGCGGGGCAGATAGCCGTCGCGAGCGAGGATCGACCCCAGCACCGGGAAGCCGTTGAAGGCCGTGTTGGCCGCGAGCGCCAGGATGAGTGCGGTCGCAAACGATACGTAGAGGAAACCGATGGTGAAGTCGCCGAAGACGGCCTGGGCGATCTGCGCGATCACCGTCTTCTGCCCCTGACCCGCAGGCAGCCCGATGAGGTCCCTGTCGAACTCGGTGACGTGGACCTTCGTGTAGATCGCGAGCCAGGTGATCGATGCGAACATCGCCATCGCGATCGCGCCCAGCAGGAACAGGGTCGTCGCGGCGTTCTTGCTCTTGGGCTTTCGGAACGCCGGCACACCGTTGGCGATCGCCTCGATGCCGGTCAGCGCCGTCGTGCCGGATGAGAAGGCGCGCGCGATGAGGAACACCAGCGCGAGGCCGGTGAACGAGGCCTCACCGACGATCTGCCAGCTCGCGCTCTCGGCGAGCAGCGTGTCGTGCGCGATGAGGATGCGGTAGAGGGCATAGCCCAGCATGCCGAAGATGCCGACCATGAAGCCGTAGGTCGGTAACGCGAACAGCGCGCCAGACTCGCGGACGCCACGGAGGTTGAGCAGCGCGATGACCACGATCGTGCCGACGGCCCACGACACCTTGTGGTCGTCGATGACCGGATAGGCCGACGCGAGGTTGGCGACCGCCGACGCGATCGAGACAGCGACCGTGAGGACATAGTCGACGAGCAGCGCGCTCGCGACGAAGACACCGGCACGGGGGCCGAGGTTGGTGGTGACCACCTCGTAGTCGCCGCCACCGCTCGGGTAGGCGTGCACGTTCTGCCGGTAGGACGCGACGACGACGGCGTAGATGAAGATGACCATGCCCGCGACCCAGGGCGCATAGTCGAGCAGCTGGGATCCGCCGAGCGCGAGAACGAGGAGGATCTCCTGGGTCGCATAGGCGTTGGAGGAGAGAGCGTCGGACGCGAAGACCGGCAGGGCGATGCGCTTGGGGAGGAGCGTCTCGGACAGCTGCTCGCTCGAGAGGGCTCGCCCGACGAGGATGCGCTTGCCGAAACCAGTCATCTGGGACACGTTGCCGAACTCTACGGCCCTGGGCGCGCGCGGTGTGGACCGGACGCCGTGTAGCGTTCGCCAACGTGCATGTCGTGATCATGGGTTGTGGCCGAGTGGGTTCCGCGCTGGCCCACACCTTGGACCGGGCCGGTCACTCGGTCGCTGTCATCGACCAGGTGTCGGCCAGCTTCGCCAAGCTGCACCCCGACTTCAGCGGCCTCACCGTCACCGGCATCGGCTTCGACCGCGACACCCTGCTCAAGTCCGGGATCGAGCGGGCGCATGCCTTCGCGGCTGTGAGCAGCGGGGACAACTCCAACATCCTCGCCGCGCGGGTCGCCCGCGAGACGTTCGGTGTCGACAACGTCGTGGCCCGCATCTATGACCCCCGCCGCGCTGAGGTCTATCAGCGGCTCGGCATCCCCACGGTCGCCAGCGTGGCGTGGCAGACCGACCAGATCCTGCGGCGCATCCTTCCCGAGTCGGTCGGCGACGAGTGGCGAGACGGATCTGGCAAGGTCGCCCTCACCCAGATCCATGTCGCCGAGGCCTGGGTCGGGCATCGGATCACCCGCCTGGAGAAGGAGTCCGGCGTCCGCGTGGCCTTCGTCACTCGCTATGGCGAGGGCATGCTTCCGGTCGCCGACACAGTGGTGCAGGCCGATGACATCGTGCACGTCCTGATCGACCCGTCGCGCCGCGAGGCGGCCGCGGCAGTGCTCGCCAGCGGACCGGAGTCGCACTGATGCGTATCGCCATCGCAGGCGCGGGCAAGGTCGGACGCGCCATCGCACGTGAGCTTGTCAGCAACGGCCACGACGTCCTGCTCATCGACCGTGAGCCCGAGAAGGCACGCGCTGACGTCGTGCCCGGTGCCACGGCGCTGCTCGGCGACACCTGCGAGATCGCGGTGCTCGACCAGGCAGATCTCCCGACGTGCCAGGTGCTCATCGCGGCGACCGGGGACGACAAGGTCAACCTCGTCGTGTCCCTGCTCGCCAAGACGGAGTACGGCGTGCCCCGAGTGGTCTCGCGCGTCAACCACCCGAAGAACGAGTGGATGTTCGACGAGTCGTGGGGCGTCGACGTTGCCGTGTCGACACCGCGCATGCTCTCGGCGCTCGTCGAAGAGGCAGTGACGGTCGGCGACCTGGTGCGCCTGTTCACCTTTCGCCAGGGCAATGCCAACCTCGTCGAGATCACGCTGGCCGCGTCGTCACCGGTTGTCGGTTCACGCGTTGCCGTCGTGCAGTGGCCCGTCGACACCGCGCTCGTCGCCATCATCCGCGACACCCGCGTCATCACTCCGAGCCCGGACGACTCCCTGGAAGCCGGCGACGAGCTCATGTTCGTGGCCGCCCCGGACCAGGAGCCCGCGCTCGAGACCCTCCTCGGCGGCTGACCCCGCACCCACCCCACCGCTGACCTGGGTGTCGTGGGTGTCTCAGCCGAGCTGAAGCCCCCACAACACCCAGGTCAGCGGTGGGGTTCTTCGCTGGGGGCGGGGGCGGGCACCGGCGCCTCGTCGCAGGCC
>JANMBJ010000459.1:0-8587 GCA_031360335.1 Candidatus Nanopelagicales bacterium
GCGTCAGACCGAAGACCATGCCTTCGCGCGGGCTCACCTCGCCGGTGACCAGCGGCCGGTGACCGGTGCGCGCCATGAGGCCGTCGATGTCGCGGTCGATGTACATGTTGAGGGCGTTGGCGCCGCCTGCGGCGAGGAAGCCTCCGAACACCGTGATGAGCACGAGCCTGAGCGACGGCAGGCCGTCCGAGGCCAGGATCATCGTGGGAACGGTGGTGACGAGCAGCAGCTCGATGATGCGCGGCTTGGTCAGCGACACGAAGGCGGCGACGCGCGAACGGGTGCGCACCGCCCCAGCCGGAGCGAGGCCCTCTCGGATGTCGACCACGTCGGGGGCAGCGGTCGCGTCGTCCTCGGAGCCACCGGTGAGGGCGGGACGGGGGCCGACGGCGGTCACGCACGCTCCTAGGTCACAGCAGAGGTATCGGGACGGCGGACCGCGGTGCCAGACCGTGGCTGCCGGATCCCTACCGACTCGATGAGTCTACCGGCCCGGTCCCGGGACGGCCTGCCGCCGGTAGGGTCCTGAGCTGTGACGAGTGATTCGGTGTCCCCCGCCTCTGTGTCCCCCTCCACCAGCGCCTCCGGCTTCGACCCGGCGCCCTTCGATCCCACGTCGTGGACCCCCCTCGACGACCGCGCGGTCGACACCGCCCGGGTGCTCGCGGCGGACGCCGTGCAGAAGGTCGGCAACGGCCACCCCGGCACGGCGATGAGCCTGGCGCCCGCGGCCTACCTCATCTTCCAGAAGTTCCTGCGCCACGACCCGGCCGACGCCGACTGGCTCGGGCGCGACCGCTTCGTGCTGTCGTGCGGGCACTCCTCCCTCACCCTCTACATCCAGCTCTTCCTGTCGGGCTACGGCCTTGAGCTCGACGACCTCAAGTCCTTCCGTACGTGGGGATCCCTGACCCCGGGGCATCCTGAGCGCCACCACACCCGAGGCGTGGAGACCACCACCGGCCCGCTCGGCCAGGGCCTCGCCACCGCAGTCGGGATGGCGATGGGCCAGCGCTATGAGCGCGGCCTCCTCGACCCCGACGCCGCTGCGGGCACCAGCATCTTCGACCACCATGTCTGGGTCATCGCGTCCGACGGAGACCTCGAGGAGGGCGTCACCTCCGAGGCCTCGTCGCTGGCCGGCACCCAGAAGCTGGGCAACCTCACGGTGGTCTGGGACGACAACAAGATCTCGATCGAGGACGACACCGCGGTCGCGTTCAGCGAGGACGTCGTCGCCCGCTACGCCGCCTACGGCTGGCACGTGCAGAGCGTCGGCCTGGATGAGGACGGCAAGGTCGACGTCGCCGGTCTGGGCGCCGCCCTCGATGCCGCGAAGGCCGAGACCGAGCGTCCGTCCTTCATCGCGCTGCACACGATCATCGGGTGGCCCGCGCCCACGCTGCGCAACACCTTCAAGGCCCACGGATCCGCACTGGGCGCCCCAGAGGTGGCCGCGGTCAAGGAGCTGCTCGGCTTCGACCCCGAGCAGTCCTTCGAGGTGGCCGACGACGTCCTCGCCCGCGCCCGTGAGGTCGGCGTTCGCGGTGCCGCACTGCGTGCCGCGTGGGACGTGGACTACGCCGCCTGGCGCACGGCCAACGCCGGCCGCGCCGCACTTCTCGACCGCCTCGTCGCCGGCACGCTGCCGGACGAGCTCACGCTGCCGGAGTTCCCAGCCGGCAAGGACGTCGCGACCCGCAAGGCGAGCGGCGAGGTCATCCAGGCGATCGCCTCGGCGCTCCCGGAGTTCGTCGGCGGCAGCGCCGACCTCGCTGATACCAACACCACCCCCATCGAGGGGGCCCCGTCGTTCCTTCCTCCGGGCACCGACGTCTCGGCGACGTCGCCGTTCGGCAAGAGCCAGTCGCCCTACGGCCGGATCCTGCACTTCGGCATCCGCGAGCACGCCATGGGATCGGCCCTCAACGGCATGTCGCTCTCGAACCTGCTGCGCCCGTTCGGCGGCACGTTCCTGGTGTTCAGCGACTACATGCGCGGCGCCGTGCGACTCGCGGCGATCATGCAGACCAACGTCACCTTCGTGTGGACCCACGACTCGATCGGTCTGGGCGAGGACGGCCCCACGCACCAGCCGGTCGAGCACCTGTGGGCGCTCCGTGCCATCCCGGGCCTGTCCGTCGTACGACCTGGTGATGCCAACGAGACGTCGGTGGTGTGGGGAGAGATCCTGCGTCGTCGGACCCCGACCGGCCTCGCGCTGACCCGGCAGAACGTGCCGACGCTGGACCGCAGCGTCTACGCCCCGGCGGCCGGTGCGGCGCAGGGTGGCTACATCCTCGCCGAGGCCACCGGTGGTGCACCCCAGGCCATCGTGCTCGCGACCGGCTCCGAGGTCTCGCTGGCGCTCGCCGCCCGCGAGACGCTCGAGGCCGACGGGGTGCCGACCCGCGTCGTCTCCATGCCGTGCGTGGAGTGGTTCGAGGAGCAGGACGCCGCCTACCGGGAGCAGGTGCTGCCCTCGTCGGTCCGCGCCCGGGTGTCGGTCGAGGCGGGGATCGCGCAGGGCTGGTGGAAGTTCCTGGGCACCCACGGCCGGGCCGTGTCCCTTGAGCACTTCGGTGCTTCCGCCGACGCGCAGACGCTGTTCCGTGAGTTCGGCATCACCTCGGACGCCGTCGTCGCGGCCACGCAGGAGTCGCTCGCCTCCCTGTGACGTGCGCCCGAACCTCGCTGACCGGCCACGCCCACCTGTGAACAGTCGCGGACATCGGCGGGTGCGGGCAGACGCGCACCCGCTCCCTCGTTAGGGTCGTGGGTATGACGGATCGCCTTGCTGCCCTGTCCACCGCCGGAGTCTCTATCTGGCTCGACGACCTCGATCGCGGTCGACTCTCGGGCGGCGGCCTCGCGGCCCTCGTCGAGTCCTCGCACGTCGTGGGCGTCACCACGAACCCCTCGATCTTCGAGAAGGCGATCAGCACCGGGGCGGCCGACTATGCCGACCAGGTGCGTGACCTCGCTGTCCGCGGCGTCGAGGTCGGCGAGGCGGTGCGATCGCTGACGACCTACGACGTCCGCTGGGCCTGCGACATCCTCGCGCCCGTCTACGCCTCCACCCACGGCGTCGACGGCCGGGTGAGCATCGAGGTCGACCCGCGGCTCGCGAAGGACACCGCGGCGACCGTGGCGGAGGCCATGGCGCTGCACTGGTCGGTCGATCGTCCCAACGTCCTCATCAAGGTCCCCGCGACCGTCGAAGGCCTGCCGGCGATCACGGCCGTGCTGGCCGAGGGGATCAGCGTCAACGTCACCCTCATCTTCTCCGTCGCCCGCTACGGCGCCGTGCTCGACGCCTGGCTTGCCGGTCTCGAGGCAGCCCGGGCCAACGGCCACGACCTGTCGAGGATTGAGAGTGTTGCGTCGTTCTTCGTGAGCCGCGTCGACTCCGAGGTCGACAAGCGGCTGCCTGCCGACTCGCCCCTGCGCGGCACCGCAGCGATCGCCAACGCCCGGGTGGCCCACGAGGCCTTCGCGGCCGTCGTCGCGAGCGACCGGTGGCAGGCCCTCGCCGCCGCGGGCGCGCACGTGCAGCGACCGCTCTGGGCGTCGACCGGTGTCAAGGACCCGCACTACTCCGACACGCGCTACGTCGTCGACCTCGTCACCACCGACGTCGTCAACACCATGCCCGAGGCGACGCTCGACGCCACCCGCGACCACGGCGAGGTCATCGGCGACACGATCGTGCCTGAGTACGCCGCTGCCCACTCCGCACTGGACGCGCTCACTGCCGCCGGTATCGACCTCGACGACGTCGTGAAGGTCCTCGAGGACGAAGGCGTCGATAAGTTCGTGAGCGCGTGGGAGTC
This sequence comes from Candidatus Nanopelagicales bacterium, assembly GCA_031360335.1. Lineage (GTDB taxonomy): Bacteria > Actinomycetota > Actinomycetes > S36-B12 > CAIYMF01 > Longivirga. The sequence continues at coordinate 3,834 of JANMBJ010000459.1, forward strand.
CCTGCTCTCGACCGTCACGTCCGCACTGGCCGACGCTCGCGTCGCAGCAGGTCGCTGACGGACGTACGCAGACCCGCCCGACCAGGACCAGGACGCGAGAGGCACGCCATGAGGACAGCCATCTGGACGCCGTCGGAGAACCCACTCCGTGATCCGCGCGACCGGCGCCTGCCCAAGATCGCTGGGCCGTGCAGCTTGGTCATCTTCGGTGTCACCGGAGACCTCGCGCGCAAGAAGCTCATGCCTGCGGTCTATGACCTCGCCAATCGGGGCCTGCTGCCGCCGGGCTTCGCACTCGTGGGCTTCGCACGCCGGGACTGGGCCGACCAGGACTTCGCGCAGATCGTCCACGACTCGGTGCGCGAGCACGCTCGCACCGAGTTCCGCGAGGACGTCTGGCAGGAGCTGTGCAAGGGCATCCGGTTCGTCGCCGGTGACTTCGCCGACGAGGGAGCGTTCGACCAGCTCTCGCAGACCGTGCTCGACCTCGACCGGGTCCGTGGCACTCGGGGCAACCACGCGTTCTATCTGTCCATCCCGCCCAAGTTCTTCGGTGACGTGGTCCAGCAGCTCAAGCGCTCGGGCCTCTCGGCGTCGGGCGACGGCGCCTGGCGACGCGTCGTCATCGAGAAGCCGTTCGGCCACGATCTGCAGAGCGCCCGAGAGCTCAACGCGACGATCGACGAGGTCTTCCCGTCCGGGTCGGTCTTCCGCATCGACCACTACCTCGGCAAGGAGACGGTTCAGAACCTGTTGGCGCTGCGCTTCGCCAACACCATGTTCGAGCCGATCTGGAACGCCAACTACGTCGACCACGTGCAGATCACGATGGCTGAGGACATCGGCATCGGTGGCCGAGCCGGCTATTACGACGGCATCGGTGCCGCGCGCGACGTCATGCAGAACCACCTGCTGCAGCTCCTCGCGCTGACAGCGATGGAAGAACCGTTGTCGTTCCAGGCCAACGAGGTACGTCGGGAGAAGGAGAAGGTTCTCACAGCGATCACGCTGCCGACCGATCTCGACCGGCACACCGCGCGAGGACAGTACGCCGCAGGATGGCAGGGCGGCTCCCCCGTCATCGGCTTCCTCGAGGAGGATGGCATCGCGCCGACCTCGCACACCGAGACCTTCGCTGCCGTACGACTGGGGGTCGACACCCGTCGCTGGGCTGGTGTGCCGTTCTACCTGCGTACCGGCAAGCGTCTCGGCCGTCGCGTGACCGAGCTCGCTGTCGTGTTCAAGCGCGCGCCGCACCTGCCGTTCACCGCGACCGACACCGAGGAGCTCGGGCAGAACGCCTTCGTCGTCCGCATCCAGCCCGACGAGGGAGTCACGATGCGCTTCGGATCCAAGGTCCCCGGCACCCAGATGGAGGTGCGCGACGTCAACATGGACTTCGCCTACGGTGACTCCTTCACCGAGTCGAGCCCGGAGGCCTACGAGCGGCTGATCCTCGACGTGCTCCTCGGCGATCCGCCGCTGTTCCCACGGCACGAGGAGGTGGAGCTCGGCTGGAAGGTCCTCGACCCGATCCTCGATCACTGGGCCGACAAGGGCCTCCCCGAGCAGTACGAGTCGGGCACCTGGGGTCCGGCCTCGGCACACGACATGCTCGCCCGCGACGGGCGTTCCTGGAGGCGACCATGAGCGTGCGACTCGAAGACACGACCGCGGCACTGGTCGGCACTGCTATCTCGGCCGAGCGGTTCCGGCAGGGCTCGTCCGCCGTCGGGCGGGTGCTGACCCTCGTCATCATCACCGACGAGGCCTCGCAGTCCGACGCAGTGCGCGCTGCCGCCGAGGCCGCCCGAGAGCACCCGTGCCGCATCCTCACGGCGATCCCCCGACCCGGTCGTGGTCCCGCTCGTCTCGACGCAGAGATCACCGTGGGCGGCAGCGACGGGCTCGGTGAGCTCGCGGTGCTGCGCTTGCGCGGACCGCTCGCGCACCACGTCTCCTCGGTCGTGCTGCCGCTCCTCGTACCTGACGCACCCGTCGTGGTCTGGTGGCCCGAGGACGCACCGGAGGTGCCCTCCCAGGACCCGGTGGGCAAGCTCGCTCAGCGGCGAATCACCGACACGTCGGCGTCGTCGCGTCCGCTCAAAGCCCTCGACCTGCGCCGGCGCAGCTATCACGCCGGCGACACCGACCTGGCCTGGACCCGCCTGACACCGTGGCGTGCTCTGATCGCATCGGCGCTCGACCTCCCCTACGAGAACATCACCGGTGCCAGCGTCCACGTGCAGCGCAGCAACCCCTCGGGGGTCCTGCTGGCTGCATGGATACAGCGCGGACTCGGGATTCCGGTCGCGGTGTTCACCAGTCGTGGTCCCGGCATCACCGAGGTCACGCTCCACACCCAGCGCGGCGACATCACCATCAGCCGTCCCGACGGCCGGGTGGCCACGATGACGCGACCCGGCTTCCCCGATCGCGAGGCGGCGCTCCAGCGTCGGAGCCTCGAGGGCCTCATCGCCGAGGAGCTGCGACGTCTTGACCCCGACGAGATCTATGGCGAGACCCTGGATTCGCTGATCCATCTCACCGACTTCGCGCCGCACGCCGGCGAGGGCGAGAAGGCGGTGCGTAAGAAGTCGACAGAGGCGCCCGTGATGCGGACCTCTCAGGCCGACGCCGGCACCCCCGAGAACGTCCGCAACGCTCCCACGGACGCCACTCCCTCGGTGCGCGGCTCTCGTGCCCCGGCGACGACGACACCTTCCGTGGTCGCGAGCAGCAAGCGCCGCGCAACACCTGCGGCCACGACGGCGGCGACGAAGAAGCGAGCCACGAAGGCAGTGCCGAAGAAGCCAGTGACGAACAAGCCAGTGGCGAAGAGGCCAGTGGCGAAGAAGCCAGTGACGAACAAGCCAGTGACGAAGAAGCCAGTGACGAAGAAGCCAGTGACGAACAAGCCAGTGACGAAGAAGCCAGTGACGAAGAAGGCTGTGCCGAAGAAGTCAGTGGCCAAGACGACGGCGGCTGGGAAGCCAGTGGCGAAGAAGGCTCCGCTGAAGACGACGGCGGCCACGAAGACGGCCGCCAGGAAGTCGGGGGCCAGGACGTCCGCGCCTGCGAGGGTTGCGCCGGCCACGGCACCAACCAGGCAGGCTGCCCCCGCCACGGCGCCGGTCACGAACGCTGCCCGCACGAAGGCTGCACGCACGAGGGCTGGCCGCACGAAGCCAGCGGCTACGAGGGCAGCATCGACGGTTGCGGCAGCACGGGCCACCGCGAGGAGTCGCGGGTGAGCACCCCGGAGGTCCTCGTCCATCGCGACGTGACGACCCTCAACGACGCGATCGCCGCTCGGCTGGTGACCGCGCTGGTCGAGGCGCAGTCCGACGGCCGGGTCGCGCACGTCTGCCTCACCGGCGGCACCCTCGGCATCTCCTGCCTGGCTGCGCTCGCGGCGTCGCCGTCGCACGACGCCATCGACTGGCCGGCACTCCACGTCTGGTGGGGTGATGACCGGTTCGTGCCTGCGGGCGACCCAGACCGCAACGACGCCCAGGCACGGGCAGCGCTGCTCGACCACGTCCCCGTCGATCCGGCGCACGTGCATGCGATGCCCACCTCCGACTCCGGCCTCGACGCAGGCCGCGCGGCCGCGGCGTACGCCCAGGAGCTCAAGGCTCACTCGCGCAAGGAGGACCACGCGGCGCTGCCGTCCTTCGACGTGTGCCTGCTCGGGATCGGCCCAGATGCTCACGTGGCCAGCCTGTTCCCGCAGATGGCCGGCATCCACGAGACCGAGCGCACGGTCGTAGGCGTGCACGGCTCGCCCAAGCCGCCGCCCACCCGGGTGTCCCTCACGCTTCCCGCGCTGGTGGCATCGCGTGAGATCTGGATCATCGCGTCGGGGTCGTCCAAGGCCGATGCAGTGCGCCTGGCGCTCTCGGACGCCGGCCCCGTGCAGGTGCCGGCCGCCGGTGCCCGCGGACGCGAGCGCACCCTCGTCCTGCTCGACGAGGCCGCTGCCTCGGCCCTCCCGCTCGACCTGCGCCGCCTCGCCAGCCCCTGACCGCAAGGGGTCCTCGAGCTACTGCCCGAATCCTCAAGTTCGCTGCGGGAAACCAACGATTCGGGCAGTAGCTCGGGGCTTGGTCTCTGGCGAGCGGGCGCGGAACGCCACGACGGCCCGTCCCCAGGTGGGACGGGCCGTCGTGGCGTGTGCCGGTGCGGCTACTTGTTGCGAAGCTTGGCGAGGGCCTCGTTGAGGATCGCCTCGCCGTCGGCGTCGCTGCGACGCTCCTTCACGTAGGCCAGGTGCGTCTTGTACGGCTCGACCTTCAGCGCGGCGGGAGGGTTCTCCTTGTCGCGCCCGGCCGGGAGACCGCAGCGCGGGCAGTCCCACGTCTCCGGGATCGCCGCCTCGGCGGCGAAGCTCGGACGCGTCTCGTGCGCATTGGCGCAGTAGAACGTGACCCGGTGCCGGGGCGCGGAGTCGCCGCGCTCAGCCTCACCCATGGGTCCGGCGCCGACACGGCTTCCTCGGATCGCACTGCCACTGGCCACAGGTGGTGCCTTTCTCGCGAGCGGGACGAGCAGAGGGTGAGACGTGCAGGCTCCTGCGCTGAGCAGCCTGACGGCGAGCCGGGGTCAGGCCGCCTTGAGCAGCAAGCCGAGTCCGATGATGAGCGCAGCCCAGGTGATGCCGAGCGCGACCGTGATGCGGTCGAGGTTGCGCTCCGCGGCGCTGGAGCCACCGAAGGATGAGGAGATGCCACCGCCGAACATGTCAGAGAGGC
>JANMBJ010000001.1:0-19483 GCA_031360335.1 Candidatus Nanopelagicales bacterium
AGGTGCTGGCCGATCACGGCCGCCTCGCCGTCGACGCCGCCGGCCTCGACCGCGACGCCGACCTCTACGAGGCCGGGCTCACCTCCCACGCGAGCGTCAACATCATGCTCGCGCTCGAAGACGCGTTCGACCTCGAGTTCCCTGACCGGTTGCTCAAGAAGTCGACGTTCTCCAGCATCTGCGCCATCGAGGGTGCCATCACAGAACTGACCGAGGGAGGGTCCTGATGACCCTGGAAGCACCGCCGATGGTCGACTACCGCGCGCTCGGCCGCGCCGTCGCGCGCGAGGCGGCCGCACCTGCTGCGGTCGAGGTCGACCGCGATGCGCGGTTCCCGCACGAGGCGTTCGCGCGCCTGCGGGCCGAAGGGCTGCTCTCGGCCATGATCCCCGTCGAGTTCGGTGGCGGTGGGGCATCGCTCACCGAGATGGCAGCGGTCACCGAGGAGCTCGGCATGGCGTGCGCGTCGGCCGGCATGGTCTTCGCGATGCACCAGATCCAGGTCAACTCCCTGGTGCGGCACGGTCGTTCCGCCGCCCTCGACGAGCTCAAGCGAGAGATCTGCCGCGACCAGCTGCTGCTGGCGTCTGCGACGACCGAGGTCGGCATCGGCGGCGACGTCCGCTCGAGCAGCTGCCACGTCCAGCTCGAGGGCGACCGCTTCCGCGTCACCAAGCAAGCACCTGTCATCTCCTATGCGGAGCACGCCGACCTGATCTTCCTCACGGCTCGCCGCAACTCCGACAGCCCACCCAACGACCAGGTGCTCACCGTCATGCGGACCGCCGAGATCGAGCTCGAGCGCGTCGGGGAGTGGAACACCCTCGGCTTCCGCGGCACCTGCAGCCCCGGGTTCATCGTCCGCGGCCACGGCCCGGCCGACCTCATCCTGGATGACCCCTACTCCGACATCTCCGGACGCTCGATGCTTCCCAGCGCGCACATCCTCTGGGGTCACCTCTGGTTCGGGATGGCCAGCCAGGCCGTCAGCCAGGCGCGTGGCTTCGTCCGCGCGGCGGCCCGCTCGAAGCCTGGCACGGTCCCGCCGGGAGCCCAGCGCCTCGCCGAGCTCATGGTCGTGCAGCAGCAGATGTCCGAGCTGGTCAAGGGTGCGGCTGCGCGCTACGAGGCCACCTATGACGACATCGATGCGCAGACCTCGATCTCGTTCGCGGTCGGGATGAACTCCCTCAAGGTCTCGGCCTCGACGCTGCTCATCGACATCGTCGGCAAGGCCATGGTCATCATCGGGATCATGGGCTACCGCGAGGACTCGAAGTACTCACTCGGCCGAACGCTGCGTGACGCCTGGGGTGCGCCCCTCATGGTCAACAACGACCGCATCCTCGGCAACAACGCCCAGCTCCTCCTCGTCAGCAAGGACTGAGCCATGGTCGACACCGCCGACCACATCGCCTTCCGCGACCACCTCGTCGAGTCCGGGTGGCTCAGACGTACCTCCGTCGACGGCGTCATCGGGCGCACGGCGCCGTTCGTCGCGGTCGAGCGCGGCATCGACGCGGTCGTCACCCGCGCCGGGGCCGACCAGGACGCCACGGTGCTGCGGTTCCCACCGCTGTTCCCGCGGGAGTCCTACCTGCGCACCGACTACCTCGCGTCGTTCCCCAACCTCTCCGGGTCGATCCACACCTTCGAGGGCACCGACCGCGATGCAGCCGCGCTGCTCGCGCAGCAGGCGGCCGGTGAGGACTGGGGGCTGTCACTGGTCACCACCGACCTCATGCTCGTGTCGGCCTCGTGCCACCCGTCCTACGAGCTCTTCGCGGGCCAGCTCGAGTCCGATGCCGTACGTCTCGACATCGAGGGCTGGTGCTTCCGTCGCGAACCCTCGCCGGATCCGGCTCGTGCCCAGGCGTTCCGCCAGCGCGAGTTCGTCTTCATCGGGACGCCCGATGGTGCCCAGCAGCACCGCGACACGTGGGTGACGCGTGGTCTCGCCGTCATGGCCGAGCTCGGGCTCCCGGCGGTCTCCGACGTCGCCAACGACCCGTTCTTCGGACGGGCCGGTCGGATGCTCGCGGCCAACCAGATCGAGGAGGTGCTCAAGATCGAGCTCCTGGTGCCGCTCTACGGTGCCGACAGCCCGGGCACGGCACTCGTGTCGAGCAACTGCCACCGCGACCACTTCGGCGTCAACTTCGCCATCACCACGCCCGACGGCGAGATCGCCCACACCGCGTGCGTCGGCTTCGGCATCGAGCGCATCGTCGTCGGACTCGTACGCCACCACGGCCCACGGATCGAGGGCTGGCCGACGCCTGTGCGTGAGGCTCTCGGGCTATGACCGCACCGACCGACACCGCGTCGTCCCCGGTCGCGGACACCGCGAGCTCCTCGCACCCGATGCACTCGGCGGAGCGCACCTGGACCGAGACCAACTGCTATGCCGACGTGTGGATCGAGCTGCTCCACGACCTCGGTCTCGATCCCGTGCCCGCCTTCGTCTCCGCGCTGTCCGCCGACTTCCAGGGCGACCAGTGGATCTTCCTCAAGGTCGAGGCGGAGGACCTGCGTGACCTCTACGGAATCACCGTCGGCGAGATGAACGTGTGGCGCCCGGTCCGCGACCACGTGATCGAGCAGCTGGAGATGGGTCGCCGCACCACCGTCGAGGTCGACTCGTGGTGGCTGCCCGACACGGCGGGTGTCTCCTACCGCCTCGAGCACGTCAAGACGACCATCGTGCCGACTGCTGTCGATGTCGAGGGCCGCACGATGCGCTATCTGCACAGTGCCGGGCAGCACACGCTGTCGGGTGAGGACTTCGACCACGTCTTCGACCTCCGGGTCGGCACCGACGGTCCCTCGCTCCCGCCCTACATGGAGATCGTGCGCCTCGACCGGCTCGAGGACCCGGCGGACCTCCCGGCTCGTACGGCAGAGCTCGCGCGACGGCACGTGCGTCGTCGCCCGGACGACAACCCGGTGGACCGGTTGTCCGCGCGGCTCGTCGCCGACCTGCCGTGGCTGCGCGAACAGGGCCTCGAGACGTTCCACCTCTATGCCTTCGGGATGATCCGCCAGTGCGGTGTCACGGCCGAGCTCGCCGCCGACGTCGTCGAGTGGCTCACGACGCATGGCCAGGCCGACCTGACCGGCGCGGCTGCCAGCTTCCGTGCCGCCTCGGCGAGCGCCAAGACGCTGCAGTTCCGGGTCGCCCGCGCGGTGTCAGGTCGCGATGTCGACCTCGGGGCGCTCGTCCGTCCCGTCTCCGACGCATGGGGAGCGGCGATGGCCGACGTCGTGGCCTGGGCGGAGTCGTCCGCGTCCGGACGAGCGTGAGCACCAGCGATCTCCTGGCGTCGGCGTCGTGGCGCCTCGCGCGCGCCGAGCCCGACGCCCCTCGACCCGGCGACGACGACGTCGCGTGGCTCTGTGCGCGGGTGCCCGGCACAGTGGCGCTCGCCTGGTCGATCGCCCAGGGCGCTCAGGCCGGCGTCGACCTCGACGTCGACGCCTTCGACTGGTGGTTCACCACGTCCGTGCACGCCGAGACCGGCGGGACGTACCTCCTCGAGCTCGAGGGTGTTGCGACGATGTGGGAGCTGCTGGTCGACGGCGGGGTGAGGGCGACCGGCTCCAGCATGTGGCAGTCGGCCGGCGTGTCGCTCGACCTCGAGGCGGGCGAGCACGATCTCGCGCTGCGCATCGTGGCGCTGCGCCCCGTGCTCGACCAGCGACGCCCGCGCCCACGGTGGCGGTCGCGGCTGGTCGCCGACTCCGGACTTCGCTGGATCCGTACGTCGCTCCTCGGGCGGATGCCGGCACTGGCCCCGACGTGGGCACCGGCCGGCCCGTGGCGACCGGTCCATCTGTGGTCGCCCGGCGCCCGCCCGCCGCGCATCGTCGACCTCACGGTGTCGCTCGACGCCGACGACGGGATCGTCGACGTGTGCATCGCCGTCGACAGGGACGTCGAGTCCGTCACGGTGCACCTGGCGTCGGAGTCGATCGACGTCGGCGTCGTCGACGGAATGGCGCACGCGCGTATGACCGTCGTCGATCCGGAGCGCTGGTGGCCCCACGGTTACGGCCGCCAGAGCCTCTACGACCTCGTGGTCGAGGTGGGGGGGCAGCGAGAGACGTTGAGGCGTATCGGCTTCCGGACCCTCGGCGTTGACCGCAGCGACGATGGCTTCACTCTCGTCGTCAACGGAGTGCGCGTGTTTGCCCGAGGCGCGACGTGGTCTCCGGTGGACCCGGTGGGACTACGCGACGACGTCGTCGCCCTGCGTCGTGACCTCACGACTGCCGTCGGCCTCGGCGCGACGATGCTGCGCGTCGTCGGCACGCAGACCTATGAGTCGGCGACCTTCTTCGACCTCTGCGACCAGCTGGGGATCCTTGTCTGGCAGGACGCGATGCTCGCGACCCTCGACCCGCCCGATGACTCCGAGTGGCTCGACGGCGTGGCTGCTGAGCTCTCCGAGGTGCTGCACGGGTTGCAGGGCCGACCGTCGCTCGCCGTCGTCTGCGGCGGCACCGAGACGCTGCAGCAGCCGACGATGATGGGCCTGACCGCCGACCGCCGCACCGTGCCGGTGATCGAGCAGACCATCCCGTCCGTGGTCGACCTGGTCGTGCCAGGGACGCCCTACGTCGTCTCATCTCCCTCGGGCGGCGACCTGCCGACGCACAGCGGTCAGGGGATCGCGCACTGGTTCGGTGTGGGCGGCTACCGACTCCCGATCACCGACGCGCGCCGGGCAGCCGTGCGCTTCGCGGCGGAGTGCCTGGCGTTCGCGACACCGCCGGAGCGCTGGTCGATGGCACGGCTGCTCCCCGGCGGCATCGCTGACGATGCCTGGCTCGTCGGTGTGCCGTGCGACCGCGACACCGACTGGGACTTCCTCGACGTCACCGACCATTATGTCGCCGAGGTGTTCGGCGAGACGCCCGAGGGTGAGCGCGGGCTCGACCTGCGCCGCGCGGCCGCGGCGTACGCCATGTCCGAGGTGTTCTCCGACTGGCGTCGGCACGGCTCGACGTGCGGCGGCGGCCTCGTGCTCGAGTGGCGCGACCGCAGGCCGGGGCCAGGGTGGGGTCTCGTCGACTCGGCCGGTGTGCCCAAGGCGACGTGGCATGCGCTGCGCCGGGTGCTCGCGCCGGTCGCCGTGCTGCTGACCGACGAGGGTCTCGACGGGCTCCGCGTGCACGTGGTCAACGACCGTGCAACACCGCTCGACGCCGCCCTCGAGGTGACGGTCGTGGGCGCGCACGGGTCAGTCGAGGAAGCTGCGGCTGCGGTCCACGTCGACGGTCACGGCGTCACGTCCACGACGCTCGACGGTGTGCTCGGGGTCTTTCGCGACGTGGTCCATGCCTATGCCTTCGGTGACGCGCAGTACTCCGCGGTGCGCGTGACGTTGCGGGCGCAGGACGGCACCGAGCTTGCCCGCGTGCACCGGCTGCTGCCCGACCAGCGGGTCGCAGGGCTCGCCGACCCGGGCCTGACGTGGAGCGTCACCGGTCACCGTGTCGAGGTGACCACGGAGGGGCTCGCCCCCTGGGTCGTGGTCGAGGCACCGGGCTACGTCGCGTCGGACTCCTGGTTCCACCTGCTGCCGGGGGAGTCGCGCACCGTCCACCTCGCCGCCCTCGATGCATCGGCCCCCGCGCCCGCAGTCGTCCTACGCAGTCTGGCCGGAGGCCCCGCATGACGTCGGGCATCGGCGGTCCGACGATGCGGACACGGACCACGGTGTCGTCCCTTGCGTGCTCAGCGCCGTCATGGCGCCCGGATGCCGCCGGACCTACAACCTGGCCTACAACCGTGACCACCCGGAGGATCCCTGGTCGCAGTGCGGGCGCTACGGTCGATGCCCGGGGCAGCGTCAGGCGCCCCGATCCGAGTCACCACTGGTCCCGAAGGAGTCCGACCATGGCGGCGCCACGCCTCACGGTCCCGGGCCTCGTCGTGGTGATCGCGCGATGACCGCCGTCGCAGAGGTCGTGATGACCGCTGGGTGGTTCGGCCCCGCAGAGCGCCCGCTCTATGGCGTCTGGCACCTGCCGACCTCGGGTCTGGCCAGGTCCGCGGTCGTGCTCGCGCCATCCCTCGGACTCGAGCTCGACCTCGGGCACCGATCCCTGCGCGTGCTCGCCGACCGCCTTGCCGCGCACGGCATCGCGACGCTGCGCTTCGACTACGACGGCACCGGGGACTCCGCCGGTGCCGACACGGAGGCGGGTCGTGTCGAGGCCTGGTTGGCGAGTGTCCGGGAGGCGGTCGCGGCCGCGCGCGCCGCCGGAGCCGGGCACGTGACCGTCGTGGGTCTGCGGGTCGGCGCGACGTTCGCGGTCGCGTCACGGTCGGGGGCCGACGCGTACGTGCTCTGGGACGCCTGCGCGACGGGCAAGTCCTACCTCCGGCAGGAGAGCGTGATGTTTGCGCTCAACGTCTCGACGATCCGGCCCGAGCCGCGCACCGACGGATCGGTCGACGGCCCCGGCTCGGTCTACACGGCCGAGACCGCCGCCGACCTCGGCGCGGTGACGCTGCGGGCTGACGACCTCCTCGGTGCCCCGGCCACGCTCGTGCTCATCCGTGACGACAAGCCCGACAACCGCACGACCAAGGCACTCGCCGGTGTCGCCGGCGTGGAGATCGAGGCGTGTGCCGGTCAGGCCGCCCTGCTCGAGGTCTCCGGCTTCATCTCGCGAGTGCCGCTCGGCACGGTCGGGCGCATCGTCGACTGGGTGTCGGCGCTGGCGCCGGACGACGCAGGGCCGATCGCCCCGTCGATCGAGTCGAGCGCGGTGGTCGAACGGCGTCCCGACGGCACGTCGATCCTGGAGTCGGTGCAGAGCCTGGGGCCGCACCGGCTGTTCGCGATCCTGACCGAGCCCGCGGGCCGTGACGCTCTGGACGCGCCCGCTCCGGCACACCTGACGGTCGTGTTCAGCAACAGCGCCACGACGTATCACGTGGGGTCGGCCCGGTCGTGGGTGGAGCTGTCGCGCCGCCTCGCGCGAGAAGGAGTTCGCGGTCTGCGGGTCGACCAGCGAGACCTCGGCGACGGCCCCGAGGTCGACGAGCCGCCGGGACCCGTCTACTACAACGACGAGTCGCTGGAGGACCTGCGCGCCGCCGCGGAGTTCGCCGGCTCGGCCGCTGGCCCCGGTGGCAGCGACAGCGCGGACGATGTCGTCCTGGTCGGCCTCTGCTCGGGCTCGTGGTCGTCGGCAGTGGTGGCGCAGGAGGTGTCGCCGGCTGGTGTGCTGCTGCTCAACCCGTGGATCTGGCACCGCGACGTCGAGCCGGTCGGCCCGGTGGCCTATCCGCAGCGCGAGGTCTTCACCGCTCGCGTCTCCCGGGCGCTGACCGACCGGCACCGGCTGCGGGCACTCGGCGCTCGCGTGCTGTCGTGGGTCTGGGCGATGCGCCCGGACTTCCTCTGGCGGGCCGCAGCGACCCTGCATCTCGGTGACACGACCGGCGCGACCGTTGGGCGGCTGGTCGAGGGTGGCTCGCACGTCACGATCGTCATGGGACCGCGGGAGAGCCAGATCTTCCGCCGTGGCCTCGGCTATGCACAGGAGCGCCGGCTGGCACGCAGCGGTCGCCTCCACCTCGTCGAACGTCCGGCGCTCGACCACGGCATGCTCCACTCCCGCGAGCGCGAGGTCGTCCTCGACCAGGTCGTGGCCGACGTCCTCGCCCTCACCGCCCGACCCCTCGAGCCCACCCAAGCCCCCCACCCGACCCCAGCCTCCGCCACCCCCTGACCACCCCACCCCCGACCTCGCCACCCAGGTAACCCCCTGACCTCTCAGGCCAGAAAGTGCCCCTCACGGGTTTCTGACCGCACGTCGCGATCTTGGTCCGCCAGTCGGTCCCGAGAACGGGTTGCCGACCCGGTGATCTCACGCTGCGTCATGATGTGGGCACCGTGCGCGATTGCGTTGGTACGAGTGGTGTTCCCGGTGGTGGGTGTACCGGTGCGCCGTGCTTCACTCGTCCGTGCAGCGCGCGTCACCTTCGGGATGCTGCGAGTGCCCCTGACCCGATGGCTCGAGCAGCACCGACCACAGCGCATGTGCCTACCTGACCACGCCGACGAACCGAGGGACCACAGCCATGGTGCGCGGGCCAGCCCGGACGGCCGCTGTCGTGGCTGCCGCGCTGCTCGTCGCCGTCCTCCCCCTCGCCGCACCGGCGACCTCCGCGCTCGCCGACCAGCGCACCGTGTCCGGTGACACGTTGCGTACGGCATGGGACAGCGCGGAGCCGAGCCTGTCGCCCGCCTCGGTCGCGAGCTCAGACTTCGGGCCGCTGTTCGACACCGCCGTCGACGGTCAGGTCTACGCCCAGCCGCTCGTGCAGGACGCCTCGGTCCTCGTCACGACCGAGAAGGCGAAGGCCTACTCCCTGGGCCGCACGACCGGCGCCGTGCAGTGGAGCCGGTCGTTCGGCGCACCCTTCCAGGCGACCACGGTCAGCTGCGGAGACCTCGTGCCCGACCTCGGGCAGACCTCGACCGGTGTCATCGATCCCGTGTCGCGTACGTGGTACTTCACCACCAAGCTCGCGGTCGGCAACTCTGCCGGCGCCTGGTGGCTGCAGGGGGTCTCGCTCGACACCGGCGAGGACCGGGCCGGATTCCCCGTACAGATCCAGGGCACGCCGACCAATGACCCCTCGACAAGCTTCCCCGCGACGACCCAGCACCAGCGACCGGGCCTGCTCCTGCTCGGCGGCGTGGTCTACGTCGCGTTCGGAGCGCACTGCGACGTGCAGCCGTTCAAGGGCTACGTCGTCGGCGTCAGCACGGTCACGCACGCGGTCACCGCGATGTGGACCACGGCCGTCGGTGCGGGCCGCTCAGGCGGCGGGATCTGGCAGGCCGGCGGCGGCATCGTGTCGGACGGCGCCGACCGGCTCTTCGTCTCCACCGGCAACGGGTTCTTCGGCGGGAGCCAGTCGGGCACACCTGGTCTCCTCGCCGAGTCGGTCGTGAGGCTGAAGGTGCAGCCGGGCGGTGCGCTCGTCACCGACGACTGGTTCACACCCGCCAACGCCCCCGTGCTCGACGGCAACGACACCGACCTCGGGTCGGGCGCGCCCACCGCGCTCCCGGCCTCGTTCGGCACACCGGCCCACCCGCGCCTGATGCTCGTGGAAGGCAAGGACGGGCGGATGTTCGTCCTCGACCGGGACAACCTCGGTGGCTATGCCCGAGGACCCGGCGGGACTGACAGCGTCGTGTCGACCACCGCCAACGTCGGGCCGCTCTGGGGGCACCCGGCCATTTTCGGTGCTGGTGGCGGCTATGCCTACGTCGCACCCACCGGTCAGCCGCTCAAGGCGTTGGCCTACGGCGTCGACGGCAACGGCACGCCTCGTGTGACGGTCGTGGCGAGCAGCACCGGCACCTTCGGCTACACCTCCGGCTCCCCGGTGGTCACGTCGAACGGTTCTGACGCGTCGTCCGGGCTCGTGTGGGTGCTCTACTCCAGCGGACCGACGGGTGTCGACGGCGAGCTCCGGGCCTATGACGCGCTCCCGACCCACGGGCTTCTGACCTTGCGCTATCACGCTGCGGTCGGCCTGGTGTCGAAGTTCTCGCAGCCGGCGACCGACGGCGGTGCCGTCTACGTGGGCACTCGTGACGGCCACGTGCTGGCCTTTGGCCGACCGCAGGCACGGGCTCTCGCATCGTCGCCCGTCGAGCTCGGGTCGACTCCCGTCGGCAGCGCGGTGACCTCGACGGCGACCCTCGCCGCATCGACGCCGTTGACGATCCTCGGGATCACTGCCGCCGCGCCGTTCTCGGTGACGACTCCAGGTCTGCCCGTGGGTCTCGCAGCCGGGGGCACGGTGTCGCTACCGGTGTCGTTCGCGCCGTCAGCCGCGGGAGATGCGGTCGGGCAGGTTGTCGTGACCACCGACATGGGGACGTTCCGCACCGGGCTGCACGGGGTCGCCACCGTCGACGGCCTGTCGGCCTCGCCGCCGACCATCGCGTTCGGCAACCAGCCGACCGGTCTGCCGCGTTCGCTATCGGTGGTCGTCTCCAACACCGGGGCCACCGACACCCACGTCACCGGCGTGACCTCGCCGTCCGGCAGCTTCTCGCTCAGCGGGCCGCCCGCGATGGGTACGACGATCCAACCGGGGGCCTCGACCACCATCGGCGTGACGTTCGCCCCCGTCGCTGTCGGTGCGGAGTCCGGATCGTTCGTCGTGTCATCGTCGACCGGCAGCGTCACCGTGAATCTGAGTGGCACCGCCGTGCAGGGCCAGAGCGAGATGAGCCTGACGCCGACCACGATCGACTTCGGCGAGGTGCCCGTCGGCCTGACGCTGTCGCGCAGCTTCGCCGTGTCCGACGTCGGCAACCTGCCGTTGGCCATCACGAAGGCCAAGGCACCGACCGCTCCGTTCACCTCCGACAGCCCGCTGGCCGAGGGCACCGTGATCGGCGACGTGCCCTACACCCAGGACGTCCGCTTCAGCCCGACCCGGGCCGGCTTCTTCACCGGCTACTACGAGGTCACAGGCGACGACAACACCGGCGCGCACTATGTGATCCTGCACGGACATGCAACGACACCGGTCGTCGCGTCTGCGCCCTCACCCGTGGTCGGCGGCTGGGCGCTCAATGGTGTGTCCCGCGTGCAGGGCAACGACCTGGTGCTGACCTCAGGAGCCGCGAACACCGCCGGCAACGCGGTCTATCCGCGTCTGGTCGCGAGCAAGAACCTCTACGTCCGCTTCCGGACCACGATCCGCGGTGGGGCCACCGGTGCCGAAGGCATCGCCCTCGGTCTCCTCGACCCATCCACGCAGAACCCCGGCTCGATCGGCGAGACGGGCGCCGGTCTCGGTGTCAGTGGGCTGCGCGGTGTCGCTGTCGCCGCTGACACACGCCAGTCCTCGTCGTTCGAACCGACGGCGCCATTCACCGGAATCGTCACTGACATCAGCCGATTCCCCGCAACACTGCGATACGTCACGACGGCCGTCATCGCCGGTGGCCTGCGCAACGCCAGCCGGGTCTTCACGGTGACCTACGTCAACGGCGTGCTGACGGTCTACGTCGACGGCAGGTTCGCGACGTCGACCGCCGTCGCGCTGCCGCCGTCGGTCCTCGTGGCATTCTCCGCGTCGACCGGTGCGCTCGCTGACACCCAGTCGGTCCGCGACGTCGTCGTCGGGCGCGTACCGGTGACGGACGTCATCACGGGCACCAGAGGCTGGAAGCTCAACGGTGGAGCCACGTCTCGGGGATCGTGGACCACGCTCACGACCGCCGCGCGCGGTCGCGCCGGCTCTGCGGTGCGGGCCACCCCGGTGAGCACCGCGGAGCTCACGGCGTCGTTCTCGGTCGCTCTCGGCGGCGGCACCGGTGGCGACGGTATGACCTTCGGCCTGCTGGACCCTGCCTACGTGCCGACCTCGGCCGTGGGCGGGAAGGGAGCTGCGCTGGGGGCCGGGGGAGTGGCGGGCACATTCGTCACCTTCGACACCCGCAAGGACGCGGGCCAGCCGTCCGCCAACTTCGTCGGAGTCGCGACAAGCACGCATGGTGGACGCCTGCACTACCTTGCGACCACGACCCGGGTGCCCAACCTGCGTCGAGGCAGTCATGCCGTCGTCGTACGCACCTTCGCCGGGCACCTGCTCGTGCAGGTCGACGGTCGACTCGTCCTCGACGTCGTGGTGCCCGTCCCACCCAACGCGTCCCTGTCGTTCTCCGCCTCGACGGGGACGAAGACCGACGCGCACCGGGTCGCGCGGGTGAGCGTGCGGGCGGTGCGTACGACGACCGGCGGTGCGGTGACCGGCAGCGCGTGGACCCGCAACGGCTCCGCTCTCGTGTCGGCAGGCGCGGTGCGGCTCACGGCGGCCGCGAAGGGGCAGCGTGGAACGGTGCTCAGCAACGCGGTCTATGCATCGTCAGGACTACGCCTTCGCTATGTCGCGACCATCTCCTCGGGCGCCGGTGCGGACGGCATGGCCCTCGCCCTCGTACCGTCGTCGGTGCCTGCGAGCTCCATGGGTGCAGCCGGCGGCGGGGTCGGGTGGTCCGGGCTCGGTGGGGTGGCGGTCGTGTCGGACACCTTCGCCAACGCCGGCGACCCAGGTCGCGACTTCGTCGGGGTGGCGACCGGGACACGTGGTCCCTCCGACCTGTTGGCCTACGTCGCCGCGTCGCCTGCTGGTCGGCACCTGAGCACCGGAACGCACCTCATCGATGTCGCGTATGTGGGTGGCCGCCTCTACGTCTGGGTCGACGGTTTGCCCTGTCTGACACCGCGGGTGACGCTGCCAGCTCTGGTCCGGGTCGGGTTCACCGCATCGACCGGCAGCAGCGTCGACGCCCACACGGTGGGCTCGGTGTCCTTCACGAGCTGGTGAGCCACACCGAGCGAGGTGCCCGCCGAGACATGCGGGCACGACACGCAACGTCTTCGCGCGGCACATGTCTCGCCGTGCCTGTCAGCAGGCCACCCCGGATCGACCTGCGCGCTCGCCGAGCACCGGCTGACTCCAGCGGCCGGAACGGAAGCCCCTGTCCCACGGCCACTTCCCGCGGTCGTCACTCCACACCATCTGGATCGCGCGAACGTCGGGTCCACCGAGCCTGACGGCGATCGGCAGATGCACGGCAGGCTGTGCCACCTCCACGATCTCGAAACGGGGTGCGCCGATGAGCTCCGTCGTCTCGCCCGGCGACGGGGGTTCGGCATGCATGAGGTGGGAGGCCTGGTCGTTGAGATACTGCATAGCCTGCCTGACCGGAAGGCCCGTGACGACGAGCTCCGGGAGCCCGCACCGGGACAAACCGACGGTGTACGCCCAGGGTGAGCGGGGCGAGCGATCGTCGACGTACTGGATGGCCCAGCCATAGGCATTCATGAGGCTGCGCATGTCGGTGAGGTAGTGGTCCGGGTCGTGCGTGGGGTGGTCGCAGTGCCAGCACATAGGTCCTCCTCGCGTCGGGTGGTCGAAGGATGGGTGAACGGAAGCAGGCTCATGTGGCCGGCGACGGAGGAGCTGGGGACGCCACGCCGGTGTCCTCCTCCTGTGACGTCCCACGCAGCGCCCTCGGCTCGACGTCGTCCGCGGGCGGTCTGCGCAGCGGGCACGGAGTGGCCCTGCCGCCCGCTCGTCCCGAGTCGTCGGTGGCGCCGAGGCGGCTGCCCTGCTCAGGGATGAGCCGACGCCCGCCGAGTCTGCATCGCGGCATCGCCCTGTCGTGAATCAGGGACGCCGTCCGAGAGACTGGGTGCTTGACACTGCTGCGCGGGCTGCTGGCGCCTCCGCCGCGCACTCTGGTGGACGTGCTGCGGCGAACCGCGTCGGACCACCCGGACGGGCCGGCGCTGGACAACGGGGCGCAGGTGTTCACCTAGGAAGAGTTCCTCGACGCTGCCGACGAGGTGGCCGAGGAGCTGCGCGCTGCAGGTGTCGGGCCAGGCGACAACGTCGGGGTTCGGATCCGTTCCGGCACGACCGACCAGGAGACGCGGCGTAGGTTGGAGGTGGTCCCATGCCAGGAGGAAAGAGCCATGAGCAGTGCAGAGTCCCGCCCCCCGACCGTCCCGCCGCCGTGGTTCGTGCACCTGGCCTGGCGGGCGCATCGGACGCTCTACCGTCTCAGCGGTGGTCGCTTCCTGTGGAGCCCGTCGAGCAAGCGAGGCTGGGGCGCGTTGCGCCTCACCGCCATCGGGCGTACGACGGGGCTGGAGCGCAGTGTCATCATCGGCTACGTCGAGGACGGGGCGAACCTCGTCGCCATCGCGATGAACGGCTGGGACGAGGGTGATCCGGCGTGGTGCCTCAACCTCGAGGCGCACCCCGATGCCGTCGTCAGGGTCGCCGGTCGGCCGCCCTGCCCGGTCCATGCGCGCGTGGCCGCAGCCGAGGAGCGCGATCGGCTCTGGGGGCTGTGGCTCGCGGTCGATCCCAAGCTCGACGCCTACGCCGGACGGCGCTCGACAGTCACGCCCGTCGTCGTCCTCGAGCCGCAAGCATCGGTCGGCTGAGCTGAATCGCGCCAGCCGGTCCCCGCCCCGTCAACCCGACCAGCATGCCGATCCCTGCTCCGACACCCGCACCGATCGCGGTCCGGTAGCACTCCGGCTTCCTGGTCGTCGGGTTGTCTACGGAGTTGTCGTCATCGCCTCTGTGCCGTCGTCGAGCCGCCGGACCGGACGGAACCCGCGGGCGATCATCCAGATCGCCAGCACCATCTCCTGAACCGCCGGGGGCATGAACATCAGAACCTGCCCGGAGTCGCCGGCTCCGAGGATCCCGTAGAGGGCGAGCAGGTCAGCCACCAGATACAGGGCGATCGCACGGAGACCCCAGAGGGAAATCCGGCGGGGAACGATGCGTGAGCGGTAGAGCAGCAGGTAGAACATGCCGTGGGCAACAGACTGCGCTGCTCACGGGGCGCGCTCGCCCGGCAGTACCGAGCCGATCGCGGCACTGCATGCGACGCAGTGCTCCCCAGCGCGTCACCCACTACACCGTCCGGTTCTTCGGCACCGTGGTCGCGGACGGTCTCGTGACACTGCTCAACCGCCAGCTCAGTGACGTGGGCTGAACCTCGGCCGAGGGTCACCCATCGCCGATCACGCCGCCTTCGACCGTCCTGTCGCGCCAGCAGCGCGACTCGGTTGCGGCGCGTTCCGACGCTGTCGGGACTACCGTGACGAGGGATTCCCGGGAAGTAGCCCGATGGGCGGTCTCGGGTTTCGAGGAGGAAGGCGTCATGGCGGCCCAGTCGAACGGTTCGGTCCCGCGCTACGTCGGTGCGGCATTCGTCGCACAGTTCAGCACGAGCCTCGCTGCTGGTCTCCTCTCGACCTCGATGTTGTCCGGTGACGCAGGCATTGTCATCGCCGCGGTCGGTGCTGACCCCACGCGGCTGCGTGCGGTCATCCTTCTCGAGTTGCTCACCGCGATCGGCATCACTGCACTCACCTCGCTGCTCTACGTTGCACTGCGTGACACGGTCCGGTGGGTCGCGACGGTCGCCTTCGCTCTCTGGCTCGCCGAGGCAACGGTCCTCGCGGTCAGCATTCTCAGCCTCTACAGCCTTCTCGACCTCGCGAGCGCGGGTGCCGGCTCGGGCTCGGCGCTGTCGGCGCCTGACGCGGCGATCGGGCACGCGGCTCTGGGACTGCACGATCACGCCGCCGACATGGCCATGCTGTTCTTCGGTGCGGGTGCTCTGCTCTGGTACTGGCTGTTCCTGCGAACGCGATTCGTCCCGCGATGGCTCAGCATCTGGGGTCTCGCGTCCGTCGTCCTGGTCGGTCTCGCGACCCTGGCCTTGATCTGGGACCGTGACCTGCAACCGCCGATCGTGCTTTACGTCGCGTACGTGCCCGTTGAGTTCGTCGTCGGGTGCTGGCTCCTCATCAAAGGATCGCCCGGGCGGCCGGACGACCCGGACGGGGCCACCCTCCCGGCCATCCCGTCGGCACAACGGTCGGCTGCTGATGGCATCAGCGTCCGACCGGCCTCGAGCGCGTGATCCACGCCCTCAGGCTGGGTTGAGATCTCCGGCTCCGACCCGACGTAGGGTGGTGGGTCGATCCTGACCTGCGCAGGCCGAGGGTGATGGCACCGTGATGTCGTGAGGTGCGGGACGGTCCTGAATGGCGCGCCATCCTCTCGGTGGCGGGCGGGGAGTCACACCGGAGCGAGCGCCGGCCCGGTCGGATAGTCCGACTGGGCACTCATCGCGGCCCAGGCGACTCTCTCGGCCGCCCGGATGTCCTCGGCGCGCTGAGTCATCGCCACTGCTTCAGCGCCCAGGAGCAGGCGACGGGGAGGAGTGCCCGAGCGCAGGGCTTCGATGATCACGCCGGCGCCGCGTACGGGATCGCCCGGCTGGGTCCCGTTGTTCGCGTCGCGATAGCGGTTGATCTCGCCAACTGTCTGGTCATAGTCCGGTCCTACGGGATGCAGGAGCATCGAGGAGCCCTGCCAGTCCGTGCGGAACGCGCCGGGTTCCACGATCATGACGTTGATGCCGAACGGCGCGACCTCGTTGGCCAAGACCTCGGAGAAGCCCTCGACCGCGAACTTCGCGGTCTGGTAGGCGCCCATGCCGGGGGTTCCGCCGACCCGGCCACCGACCGAGGAGAACTGCACGAACGTGCCGGCCCGTTGGCCACGGAGCACAGGTAGCGCTGCACGGGTCACGTTGACGACGCCGAACAGGTTGGTCTCGATCTGCGCGCGGAAGTCGTCCTCGGCCATCTCCTCGATCGGGGCGCTGTTGGCGTATCCGGCGTTGTTCACGATGACGTCGAGGCGGCCAAAGGCCTCCACACCTTCGGCGATCGCCGTACGGGCCGCCTTCGCGTCGGTCACGTCCAGCGCCAGGCCCAGCACGTTCTTACCGTGCTCCTGCACCAGGGACTCCAGATCGGCGGGGCGGCGTGCAGTGGCGACCACCCGGTCGCCGGCTTCGAGCACCGCTCGGGTGAGGGCGAGTCCGAATCCTCGCGAGCTGCCTGTGATGAACCAGTTCTTCGTTTCCGATGTCATGGCGTCTCTTTCTGTCTGGGGGCAGTCAAGGTTCAGGGCGTACTAGTGACGACTGGAGCGGCTTGCGCGAGCTCGGTGAAGACTCCGTCGACGAGCTTGACGTTGACGAACGGCATCTGGTTCTCCCGACGTCGGGACCGACGAACGCCGGTAGCGTCCATGGTGAGCCAGAGCCGTGGGAGCGACATCAGTCAGACGACTGTCGACCCGGACAGGTCTCGACGCCGAACCCAGCAGGCTGGGCAGTCGGATGACCGATGCGATGCGCCATACGGCCAGTACACGATGAGTGCGCGGCTGCGGCCGCTTGTGCGAGAGCGACTCGACGACTCATCTGCTCGAGCGTCTCGCAGTAGCGAAGGACGTGAATGACATGGCGAGGTCGACGTGGCTCATCACAGGCGCATCCAGTGGGCTCGGTCTCGCCCTAGCACGGCACGCGCTCGATCATGGCGATCGTGTGGTCCTGGCCGCACGCACGCTTGCCCCGATGCGGGCATTGGCCGACGCGTACCCGGACACAGCTGAGGCCGTCGTCCTCGATGTCACCGACGCAGCGCAACGTTCGGCCGCCATCAGTCGCACCTACGAACGATTCGGCCCCCTCGACATCCTGGTCAACAACGCTGGCATCGACTACCTCGGCGCGATCGAGGAGCAGGACGAAGCGGACTACCGACGCATCTTCGAAGTGAACTTCTTCGGCGCAGTTGCCCTGCTCCGGCTGGCCCTTCCCGGCATGCGAGCCCGGGGCCGTGGCGTGATCGCGAACATGTCCTCGATGGATGGCTTGGCGAGCCTGGCCGCCAACGGCTACTACTCCTCGAGCAAGTTCGCGCTGGAGGGCCTGACCGAGGCGCTGTGGCAGGAGATCGCGCCGCTCGGCCTCACCGCCACGTTGATCGAGCCCGGGTCCTTCCGCACTGGGATCGAGAGCAGGACACGATTCTCAGGACCCACCATCGAGGCATATGAGGCAACCTCCGGTGCATTCCGCCTCGCCATGGAGAACACCGGCGACGCCATGTTCCCCGGCGATCCCGTGCTGGCCGCCGGCGTGATCTTCGACGTACTGACGTCCCAGGCGATCCCCCAGCGTCTGATCCTGGGCAGCGACGCCCACCAGCGGATCGCCACCAAGCTCACCAAACTGAGCGACGAGCATCAGGCCGGGCGGGAGCTGGCGTACAGCACGGACTTCGCACCCTGAGCTGCTTGGCCTGTTTGTGACAGTTCAGCGACCGGCCTTCGCGTGGCCCAAGGGCCGGCGACGGCGCACCGGGTCGACTCGGACTGGGACGCACTGAACGCTCCGCCGCAGATCGAGGATGCTTTCTACCAACGAAGCAACGTGCTGACCGCTGCGCCGACACCCACCGCGACGTCGCTGCCCGACTCTCGCGATCTGACGACCATGGACAGGTGTGGGATGAGTAGAGCTGAACAAGCCGTGCAACCGAGCGCTGCCGCCACCGCCTGGGCGGGTTACAGCGCCGCGCCGCTGCGGTCTTTCCTACGCACGGAGAGCGGCGGTGCGGCGCTTCTGCTGGCTGCCGTGATCCTTGCGATGCTGTGGGCCAACATCGCCCCCGATCCGTACTCGTCGTTGTGGAGCACGGACGTCGGGCTGTCGTGGGGCACGCACGAGTTCTCTCTGACGGCGGTGGAGTGGATCAACTCTGGGCTCATGGCGTTCTACTTCTTCGTCGTGGGACTGGAGACCAGGCGTGAGTTCGATCTCGGCGATCTCCGGGAACGTCGCCGCGTGATCCTCCCCGTCGTAGCAGGAGTCGCAGGCATGACGATCTCGACCTTGCTGTTCATCGCGATTGCGGCACCGAACGGGACAGCGCACGGTTGGGGTGTCGCGCTGTCGACCGACACGGCGTTCGCGCTCGGAGTGCTGGCGATCGTCGGGCCACGGTTCTCCGACCGGCTCCGCGCCTTCCTGCTCACCGTGCTCATCACCGACGACGTGATCGCCCTCGCCGTCATCGCGATCGTCTACACCGAGAGCCTCGTGCTCCGCCCGTTGCTCGTCGCTCTGCTGCTCGTAGTGCTCATCGTCGTCATGTTCCGGCTGCACGTTCGCGGCGGCGTCTTCTACTTCGTCGTCGGTGTCGCGGCGTGGTTCGCGCTAGCGATGTCGGGGGTGGACCCGGTCGTCATCGGGCTCGTGATGGGATTGCTGACGTTCGCCCGCCCCGTCGACCGGGTGAATCTCGAGCGGGCCACCGGGCTCTTCCGTGACTTCCGCGAGCAGCCCACCCCGGAGCTCGCCCGATCTGCGACGCAGGGCGTCCGGGCCGCCCTGCCCCCCAACGAGAGGCTCCAGGAGCTCTTCCACCCATGGACCAGCTACCTCATCGTCCCTCTGTTCGCTCTGGCCAACGCGGGCATAGTGGTCCGCGGCGACTTCCTGGCCACAGCCTTCCGGTCTCCGCTCACGTGGGCCGTGATCGTCGCCTTCGTCGTCGGCAAGCCGCTGGGCATTGTCGGCGGCGCGTGGCTGGCCACCGCGATGTCGAAGGGCCGGCTGCACCCGTCGGTCGGCTGGGCAGCCGTCCTCGGCGCGGGAACCGTCTCCGGCGTCGGGTTCACGCTGAGCCTGCTGATCGCAGCGATCGCCTTTCAGGGTCAGTCTCTGGCGGAGGCGAAGCTCGGCGTGCTCGTCGCAGCTGCCTTCTCGGCCCTGGTCACCTGGGTCGTCTTCACCGCGACGGGTCGGCTCCCGGTGCGACGTCGCGTGCGTGCGCTCCTCGGTGATGCCGAGTCGCTCGTCGATCTCGCTGAGCCAGTCGACCCGCAGCGCGACCACATCCGCGGACCCTCGGAGTCTCCCGTCACTGTGGTGGAGTACGGCGACTTCCAGTGTCCGAACTGCGGTCAGGCCGAACCCGCGGTGCGCGAGCTCCTCGCGGAGTTCGGCGATGTTCGCTACGTATG
>JANMBJ010000063.1:0-5543 GCA_031360335.1 Candidatus Nanopelagicales bacterium
GGCGGAACGATCTCCTGGCCCACCGTCGTTGACGGGGGAGAGGGTCGGCGCCTGCCGAGCCTCGTGAGGAGCCGGCGCCAGCGCCGTCCCGTGACGGAGAGGTCAGTCGTGGCCAAGACGCGGTACGCCGCCGACAAGGGACTTGTGAGGCGCATGGTCGCCACCTTGTTCGGGCTCGGGCTCCTCTACGTCGTGCTCGCCGCAGTGCTCATCGCGATCGGCGTGCAGACGTGGTTCGTCCTGCTCATCGCCGGCGGTGGTCTCTTCCTCCAGTGGTACTTCAGCGACACGATGGCCCTGCGCTCGATGCGTGCCGTCGAGGTGACCGCCGAGCAGGCACCCGAGCTGCACGCGATGATCGACCGCCTCTGCGCCCTCGCCGACATGGAGAAGCCGCGCGTCGCCGTCGCCGACACCGAGGTGCCCAACGCCTTTGCGACCGGGCGCTCTCCGAAGCGGGCCGTCGTCGTGGTGACCACCGGGATCTTGCGCCGGCTGGAGACCGATGAGCTCGAAGGTGTTCTCTCCCATGAGCTCTCGCATGTAGCGCACCGCGACGTCACGGTCATGACCGTCGCGGCCTTCGCCGGTGTGCTCGCCGGACTGCTGACGCGCATGGTGATGTGGGGTGGGATGGGACGACGCGACAACCGCGACCAGAACGCCGCACTCGTCACGATGCTCGTGCTTCTGGTGAGCGTGCTCGTCTACGTCGTCTCCTTCGTGCTCACACGCACCCTGTCGCGCTATCGCGAGCTCTCCGCGGACCGTTCCGGCGCCCTGCTCACCGGTAATCCTTCCGCCCTGGCGTCGGCCCTGCAGAAGGTCAGCGGCGACATCTCCGGCATTCCCGACGCCGACCTGCGCTCGATGGAGTCGGTCTCCGCCTTCGCCTTCGCCCCAGCCCTCACCACGAAGGCTTCGATCTCCACCCTCTTCAGCACCCACCCCCCGTTGGAGAAGCGCCTAGAACAGCTAGCCCAGATAGCCACCCAGCTAGGCAGCCGCTGACCCACCACCCCCCGTTCCGGATGGATGTGCCCCGACGTGCCATAGGCGCACGCATTCTTCCCCTCTCGGCGTCGTTGCCTCGTGCTCATGGGGGCCGAGAAGCGGCCTCCGGCACCGAGGTCGTCGCACGGGTACGCAGCTCGGCGGTCACTGACCGCGCGACCGCGGGGGTCGCATCGGGGGTACGGCATGCTGGTCGCGTGATGGCTGACCGGCGGCTCGGCGCCCTGCTCGGTGTGCACTCGGGGGACAGCCTGGGCGCGACGCTCGAGTTCCTGTCGTGGTCGCGGGTGATGGCGGCGTATCCGGACGGGTTGCGCGACATCGTCGGCGGCGGGCAGCTCGGCTGGCCCGCTGGTCACGCCACCGACGACACCGATCTCACCCGCGCGGTCCTCCTGGGCTACGCCGACCCAGGCCCCGACCTCCTGCACGCGGTCGCCGACCGGATGCTCGACTGGTACGACGGGCGCTGGCCCGACCGCACCGAAGGAAGCCGACCGCGCGACGTGGGCGGAGCGACCGAGACGGCGTTGTCGACCTACTCCCGGTCGCCGGACCCGAGACGCAGCGGAGCCGGCCCTGGCCAGGCCGGCAACGGATCACTCATGCGGGCTATCCCCACCGCGGTGCTCGTGGCGGACCAACAGCAGCGCATCGACGATGCCATCGCGATCTCCGCGATCACTCATGACGACACGCGCTGCACGGTGTCGTGCGCCGCCTACGTGGAGATCGCCGCGTCGCTCATCGCGGGTGCTGACATCCACGACTCCGTCGGCGCCGGACACACGGTGGCCCGGAGCCTCGGGTCGTCTCAGGTGAGCGACGCGATCGATCACGGCGCGGCGATGAGGCTGCTCCCCATGGCATCCACCGGCATCACCCACCTGCCCGGCGAGGGCGGCGGCTACGTCCTGGAGTCGCTGAGCATCGCCGTCGCCGCTGTGCTCGACCCGCGCGACCTCGAGGACGTCCTCGTCGACGTCGTCACCCTCGGGCACGATGCCGATACCAACGGCGCGATCGCGGGCGGGCTGCTCGGCGCGCGCGACGGCGCTGCAGCTATCCCGGCACGGTGGGTGCAGACACTGCAGTTCGCCGACGAGTTCGCCTCGCTGCTCGCACAGTGGGATGCGCGATGAGCGCTGACACGATGCTGGTGCCCGTCGAGCCGGCGACGCTCCCGGTGCTCGAGCACCTCGGTCAGCTCTACCTCCACGATCTCTCCGACCTCAGCGGCGAACGCCCAGACTCCCTGGGGCGCTTCGACTTCCCGAGACTCGAACGATTCGGTGCCGAGCCCGACCACCGTGCCTATCTCATTCACGACGGTGGTCGGATTGCCGGCTTCTGCCTCATGCGGCCCTACGACGACGGCTCGACGTTCCTTCATGCCTTCTTCGTCCTGCGAGGGCTGCGGCGCACGGGTGTCGGGGGCCGCGCGGCAGCACGGCTGCTGGCGCTCCACCCCGGGCCATGGTCGATCGCCTACCTCGAGGACAACACCGAGGCACAGCACTTCTGGCCACGTGTCGCGGCCCGCGCCGTGGGTGAGGCGTGGGCGCTCACGCGTCGCACCTCACCAGACGGCAGCCGCACGTTCACCTTCGTCACCTTCGACGTCGCACGCTAGCTTCGTCCGCGCGCTACAGCCCGGGGGCTCCCCAGACCGCGAACCACCGCGACGTCGCCTGCTCGAGGCGTAGCTCGCCGGTGAGGAGGTCGCGCACCTGGATCTCCAGGAGGTTGTCGCGGCGTCGGGCCGCAGTCCCGTCGATCGTGGTGCCGGTGTCTGTCTGGGGGGCAAACGGATAGAACGTGCCACGCTTGAACAGGTAGACCATGCCGAGCGTGCGGGCGCCGTCGCTGAAGGCGACGAGCGAGCAGAGCAGGGTGGGTCCGAACCCGGAGTCGGCAAGCGTGGAGTTGACCGCATGCAGGTCCGTCACCAGGCTCGCGACGTCCGGCGGGTCGGTACGTACGACGAGCCAGGTGTAGCCGTACGCGTCGACCTCGGCCTCGACCTTCGGGCCGCCGTCGGCATCGAGCAGGGCCTGGACCTCGGCCTGCACGTCGGCGAACGCGCGGCCCTCGGGAGCGCGGAACGCCACGGATCCCGTCCCGGTCGCGTGGAAGCCCAGCGAGACGTCGAGCGTGATCGAGGCCGAGGGGAGTCCGAACAGCTGGTCGAGGTCGGGCTTCGCCGGCTTGCTGCGCCCGAGGATCGAGTCGAAGAGTCCCATCGCCCCACTGTGCCTCATCACTGACTGCGCCTCATCATTGCCTGCGCCTGACCACTGACGTCGCCGCGTCACTGACCGTGCCTCATCTCCGACCTCGCCGCGTCTTTGCGGGAACCTGCACGGTCCGTCGCGCGAGGGTCGACGCCTCGGGACGAGGGCGACGTCCAGGCCTGACCTCTGTCCACGGCGATACGCCGTCGGCGCGTCGTCCACAGACGTGGGCCATCCCACCAGCACGACGATGATGACCTCGGAGGGTCGCGGGACATTGCTGAAAGTAGTTGTGGCCCATGGGGTCTCAGGCGCGGTCGACTGTCGGAGGTGGTCACTAGTGTTCCTGGCATGACGTCGAACCCGACTCCGTTGGCCACCGAACTGGTGGCGGCGCTGGCGGAGCTCACCGCGCTGTCCGCGCGGTTGGCGTCGGTGGCTGCGGACGGTGCCTGGTCGGCCGTGGACCAGGTGGCACTCTCGGAGCTGGTCGCTGACGCTGTGCGCGCCAGTGATCTCACCCAGTCAGTGGTCACCGTCGGCGCCGGTGTGCTGCACCGGTCGGGCGCTCTCGTGTCCGAGGGATATGTGTCGACCACGCGGTGGTTCGAGAACGAGGTCGGCGCCTCCCGCACGGATGCCGTCGCGATCCTCGCCCGCGCCTCGTCGTGGGCGTCAGACTTCACCGCCACCCGGGCGGCGTTGCTCGCCGGCGAGATCACCGGGGCCAAGGCGCGCGAGATCACCCGCGGGATCGACACCGCCCTGCGCGGGTTGCCCGTGCAGCACCTGGCTGACCAGCGCACTGCAGCCGAGCTCATCCTGGTCGAGCTGGCCCGCACGGCGACGGCCGCCCAGGTTGCCAAGGCCGCGACGAGACTCCGCTTCTACCTCGACGTCGACGGCGCCACCTCGGCGGCGTTGGCCGCCCACGACGACCAGACCTTGCGGCTCTCGGCGGCCGGCGCGATGGTGCGTGTCGACGGCTGGCTCGACGCCGAGGGTGGCGCTCTTGTCACGACGGCGCTGGACCAGATCGTCGACGGCTGGTTCCGCACCGGATCCCTGCCGGTCGAGGACCAGCTGCCCGAGGGTGTCGATCCCGAGTCGGTCCATGGGCGGCGGGCTCGCCGGCCCCGTCGGGCGCATCTGCTGGGACTGGCCCTGGTGGAGCTTGCGCGCCGTCAGCTGGAGAGCGGACTGCTGGGGTCCCGTCACGAGGTGAAGCCCCACGTGGTGCTGACCGTCGACCTCGGCGACATCGCCTCCGGTCTCGGCGGCGAGCTGGTGCTGCCCGGCCACGACGACCCGGTCCTCGTGCCGTCGGCCACCGTCAGTCGGATGCTGTGCGACGCCATGATCACCGGCGTTCTCGCCCGACGCCTCGACTGCTCGCGCCGAGGGGACGGTCGTGCGGACCTCGAGGCCTGGCTGCGCGACGCGTCGCATGACGTCTTGTACGTCGGCCGGGAGCACCGCACCGTCCCGCCGCGCCTGCGTCGAGCCCTGGAACGCCGCGACCGGCACTGCGATTTCCCGGGCTGTCGCGTTGACCTCAGCCGCACGCACGCCCACCACGTGATCCCCTGGGAGGAGGGAGGATCGACGGACATCGACAACCTCGTGCTCCTCTGCCCGCGTCACCATCACGTGGTTCACGAAGGCGGCTGGGTCGTCTCCGCGACCGACAGGCGCCCGACCGAGACCGGCTACTGGGCCTTCGCCCCACCGAGACCCCGGCCCTGACGAGCAGGGCCGCCCCCGACCATCACGCCTCCCGACCAGACCGCCTCCTCACGAGACCGGTCCCGTCGGCATGCTCCGAGCCGACGTCGTCGCGGCGCCTTCGGAGTCTGTGCCGAGTTAGCTGTCTGTCTGGTCGACGAGGCGAGGTCGACACCATGAGGTCGACGCACTGAGAGGGTGTGTCCCTATTCAGCCCGCCCAATAACCGGCAATATCGCCCACTTCGAGAGGTCGTTCGCCTAGCGTTCCCAGCGTGATCATCGAGCAGTCTGAAGCGTGCGAAGGGCCAGCAATCGAGTGGCTGTTCCGTGAGGCGCAACGCTTGGCCGAGGCCCTCCGCGCCGCCGAGGTCGCGCCGGACGTGGCCCGAACCGTGTGCGAGTCCTTCGTCTTCGGCATGGCTTCGGCGCTCGACCACACACCTGTGGAGTCGGACGGTTCGTCCTGGACGGCGACCGTTGCCTTCCTTGGAGACGGCCCGGTCTTGGCACCAGATCCGACGAACTTCGCGTGGCATGACTACGCGCTGAGTGTCGTCGGTGAGGTATT
>JANMBJ010000118.1:0-1803 GCA_031360335.1 Candidatus Nanopelagicales bacterium
CACGACTTCAACATCGGGTCGGTGGTGCGTACGGCGAACGCGTTCAACGCTGCGTCGGTGCGGGTGGTGGGTCGGCGCCGGTGGAACAGACGCGGCGCGATGGTGACCGATCGCTATCTCCACGTCGAGCACCACGACGACGCGGAGTCGCTGGCGGTCTGGGCGCGCGAGGCCGGCTTGGTCGTCGTCGGCGTCGACAACCTCCCGGGTGCGGTGCCGCTCGAGACCTACGACCTGCCGCGTGAGTGCGTGCTGCTGTTCGGCCAGGAGGGCTCGGGACTCTCGGCCGCCGCGCGGGCGGCGTGCGACGTGACGGTCTCGATCGCGCAGTACGGCTCGACGCGCTCCATCAACGTCGGTGCCGCGGCCGCGATCGCGCTGCACGCCTGGGTCCGACGCCACGTCTTCGACCAGCGACTCTGATCGACGCATCGGGCACGGGGATGCGGGTACCGGGCAGGCGTGGCGCTGGGTCGTGGTGTGTCACTGGGGGATGTGGTGTCGGTCGATGTGACGCGGAAGCTACGGACGAGTTCGCTGTACGCCTGGAAGCGCTTACCTCGGTAGTGACAGGATGGGTGCAGACCCGCGGGCAACGTGGCCTTGCGGATTGCTGTGATGTCTCTCGCTAGGAGCGCGTTTCCATGCCCATCGCCACCCCTGAGGTCTACGCCCAGATGCTCGACCGCGCCAAGGCGGGCGCCTTCGCCTACCCGGCGATCAACTGCACGTCGTCTGGCTCGATCGTCGCCGCCATCCGTGGTTTCGCCGAGGCCGAGAGCGACGGCATCGTCCAGTTCTCATGGGGCGGCGCCGAGTTCGCCTCCGGCCAGCTCGTCAAGGACATGGTTCTCGGCGCGGTGGCGCTCGCCGAGTTCGCGCACGTCGTCGCGGAGAAGTACGACGTCCAGATCGCGCTGCACACCGACCACTGTCCGAAGGAGAAGCTGGACGGCTTCATGCGTCCGCTCATCGACGTCTCGCTTTCGCGCGTCGCTGCGGGCCGGCTGCCACTGTTCCAGTCGCACATGTGGGACGGGTCCGCCGTACCCCTGGGTGAGAACCTCGACGTCGCCGAGGAGCTCCTCGACAAGTGTCACCGCGCCAACATCATCATGGAGCTCGAGATCGGTGTCGTCGGCGGCGAGGAGGACGGCATCGAGGCCACGCACGACGCCAAGCTGTTCTCCACGGCTGGCGACGGGCTCGCGACCGCGGCCAAGCTCGGCCTCGGCGAGCGTGGCCGCTACCTGGTCGCCGCGACCTTCGGCAACGTGCACGGCGTCTACAAGCCTGGCAACGTCGTCCTCACCCCCTCGATCCTCAAGGAGATCCAGGACGCTGTCGGCGCGAAGTACGGCAAGGACAAGCCGTTCGACCTCGTCTTCCACGGCGGCTCGGGCTCGCTGCTCTCCGAGATCCGTGAGGCGCTCGACTACGGCGTCGTGAAGATGAACATCGACACCGACACGCAGTACGCCTTCACCCGCCCGGTCGCCGACCACATGTTCAGCAACTACTCCGGCGTCCTCAAGGTCGACGGCGAGGTCGGCAACAAGAAGCAGTACGACCCGCGTGCCTGGGGCAAGCTCGCCGAGGCCGGCATGGCCGCCCGTGTCACCCAGGGCTGCGAAGACCTCCGCAGCACCGGCACCAAGATCACGTAGTTTCAGCACAGCCCCGAAGCAGCCGTACGTGCACAGAACCAGCCCGGTTCTTGTGCACCTACGGCTGCTTCGTGCGTTGGCGAGCTGCCGCGCCCGCCCGGCCTGTGGATGACGCGGGACGCGACTCGGCGAGGCG
>JANMBJ010000124.1:0-7919 GCA_031360335.1 Candidatus Nanopelagicales bacterium
GCGCTGATCTCGCCCTGGCTTCTGGGCTTCCTGATCTTCACTGCCGGCCCGATGCTCGCCTCGCTCTATCTCTCGTTCTGCAAGTACGATCTCTACGCCCTGAAGTTTGTCGGAGTCAAGAACTACGATATTCTCCTCCATGAGCCGCGCTTCTGGAAGTCGCTCTCCAACACGGCGATCTATGTGCTGTTCTCCGTTCCCCTCGGGCTGACGGGCTCGCTGCTGATCGCCGTGCTGCTCAACCAGAAAGTCAAGGCGATTCCGATTTTTCGGACGCTGTTCTACCTGCCCTCGCTCGTGCCGCCCGTCGCTGGTGTGCTGGCTTTCGTCTTCCTGTTCAACCCGGCGACCGGCCCGGTCAACCAGGTTCTCGGTGCTCTCGGGCTCCCGGAGCCGTTGTGGTTCAACGACCCGTCGCTGTCCAAGCCGTCGCTGGTGCTGCTCGGTCTCTGGGGTGTCGGCGACCTGATGATCATCTTCCTCGCGAGCTTGCTCGACGTCCCGCGCGAGCAGTACGAAGCAGCATCGCTCGACGGCGTGAACTCCTGGCAGCGGTTCCGCTACATCACCGTCCCGAATATCTCTCCGGTGCTCATGTTCGCGGCCATCACCGGCGTCATCGCGGCCCTCCAGTACTTCACCGAAGCTGTCGTGGCGGCATCGGTTGCCTCGGGCCAGGCAACGACAGGTGGCGGAAACTCCTCGCTCCTGGGCTATCCCGAAGGCTCGACGCTGACCTACGCCCAGTGGCTCTACAACATGGGCTTCAAGAACTACTACCTCGGCTATGCGTCGGCCCTCGCGGTCGTCATGTTCGTGATCTCGCTCGCCGTGACGCTCGTGCTCCTGCGACGCGCACGAAGTCTTGTGCACGGCGTGGAGGGAGCCCGATGACCACCCTGACCGCACCGGCGACCGGTGCACCGGCGCACCGGCGCACCGATCGCCGCGGTGAGAACAAGCAGCGCCGGCGGCGGCGGCTCAGCTTCGTCGCCGACCACTCCGTCGGTGTCGCCGTCGCCGTCGTGTTCATCGCACCGTTCATCTTCATCACGCTGCAGGCGTTCATGACGAGCCAGCAGGCGCTGACATCGGACCTGTGGCCGCAGAGCTGGCACCCGGAGAACTTCATCGAGGTGTTCTCCAAGGCACCGATGTGGCTCTACCTGCGCAACACCCTCGTCTATGCCGGTCTGGCGACCGCCTTCATGCTGCTCTCGAGCATCCCCGCGGCGTACGCCCTCTCGCGCCTGAAGTGGCGGGGTCGCAACGCGGCTTTCGTTGTCGTGCTCATGATGATGATGCTGCCGCCGCAGGTCACCCAGGTGCCGATCTACGTCATGTGGACCAAGCTGCACCTGACCGGGACGCTGTGGCCGATGATCCTGCCCAACCTGCTCGGGGATGCGTTCAGCATCTTCCTGCTGCGGCAGTTCTTCCTCACCATCCCGCAGGAGTACGCCGATGCCGCTCGCGTCGACGGCTGCTCGGAGTGGCGAGTGATGACCAAAGTCATCCTGCCGATGGCCAAGCCCGGCATCGCGGCGACGGCGATGTTCATGTTCTTCTTCTGCTGGAACGACTTCTACGGCCCGATCCTCTACACGAGCGAGAATCCCGACAACTGGACGATCTCGCTGGGGCTCGCGTCGTTCCGCAACCTGTATCAGGTGCAGTGGAACCTCACGATGGCGGCAACCTTGCTCGCGATGCTTCCGGTGCTGCTCGTGTTCTTCTTCGCCCAGAAGATATTCGTCGAGGGAATCACGCTGACCGGAGTGAAGGGATGACCCGATGAAGGTCACGGTGGTCGGCGGTGGTTCGACCTACACCCCCGAGCTCGTCGACGGGCTGGCCCGCCTCGGAGACGGGCTCGACGTCAGCGAGCTCGTGCTGCTCGACCCTGACGGACCTCGGCTCGAGGTCGTGGGGGGCTTCGCCCAGCGCATCCTCGATGAGCGTGGAGCAACGACGCGTCTCGTGCTCACCTCCGACCTCGAGGCCGCCGTCGACGGTGCCTCCGCCGTGTTGCTCCAGCTGCGGGTCGGCGGCCAGGCAGCGCGTGCCGGTGATGAGTCCTTCCCGCTCGCGTGCGACCGCCTCGGCCAGGAGACGACGGGTGCCGGCGGCCTGGCCAAGGCGATGCGCACCGTTCCGGTGGTGCTCGACATCGCCGAGAAGGTGCGACAGCGCGCGGATCCGGATGCCTGGATCGTCGACTTCACCAACCCCGTCGGGATCGTGACGCGGGCGCTGCTCCAGGCAGGGCACCGCGCGGTCGGGCTGTGCAACGTCGCCATCGGCTTCCAGCGCATGTTCGCCGGCTGGCTCGGAGTCACGCCCGAGGAGGTCCTTCTCGACCACATCGGGCTGAACCACCTCACGTGGATCCGGCAGGTGCACGTCGGTGGGGTCGATGTGCTGCCCCGACTGATCGAGGAGCACGGTGACGACCTCGCCGAGCGACTCGAGCTGCCGCGCTCGGTGCTCGATCTTCTCGGGGCGGTGCCGTCGTACTACCTGCGCTACTTCTACGCGCACGACGAGGTCGTGCGCGAGCTCAAGGCGAGCGGCACCAGGGCGGAGGTGGTGCAGCGCATCGAGGCTGAGCTGCTCGAGATGTACCGCGACCCTGCACTCGTGGCGAAGCCGGCCCTTCTCGAGCAGCGGGGTGGCGCCTACTACTCCGAGGCAGCGGTGGCCCTCATCGCCTCGCTGCTCGGAGATGACGCGCACGCCGGCGTGCACGTGGCCAACGTGGAGAACCGCGGATTCTTCCCGTTCCTGGCCGACGATGCCGTCATCGAGGTGCCCTGTGATGTGTCCTCGACCGGTATCCGCCCTCGGCCCACGTCTGCTGTCGAGCCGATCTACTCCGGTCTCATCGCCCACGTCTCGGCCTACGAGGACCTCGCGCTGCACGCCGCGACTCGTGGCGGCAGCGACCGGGTGCTCGCTGCGCTGCTGGCGCACCCGCTCGTGGGACAGTACGACGTGGCCCGATCCCTGACCGATGCGCTGCTCGCAGGCAACCAGGCCTATCTGCCCTGGGCCAGGACGTGAGCACGCAGCAGGTGAGCCCGCACACCACGACCGTCGAGCCACGGGTCGTCGCGGTCGACGGCGGCGGGAGCAAGACCGACGTCGCAGTGCTGGGACTACGTACCGGGACCGTGCTCGGGCGGCACCGCGGTCCTGGGTGCTCGCACCACAGCATGGGGATACCAGCCGCGGTCGAGGTGATCGCCGCCACGGTGTCCGCTGCTCTCGCAGTGGCAGGCGTCGCCGCGTCCGAGGTCGTGCACGCGGGCTGCTACCTGACAGCGATCGACCTTGACGACGAGCAGACTGCGGTTTACGAGGCACTCTCGGTCCTGTCGTGGGCGCGCACGTCCCTCGTCGTCGAGAACGACGTCTTTGCTCTCCTGCGGGCGGGCACGGACTCTCCCGACGCCGCGGTCGTCGTGTGCGGCACCGGTATCAACGGGGCAGCGGTGCGCGCTGACGGCGCGGTCTCGCGCATCGTCGCTCTCGGGCACACCTCGGGCGACTGGGGCGGTGCCAGCGGTCTCGCCGAGGAGGTCCTCTGGCACGCCGCCCGGGCCGAGGACGGCCGCGGTGCGCCAACCGCACTGCGCGACGCGTTGCTGTCCTGGACCGGTCGGACGACCGTGCGCGACGTGATCCTCGCGGTACATCGCGGCGAGCTGTCGGTGTCGACGTGGTGGGCGCGCACGCCCGAGGTGTTCGCGCTCGCCCATCAGGGCGACCAGGTGGCGACTGCCCTCGTGCTGCGCCAGGGAGACGAGATCGGGGTGCTGGCGGGATCCCTTCTCGAGCGCGTGGGTCTCGAGCTCGCTGCCGTGCCGGTGGTGCTCGGTGGAGGAATCGGTGCGAGCGGTGATCCGCTCTTGCTCGAGGGTGCCCGCCGCGCTCTTGCGGTGCGGGCGCCGTCGGCGATCCTGTCGACCGTGACGGCCGCGCCCATCGCCGGTGCGATCGAGCTGGCCCGGGCAGGTGCGCTCGCCACCAGCGGGGCTGGTCCGCGCTAGCCCGCTCAGGCATCCCGCGAGTCGGCGGCGTGCACGGTCATCTTCTGCAGCCAGGGGCCGCCGAAGGTCGTGGCCATGGCCACGTCGGCAGCGTCGCGCCCGCGACCGATGAGAACGCGACCGATGCGGGTCCTGTTGTTGCGCGGGTCGAAGGTCCACCAACGGTCCTCCAGCCACACCTCCATCCAGGCGGCGAAGTCCATCTCGTCCTGGTCCCGCGGCACGTCGATGTCGGGCAGATAGCCGAAGACGTAGCGAGCCGGGATGTTGAGCGCCCGGCAGTAGGAGATGGCCAGATGGGTGAAGTCGCGGCACACCCCGAGCCGGGTGCTGTTGACGTCGGCGGAGGTCGACCAGGCTGTTGAGCTGCCGTACTGGAACGTCAGGTGCGAGTTCACGTGAGCGCAGATGGCTTGAACCCGTGAGTATCCGGGCGCATAGCCCCCGAAGCGTTCCCAGGCCTCGTTGCCGAGCACGTCGGGCAGACAGTATCTGCTCGGGAGCGTATAGACGAGTGTCTCATCCGGCAGGTCGGCCGGGGCCACCTCGCGTGCCGAGGTGTCGACGTCCTCGCCGGCATCGGGTACGTCAACCTCGGCCGTGTAGTGGAAGGACGAGACCCCCTCGGGTAGGACCAGCCTGGTGCACGGGTTGCCGAAGCCGTCCTGATAGCCGCGCAGATCCATCGTCGGAGTCGACGACCACGACTGGGAGAGGACGGTCGCAACTGGTGACGACATGGGCTGCACCTGGAAGACCGCCGGTGTCGGCACTGCTGCCTGGTAGGTGAAGTCGCACCCGACCGTCAGCCTCCGCATGCCCACCTCGTCACTATCTCACGCCTCGAAGCGGCAACGAACTGTCGACGATGCGGCGACGGCCGATGCGCGCGCCGCGTCGGACGGCCATCACGTCGCGATGCGCAGGATGCTCAGCGCGACGGCAGCGAGATCGGTCGCGCTTCGCGAGACGGAGCTCGAGGGTTGAACGACGTGGCTCAGCACGAGGCGCACGATCGCGTCGGTCGCGACGGCCCGCTCGCGAGCAGTGAGGGGCAGGTCGTACGACGACAGCCGCCCGGCCAGGACGGCGCGGGCGGCCGACAGCACGGACTCCGCGCGGGTGGTGAGCGGCGGCAGCAGGTCGACGTCCTCGCCGTGGGTGCCCGAGACGATCGCGCGCAGCAGCACGTCGGTTCCGGCGAGCTGCAGGACTTCCCGCACGGCGGAGCGGATCGCGCGCGGGAGGTCGTCGGGGAACGTGTCGAAGGACGACTCCACGACAGCGAGGAACCGGGTCAGCTCATCGAGGACCATCGCCTGAGCCAGCTCGGGTTTCGACCCGACCTCGTTGTAGACGGTCTGGCGGCTGACGCCGACGAGATCGGCGATCCGCGACATCGTGACCGTCGACCAGCCCGTCGTGGTCGTGAGTCCGACGGCGGCCGTGATGATCTCCTGGCGCAGCGACACGAGCTCGGTCATCCGTCGGGTGCGCGGGTCACGACGAAGTCGCCTTTCTCCCGAACGCCGCAGTCCGGGCACACCCAGGTGAGGGGCACCGAGGACCACAGGGTCCCCGCTGGGAAGCCTTCTCGAGCGTCTCCGAGCGCTTCGTCGTAGGAATACCCGCACCCAGGACATCCGGCGCGCCACCGACCAGCCGTCTCCGCCGTCCTACCCGTGGAGTCGACCTCGTCAGCCGAGCCTTCGGGCCCGGACCCGGGCGTGCTCGCAGCACCGACAGCGGGGTAGGACGCGAGGACCTTCGCCCGGCGAGACGGAGCGATGTTCGCGAGGCTCAGATCACCGCCGAAGTGCTGGAGCACCCGACGATCCATCACGCGACGCCACGCGAACGGCACGAGGGCCAGCAGGATCATGCCGGCGTAGCCGGTCGGCAGCACCGGTGACTCGTCATAGTCGCGCAGCGCCTGGTAGCGGCGGGTGGGGTTGGCGTGATGGTCGCTGTGGCGTTGCAGGTGGTAGAGCAGCACGTTGGTCGCGATGTTGTTGGAGTTCCAGCTGTGGCTCGGAGCCACCCGCTCCCAGCGCTCCCGGTCGCCTTCGCCGACCCGCCGCCGCAGCATGCCGTAGTGCTCGAGGTAGTTCACGGCCTCGAGCAGGGTGAGCGCCATGAGTGCCTGCAGGACAAGAAAAGGGAGGATGCCGAGTCCGAGCCAGACGACCATCGTCATCCACAGCGCTGCGGTCATGAGCCAGGCGTTGAGCACGTCGTTGCCGAGCCGGAACGGATGCTGGCCGCGGCGGGCATAGCGCCGACGCTCGAGCCGCCAGGCGCTGACGAGCGAACCGAGGACCGTACGGGGCCAGAACGCGTAGAAGCTCTCGCCCACCCGGCTGCTCGCAGGGTCGTCCGGCGTCGCCACCCGGACGTGATGGCCGCGGTTGTGCTCGATGTAGAAGTGGCCGTAGCAGCTCTGGGCCAGGGCGATCTTGGCGAGCCAGCGCTCGTGGCTCTCCTTCTTGTGCCCCAGCTCGTGCGCAGTGTTGATGCCGATGCCACCGATGAAGCCGACCGTGAGCGCGAGCCCGACCCTGTCGAGGGTGGAGAAGTCGCTGTTCGCGAGCACCCAGAACGCCGTGAGCAGCCCGGCGTACTGCAGCGGGAGGAACAGAAAGGTCAACCATCGGTAGTAGCGGTCGTCCTCGAGCGTCGCGATGAGGTCGTCCGGCGGGCTGGACCGGTCGAGGCCGGTGGCGAGGTCGATGAGTGGCACGAGGCCGAGGATCACGATGGGTCCGATCCAG
The DNA here is from genome assembly GCA_031360335.1 of Candidatus Nanopelagicales bacterium. Taxonomy (GTDB): domain Bacteria; phylum Actinomycetota; class Actinomycetes; order S36-B12; family CAIYMF01; genus Longivirga. The sequence continues at coordinate 6,824 of JANMBJ010000124.1, forward strand.
AGCCACCATCCCGCTCCCGTGACCGAGTGCATCCCGACGGCCACGAACGGCAGCATCGGCATGACGAGGGCGACGAGCCACAGGTAGCGCTTGCGGTCGACCCAGCGCTCCTCGGACCCCGCAGGGATTGTTCCGGTGCCATCGAGCGTCGTCACGTCAACCTCCGGTCGGCAGTTGACAAACCATAGGGGAATGTAAAGCGGTGGACAAGGGTCGGAGCCCGCCCGGCTCGCGCTACCGACCTGTCTCTCCTGCCGTTCCGGCCTCTCCCGGCTTGTCCGGTCAGCCAGGTCCGTCGGTTCAGGCGTCGGCGGGGAAGTCGCCCGAGGCGGCCCGGACCTGGCGCAGGAGGCGGTACAAGGTGCGCAGCTCGTCGGTCTCGAGTCCTGCGATGCCGAAGTCAAGGTCGGTGAGGGCCTGGGTCGCGGACGCTGTGACGCGCGTGCCCTTCGCGGTCAGGGAGGCCAGCACCCGGCGTCGATCGATCGTGTCCGTCTCGCGTCGGACGAGCCCCTGCATCTCGAGCCGGTCGATCGCGTTGGTCACCGAGGTGGGATGCACCATGAGGCGTTCGCCGATCTTGCTCAGCGGGAGGTGGCCGCTGCGGCTGAAGGTGAGCAGCACGAGCACCTCGTAGCGCGCGAACGTGATGTCGAAAGGCTTGAGCCGGGCGTCGAGCGCACTGAGGAGGAGCTGCTGCACCCGCATGATCGACGTGGCGACCCGCATGTTATCGGCATCGCCGAAGTTGTGCTCCCACAGCTCACCGGCGCGGTCGATGGGGTCGAACGGGAGGTGCGGTTCGGACGCCACGGCAGCGAGGCTAACAGCGCGACGGCGTGGCCGAGTGGCTGGCCTCACCGTCGTCGAAGGGCGTGCTCAGCGACGCGTGAGCCGGGTTCTCCGGTCGATGACTCGCTCAGCCTTCACGGCTGCCACGGAGCTCGTCGACCGCACCTGGGCGAGTACCTGGGTGTAGACGAGGTACTTCGCGAGGTCGTCCTTGGTGAGCCCACTGCAGTCCACCGCGCCGGCGTTGGGTGCGGGTGTCTCTCCGGCATTCGCAGAGGCAGCACTCGCTGCGGCGGACGCCGCC